>JANTHJ010000061.1 GCA_024762475.1 Chromatiales bacterium | reverse complement strand
CTTTTCGCCAAGCACATCCAGGCGAATCTCGAGATCGACGGCCTGGAGTACCAGAACGATGATCTGAATCGACAGTACCAGTTCGGCAGCACGGCCACGCATCGCGCCACCTACGACCTGGAGCTGCAGGATCAACGGCTTGGCAGTATCCGCTTCTTCCGCGAGCTGCCCTTCACCAACAAGGAGTTGCGGCTGCTGGAGAACCTGCTGTGCGGGCTCGTCTATCCGCTGCGCAACGCCTTGACCTATCTCGCCGCCCTGCAGCTGGCCTCCCACGACCCATTGACCGGCGTACAGAACCGCCTGGCACTGGAGAGTGCGCTGCAGCGGGAGGTCGACCTGGCGCATCGTCAAGACACGCCGCTGTCGATGCTGGTGATCGATGCCGATCACTTCAAACGCTTCAACGATCAGTACGGGCATGCCTTCGGCGACGACGTCCTTCGCGCCCTCGCGGGCGCCCTCGCCTCCACCGTGCGGCGCAGCGATCTGCTGTTCCGCTACGGTGGCGAGGAGTTCGTGATCATCGCCTCCCACACCAACCGCGACGGGGCCGCGCTGCTCGGGGAGCGGGTCCGCGAGGCGGTGTCTGCGATCAAGACCATCGGCGGGCGCGATATCCAGCTGAGCGTCAGCGTCGGGGTCGCCGAGCTGGGCGGACAGGAGACGTCCGAGGAGTTGTTCGAACGCGCCGATACGGCCGTCTACCAGGCCAAGGAAAAGGCTCGAAACTGCGTGGTGGTCGCCTGATTGCTCAGCTCGCTGTGATCTTGGGACAGCTGGGATCCAACCCGCATTTCGCGCACAGCGCGCGTTTGCGACACGCCTGTTTGGCATGCTCCACGATCAGCGCATGATATTCCTTGAACAGATCCGGCTCGGCGGGCAACGCCTGCTCGAAACCCTCCCGCAGCACCTCATAGGGCTCGTCGCCCCGCGCCATTCCCTGGCGCTGTAGCAGACGCCGGGTATAGGCATCGATCACGAATACCGGGACATCCAGCCCAAACAGCAGAATATCGTCGGCGGTCTCCGGCCCGACGCCCTTCACCCCGAGCAAACCTTCGCGGGCCTGCGATGGGGGCAGCCGACTCAGGGCATCCAGGCCCCCGATCGAACGCAGATAGTCGCACAGGTTTCTCAGCCGCTGCGCCTTGAGATTGTAATAACCGGCGGGACGTATGAGCTCGGCCAGTTGCCCGGTCGGGAGGGAGAGAATCGCATCGCAGTCCAGCGTATCGGTCTCCTTGAGCCGATCGATGGCCCGCTCGACATTGCTCCAGCTGGTGTTCTGCGTCAGCACCGCACCCACCGCCACTTCGAAAGGCGAATCTGCGGGCCACCAGGACTGTTCCCCATAGAGGTCGAGCAACCCTCGATACAGCGACATCAGTTGCGCCCGGTCGGGCGCGAAGTGGTCAGTCTTCTCTGCCATCTCGGCGACTGCGGCCTCTTCGCCAGGGGGAGCCCTGGACCTTGCCCGCTTTGAGGCGCGCCCCGGGGCGGGAAAGCGTGCCCCAGGGCCGCTCGGCCTTCATGCCCACCGATGCCAGTAGCGCCTTGCGCTCGGCCTTGTCCAACTCGCGCCACTGCCCGGCCTTGACTGCACTGTCGAGGATGATCGGTCCATAGCGCACCCGCTTCAGCCGCGATACCTGCGCGCCGACCGCCTCCCACAGGCGCCGCACCTCGCGCTTGCGGCCCTCCATGATCACCACGTGGAACCAGCGATTCATTCCTTCGCCACCCGACTCCACTACGTCCTCGAAACGGGCCGTGCCATCCTCCAGCTCGATCCCGTTCACCAGCTGCTGCACCATCTCCCCGGTCACCTCGCCATGCACGCGCACAGCGTATTCCCGATCGATGGCATATTTCGGATGCATCAGCCGGTTGGCGAGCTCTCCGTCGTTGGTCAACAGCAATAGGCCCGCGCTGTTGATATCCAATCGCCCGACGGCGATCCAGCGCCCCTGCGGCGGCTTGGGAAGACGATCGAAGACGGTGCGACGACCCTCGGGATCATGACGGGTGACCATCTCGCCTTCGGGCTTGTTGTAGAGTATGACATAGCGCTCGCGCCCGGCCAGCCGCTTGTCGGAAACCGGTCGTCCATCGATCTCGATGCGATCTTCGGCGTCCGCCCGCGTCCCCAGCCGCGCGGGCCTGCCGTTGACCGTGATTCGCCCATCACGGATCCACTGTTCGATCTCGCGGCGCGAACCCAGTCCCGCGTTCGCGAGCAGCTTTTGCAGCCGCTCACCCGTTGGCTCAGCCATCCCGTTCCACCGTCGGCGCTGCCGCCGTCGATTCGACAGCCACGGCGTCCTCCGTCACCGCGAGCTTCTCCTCGCCTCGCGGCGCGGCAGAATCGGCGGCTTCGCTCTCCACGCCCGGTGCCGCGCCGGCGTCGTCCTGCTCGGCAGCGACTGGCGGTTCGTCTGCGTTTGACGCAGACCGATGTTCGCCGACATCGGGCTTGCCCTCTGGCCCGTCCAGTTCCAGCTCGCGGTTGATCTCCTCCAGGTCGCGGATCTCCGCCAGGCTCGGGAGATCGTCCAGAGATTTGAGATTGAAATAATCGAGAAACTCGCGAGTGGTGCCATACAGCGAGGGCTTGCCCGGCACGTCGCGGTGCCCCACTACTCGAATCCATTCACGCTCCATCAGCGTCTTGACGATATTCGAGCTGACCGATACCCCGCGAATATCCTCGATCTCACCCCGGGTGATCGGCTGGCGGTAGGCGATCAGCGCCAGGGTCTCCATCAGGGCCCGCGAATAACGCGGAGGGCGCTCGTTCCACAGGCGCGAAACCCAGGGAGAGGTCTCCTTGCCGACCTGGATACGCCAGCCACTCGCGACCTCGCAGATCTCGATGCCTCGCCCGTCGTAGTCGCGACTCAATTCGTCGAGCACCTCACGCAGGCGTTTCTTGTCCGGCTGCTCGGCCTCCTCGAACAGGGCCTGCATGCCATCCAGGGATAGGGTGCCACCGGCCGCCAGCAGGGCGGCCTCGATGATGTTTTTCAGGTTCTCGGGTACTGCCATCTCAGGCCCTCGCCTTGACATGGATGGGGGCGAAACTGTCGGCCTGGACCAGCTCGATCAGCTGCTGTTTGATCAGCTCGAGCATCGCCATGAAGGTGACCACCACGCCCTGCCGACCCTCGCCGACGTCGAAAAGGTCGGTAAACTCGGTAAAGGCCTCCCCGTGAACCCGCTCCAGCACCAGACTCATGCGCTCGCGCAGCGACAGCGGTTCGCGCGTGATGTGATGGCTGCTGAACATGTCCGCGCGGTGCAGCACGTCCTTCAACGCCAGCAGTACCTCTCTGAGATCCACGTCCGGCGGCGCCTGTTCGACCTGCTTGTACGGCGCCTCGATCTTGACTGTGAAGATATCCCGTCCCACCCTCGGCAGTTCGTTGACGTCCTCGGCCGCCTGCTTGTAACGCTCGTATTCCTGCAGGCGGCGGATCAGTTCCGCACGGGGATCCTCCCCCTCCTCTTCGTCATCGGAATGGACGCGCGGCAGCAGCATCCGCGACTTTATCTCGGCCAGCATCGCGGCCATCACCAGGTATTCTGCCGCCAGTTCGAAGCGCAGGTCCTGCATCATCTCGATGTATTGGATGTACTGCCGGGTGATATCCGCGATCGGAATATCCAGGATATCCAGATTCTGCCGCCGGATCAGGTACAGCAGCAGGTCGAGCGGGCCCTCGAAGGCGTCGAGAAAGACCTCGAGCGCGTCCGGGGGGATGTACAGATCTTTGGGCAGGACGTACTGCGGTTCGCCGGCGACCACCGCGAAGGGCATCTCCTCCTGCTGCGGTGGTACGACCTCGGCCGGTTCATTGGCGGATTGGGGATTGCGTTCGCTCAATAGTCCAGCGACATTGCGTGTCGCACCTCCTGCATGGTCTCGCGCGCCACCTCACGCGCCGCCTCGCAGCCCTCGTTGATGATGTTCTGTACCACCTCCGGCTGGGCCTCGTACTCGTGCGCCCGTTCCTGGATGGGTCGCAGTTCTGCCAACACGGCATCGATAATGGGCTGTTTGCACTCAAGACACCCGATACCCGCCGAACGACAACCTTCCTGGACCCAGGTCTGAATGCGTTCATCGGAATAGACCAGATGAAACTGCCAGACGGGGCACTTATCGGGGTCGCCCGGGTCGGTGCGACGCACTCGCGCCGGGTCGGTCGGCATGGTGCGCAGCTGCTGTTCGACCTCATCAGGCGGCGCGGCCAGGGAGATCGTGTTCCCGTACGACTTGGACATCTTCTGCCCATCCAGTCCCGGCATCCGTGCCGCCTTGGTCAACAGCGGCTGGGGCTCGGGCAGGATCACCTTACCCCCGCCCTCCAGGTAACCGAACAGGCGGTCACGGTCCACCACGCCAATATTCTGCTGGGCCTCCAATAGGGCCCGCGCAGCCGCCAGGGCCTCGTCGTCGCCCTTCTCCTGATAGGCCTTTCGATAGTTCTTGAAGAGCTTGGCGTTCTTCTTGCCCATCTTCTTGATGGCACGCTCCGCCTTCTCCTCGAAGTCCGGCTCGCGCCCGTACAGGTGATTGAACCGGCGCGCCACCTCGCGAGTGAGTTCAACGTGGGCCACCTGGTCCTCCCCTACCGGCACCATCCCGGCGCGATAGACCAGGATGTCTGCCGATTGAAGCAGCGGATAACCGAGGAAGCCATAGGTCGAAAGGTCCTTCTCCTTGAGCTTCTCCTGCTGATCCTTGTAGGTGGGCACCCGCTCGAGCCACCCCAGGGGCGTGATCATCGACAGCAGCAGGTGCAGCTCGGCATGCTCGGGCACCCGAGACTGGATGAACAATGTCGCTTCCTTGGGGTTGACACCCGCCGCCAGCCAGTCGATCACCATATCCCACGTCGCTTGGGGGATCCCGGTAGGATCGTCGTAGTGGGTGGTGAGTGCGTGCCAGTCCGCGACAAAGAACAGGCACTGGTATTCATGCTGCAGCTCGACCCAGTTCTTGAGTACTCCGTGATAGTGACCCAGGTGGAGTCGACCGGTGGGCCGCATCCCGGAAAGCACTCTGGCATGTTGCGAAGCGACAGCGTTCAAGACATTTCCTCTTTTCGAAGGCTCAGGCGAAGGCCACGCCCAACAGCAGATGATGCAGGGAGGACACGACTGGCAGAATGAGCGGTGTCAGCCACCCGCTCACCAGCAGCACCAGCAGGATGACCATGCCCCAGGGCTCGAGGCGCGCGTAGCCGTGCGACAGCGCCGGCGGTAGCGCCGAAGCCAGAATGCGCCCACCATCCAGAGGCAGAATCGGCAGCAGGTTCAGGACCATCAGAAAGAGGTTGATCAGCACCCCGAACGCCCCGGCCTGGAACAAGAACAGCCCGATCACCGGAAAGTCTCCCCCCACATAGCGGGCACTGGCGGCGATGCCCGCCCAGGCGATCGCCATCAGCAGGTTGGCTCCGGGCCCGGCCGCGGCCACCAGGGCCATGTCGCGGCGCGGGTTGTGCAGTCGGGCCGCGTTCACCGGCACCGGCTTGGCATAGCCAAACAGAAACCCTGGCCCGCCGCCCATCGAAGTCAATACATACAACCCCAGCGGCAGCAGAATGGTACCGAACAGGTCGATATGCGGCAGGGGATTGAAGGTGATTCTCCCGAGGGCGCGTGCCGTCGGGTCCCCCAGCTTGTCCGCGACCCAGCCGTGGGCCGCCTCGTGGACGGTGACTGCAAAGACCAGCGGCAGCAGCATCACCGTCAGCTGCTGGATCAGGTTCATTTCATGCATGGGCCGATTATACCGTCGTATGCCGCCTACACCGTCTCGAACAGGGAGACGTCCCCCTTCCCGACCCTCACGACCTGCGGTTCATCGTCCTCGAAAGCGATGACACTGGTCGGCTCGTAGCCGCAGTACCCCCCGTCGATGATCAGGTCCACGGCGTGCCCGATGAGATCCCGCATCTCGTAGGGATCCATCATGGGCATTTCCTCGCCCGGGAGTATCAAAGTGCTGCTGAGCAGCGGCTCGCCCAGCTCCTCGCACAATGCCAACGCGATGCGATTGTCCGGAATCCGGATACCGATGGTCTTGCGTTTGGGGTTCATCAGGCGCTTCGGCACCTGCTTGGTCGCCGGCAGGATAAAGGTGTAGGGGCCCGGTGTCAGGCGCTTGATCCAGCGATGGGCCTGGTTTCCCATCTTGGTATAGGCCGACAACTCCGAGAGATCCCGCCCCACCAGGGTGAAATTGTGACGCTCGTCCAGGCGCCGGATGGCCCGGATTCGGTCCAATGCCTGCTTGTCCCCGATATGGCAGCCCAGGGCGTAGCTGGAATCGGTGGGATACACGATCACACCCCCGCCACGGACGATTTCCACCGCCTGACGCACCAGGCGCGACTGAGGGTTATCCGGATGGATTTGAAAGAACTGCGACATCGAACTCTCGTGCGGCCGGCGTTGGGGTACGAAATGTGCTCAGGCGCCTTCGGGCGCGACAGTGGCGACCCGTGGCGCGGGGATCGAGGGCCAGTCGTGCCAGATCGGCCGCACATTCGCCGGCAGCGCCGGCAGCCGGCCCAACTCTATCCAGGGATTCTCGGGCCCGTGGTAATCCGAGCCGGCGGAGCCCAAGAGGCCAGACTGTCGGGCCAGGTTGGCCATATTGAGGGTTTCGTCCCGGCTATGGCTGCCCGAGATCACCTCTATGCCCTCACCGCCGGCGGCGATGAAATCGTCCACCAGGCGCCGAAGCTTGCTGCGGGTGAAGCCATAGCGCGCGGGATGTGCGATGACCGCTTGCCCCCCCGCAGCCCTGATCCATCCCACCGCATCGGCCAGTTCGGCCCATTCGCCCGGGACATGCCCCGGCTTGCCCCGCACCAGAAACCGCTGGAAGACCGCGCGCACCGTCTCGGCATGGCCCAAATCGACCAGCGCGCGGGCGAAGTGGGTTCTACCGATCAGACGGCCATTCGAAAATTCTCTGGCTCGCTCCAGCACCCCGGCGTATCCAGCCTTCTCCAGGCGTCTCCCCATTTCTTCCGCCCGCCAGTCGCGGAAAGTGCGCAACCCCGCCAGTCCCTCCTGCAGGGACGCATTTTCGGCATCCACACCCAGTCCCACGATATGGATCGTGCGCCCCCCCCAGCTGACCGAAATCTCGACGCCCGGCACGAAGGCTAGCCCCTGCGCCTCGGCGGCCACCGCAGCCTCGGGCAGACCCTCCAGCGTGTCATGGTCGGTGAGCGCCATTACCTTTACGCCAGCAGCACCCGCGCGGGCCATCAGCAGGGCCGGCGAGAGGGTACCGTCGGAAGCGGTGGAATGGGCATGCAGGTCTGGTGAAGAATTCATCTGAACATGATACCAGCCCGCGCCTGCGCCGGCGCGTCCAGACTGCTAAACTCGGGGCCATGAAAATCGCTCCCGTGGATATCGCCTACCTGTTCGAGGTGTTTCGCGATCAGGCAGAGCCGCTGCTCGAGCATTGGCAAGGACGCGCAACTCCCGAACGAGAGGATCCGGCGCGCCTGGTCACTGCCATGGGTGACCTGTGCAAGGTTCTGCGAGGCATTGAGGCCCATCGTGCCGGTGAATCGAACCGGGAACCGCCGGATCTTTCGGAAGTGGAGGCATTGGGCAACTTTGGCCTGCAACTGCTGAACGACCTGAGCGAACTGGCGACCGAGGCGGACATGCCGGAGTGCGCCCGACAGATCGAAAATCTCTGCCTCCCTCTGGGCGTCTGGGTCGCCCGGCAGGAGGCAGAGATCCGCCAGCTCGCCCCCGTGGTCAACGCCTTGGCCTGGTATGCGAATCAGACCAACTCGCCGGAGGAGATGCGCGAACTCTTCGGTTTTGCCAACGAGATCATGGAGGCGGTCAGCCCATCCCTGATGGACAGTGCGGGCGGGCCGCTGCATCCCTGGCGCTTACTGGTCATCAACCGGGCCATCATCGCCACCCGTACCCTGGCACCAGAGCTCATGGAACCGGCGTTCACCACGGTGGTCGAACAAATGCCCGACGATGCTGCACGCTTTTTCGAGGAAGGCATGCAGCAGATGGACCGGGTGGGCTACCCACAGCAGGTGCGCGAGATCATGGGCCGTTTCCATGCCCTGTTCAACAAGGCGCGAACCCTCCACTGAAACAGACCGAACAATGAAACTACTCAACGATTTTCTGCCACTGGTGCTTTTCTTCATCTTCTACCAGTTGTACGACATCTATGTTGCGACCCAGGTTTTGATGCTCGCAATGGTGCTGCAACTGGCGGTCATGAAGCTACTGGGACATCCCATCGAGAAAATGCACTGGATAATCCTCGCGCTGGTGCTGGCATTCGGGGCACTCACCCTCGGGCTGCACGACCCGCAGTTCATCATGTGGAAGCCCACCATCGTGAACTGGCTATTCGCCGCTGCGCTGTTGTTCAGTGAATGGTTTTTGGAACGCGGCTTCCTGCGGCGCATGCTGTCGGTCGTCGGCGAGTTCCCCGACGCGGTGATCGCCCGTCTGAACTGGGCCTGGGTGATATTTCTTACGCTCGAAGGCTTTCTCAACCTGTATGTCGCCTACAGCTTCTCCGAGGCCATCTGGGTCAACTTCAAGCTGTTCGGGCTCACCCTGTTGAGCGTCCTGTTCATGCTCGCGCAGGGATTCTATATCGCCCGCTACATGCCGCAGGAAACAGAAGTCGAAACCGGCCGGTCCGGCGAGGACTGAAGATGCTGTTTGCTATCATCGCCACGGATGTGGAAGACAGCCTGGCCAAACGCCTGCAGGCACGGCCGGCACATCTCGACCGATTGCAGGCGCTGCAGTCAACCGGCCAATTGGTGCTGGCAGGCCCTCATCCCGCCATAGAGGCCGAGGATCCCGGAGGGGCCGGCTTCACCGGCAGCCTGATCATCGCTGAATTCGACAGCCTGGCCGATGCCAGGGCCTGGGCGCAGGCCGACCCTTACGTGGATGCCGGCGTCTACGCCGACGTCGTCATCAAGCCCTTCAAGAAAGTTCTACCCTGAGGTATTCCATGAAGATTCGCCATTTTCTGTGCGCCCTGGCGCTCGCTCCTCTGACGCTGCAGGCGGCAGACGCCCCTGCCGCCGGCAAACAGGCCGCGCCCAAGGAACAGACGCCCGAGATCGTGCCATTGGTCAAGATTGGTGATTTCGATCTGACTAACCTGCATTTTTCGATATTCGCGGCACAGCGAGGCGCCGACAGCGTGAGCACGCCCGAGAAACAGGTGCGCCTGCTCAATGAACTGGTCAATACCTTCATGGTGGCCAACTCTCCCCGTGGTCAGGAATTGGCGCAGCAACCAGAACTGAAAGCGGCCATGGAGGTCGCCAATGCGCGCCTCCTGGCGCAGGCGGTCATCGGCGATTTTCTCAAGCAGGCCAAGGCCAGCGACGAGGAGGTCAAAGCGGCCTACCAGAAGCGCTATACCAACGCGGACAACCGCGAGTTCAAGGCACGCCATATCCTGGTCAAGACGGAAAAAGAGGCGCGTGACCTGATTGCGAAACTGGATCAGGGTGAAGACTTCGACAAACTTGCGCGTGAATACTCCACTGGTCCTTCGAAAACAGTGGGAGGAGACCTGGGCTGGTTTACCCTCGACACCATGGTCAAACCCTTTGGCGAGGCGGTAGCGGCGCTCAAGGACGGTGAGTATACCCACGAGCCGGTGAAGACCCGATTCGGCTGGCATGTAATCTTGCGCGAGCAATCCCGCCCCGTACCCACGCCCAAGCTCGAGGAGGTCAAGGACGAGCTCGTTCAAGAAATCAAGAACGAAAAACTGGCCGCCTACATCCGCGGTCTGCGCGAACAGATCGAGGTGGACGTGGTGGGTGGCAAAGACCAGTCGAAGAACTGATCACCCGCGGGCGTGATGACCGAGCTCAAGGCGATCGCAGCCGATATCACCACGCTTGGGGTCGATGCCATCGTCAATGCGGCGAACGAGACCCTGCTGGGCGGTGGGGGTGTCGATGGCGCCATTCACCGCGCCGCCGGGCCCCGGCTCCTGGAGGCCTGCCGCCCGCTCGGCGGCTGTCCCACGGGGGAGGCACGCATCACGCCCGGCTTCGATCTGCCGGCACGTTGGGTAATTCATACGGTTGGCCCGGTGTGGCGCGGCGGGCGCGCGGACGAGCCCGCTCTTCTTGCCGATTGCTACCGTCATGCCTTGCGGCTCAGTGACCTCTACCAGGTGAGCGAGATCGCGTTCCCGGGCATCAGCACTGGTGTGTATGGCTATCCCCCAGAGCTGGCGGCGCCTATCGCGGTGAGCACCGTGGCAGAGACGCTGCCAAATCTGCGCTCGATGGCGCGCGTAGTCTTCTGTTGCTTTTCCGATCGCGATCTGGCGATCTACGAAGAGGCCCTGGCGACGATCGACTGATCCCGGAGAGGCCTCAGTCCTGATCCTTGCGAGGCCGCGCAATGCTGTCGATGGAAACCACTTCGGCGGCAGGCTTCTCATCCGCGTAATAGGGCTTTTCCACCGGGATCCCGGCAGCATCGGCCAGCTCGCGCTCGCGCGACGAGATCAGACCGAGACAGGCCCGAATATCCTGGATCGTATCGTCGCTGAGGGGGTGTTTCATGGCCCGGCTGGGCGGTGTGGTGTCCTTGATGATCTGCGCCAGTACCTTGCGCATCACGGTCAGGATCTCGCGCTCTTTCGTGCTCTCATCATTCATGGGTCTGTCTCCCGCTATTTCGATCCAGAATAACGGATTCGGAGGGCGCGATCCCACGGCACCGACAGGGAATCCGCTCACTCGGCAAACACATTGTCCACGTTATAGCCCTCCTGTTCGAGGATGTTGCGCAGCCGCTTGAGGGCATCCATCTGGATCTGGCGTACCCGCTCACGGGTCACCCCCAGTTCCTTGGCCACCTGCTCGAGTGTCGCATTCTCGTAACCATGCAGGCCGAAACGCCGCTCGACCACCTCGCGCTGCTTGTCGTTCAGCCGTGCAAGCCATTCGTCCAGATGGGCATGAATATCATCGGCCTGCAGGAAGGCGGTTGGATCCGAGGCGTTCTCGTCAGCGATGGTATCCAGCAGGGGCTTGTCCGCATCCTTGCCATAAGGGGTATCCACCGAGGCGGTCCGCTCGTTCAGGCCAAGCAACCGCTTGACCTCATCGATCGGTTTGTCCAGCAGATCGGCGATCTCCTCGGCCGTGGGCTCGTGATCGAGTTGCTGCGCGAGTTGGCGTGCCGCCCGCATGTAGGCATTGATCTCCTTCACCACATGGATCGGCAGGCGGATGGTACGGGTCTGGTTCATGATGGCCCGCTCGATGGTCTGGCGGATCCACCAGGTCGCATAGGTAGAGAACCGGAACCCACGCTCCGGATCGAACTTCTCGACCGCGCGGATCAGCCCGAGGTTGCCCTCCTCGATCAGGTCCAGCAGCGCCAGGCCGCGGTTCATGTAGCGACGTGCGATCTTCACCACCAGGCGCAGATTGCACTCGATCATCTTGCGCCGCGCGGCCTCGTCGCCCTTTTGCGCAAGGCGCGAGTAGAAGACCTCTTCTTCGGCCGTGAGCAACTTGGAGGCCCCGATCTCGTTCAGATACAGGCGGGTCGCATCCAGCTGACTGTCGGGCACCTCTCCCGCCTCGAAGGCCTTGTTCGCCTCTGCCGCCTCCGTCGCCTCTGGGGGCACGGCAGGGGTTTCGACTTCCGTCACGCCCTCTACGTCAACAGCGACAGATCCTTCCTCTGGCTCTTCCGGAAGCGATGCTCCCTCCGGTTCTTCCACCTTCTTCGTGGCCATTCAACATCCTCCTCCCACATCTGCGCAGACCGATGTGCAGTCACCGCCGCGGCAGCAGTCTCATCGGGTTGACCGGTTTGCCATCCCGTCTGATTTCGAAATGCAACAAGGCTCGCCCATCGTTGGACTTGCCCATTTCCGCGATCTTCTGGCCTCTCGTGACCAGCTGCCCCTGGTTCGCCAGCAACTTCCTGTTGTGGCCATAGGCGCTAAGATAATTATCGTTATGCTTGATGATGATAAGCCGACCGTATCCAATCAGTCCACTGCCGCTATAGACGACCTTCCCCGACTCCGCCGCCCGTACCGCCTGGCCTGCCCTGCCGGCGATCTTGATCCCCTTGTGCAGCGGGTCCCCGACCTTCCACCGCGCCACGATCTTGCCCTGCGTAGGCCATGACCAACGCAACTTTTCCCTCATCGCACTGTTCTTGGGAGCCGGCTCGCGCACGCTGGTGCGAGAGGGTCGCTGAGCCCGCTTGTCCGCGGCCGATGGCCTGCGGGTCTCGCCGCTCGCGTTGCGGCGGATCTTGGGTGGAGCGGGCGATTTGCCGCCCGCCGCCGCTGGCGATCGGGTCTTTTTCTGAGCTACCGCCGGAGACCGCAGTGCCGCCTGAAACGGCCTGAGCCGAATCAACTGACCGGGATAGATGACGTAGGGCGCGCGAATGCCATTCCAGCGGGCCAACGAACGGAAATCCTTGTTGCTGCGCCAGGCGATCGAGAACAGGGTGTCGCCCTTGCGAACCCGGTAGTAGGTTCCAGGGCGATACGATCTCGTCGCCTTTTCCGACCCTCTGACCGTCGAGCCGCCGCGGCTCTCCATCGGGGCCTGCCAGCTGGAGCTACAACCGAGCAACTGCGCCGCCAGCACCGCGAGGAGACCGACGCCCCAGCCTGTTCTCGATCCGTGCAAAGAATCCTTCAAAATGACGTCGGCTAGTGTCTGAACAACACCACTATGAGGACCACCGCCGCCACGGTCAACCAGCCGATCCAGTCCACCCATTGGCGCAGCCTTGCCTCCATGGACTCGCCCCCCCAGGCCATCAGGCCGGCCACCAGAAAGAATCGCCCGCCCCGGCCGATCAGCGAGGCCAGGACGAAGGGCACAAAGCTCATTCCGATCACGCCCGCAGTGATAGTGAATACTTTGTAGGGTATGGGTGAGAATCCAGCAACGAAGATCGCCCAAAACCCCCAGGTCTCGAACCATTCGCGGGCACGCAGGTATTTCTCCCAATACCCGTACTGGTGCAGCAGTGGCTCGACCAGGTCGAAGGCGAGCATGCCGATCAGGTAGCCGAGTATGCCCCCCATGACCGAAGCAAGGGTCGTCAACAGCGCCAATCGCATCGCCCGGGCCGGTCGCGCCATGCTCATGGGTGCGAGCATCACGTCGGGTGGAACCGGAAAAAAAGAGGACTCCGCGAAACTCAATCCGGCCAGGTACCAGCTGGCATGCGGATGGCGCACCCAGCCCATCACCTTGTCATAGAGAATTGTGAATATCTTCATCGCTCAGCTCGTGCCTCCAAGCAGCGGCACGAAGCTCACCCGCTCGAGAATTTCCTTTTCATGACCCGTCTTGGTCCGGGTCACCCGCACCAACACCTGTTCCTCGCGTATTCCGATCGGCAGCACCATGCGGCCGCCGGGGCGCAGCTGCTCTACCAACGCCAAGGGGATGCCCTCCGGGGCGGCGGTCACGATGATACCGTCGTAGGGCGCGTAGTGGGGCCAACCCAGGGTGCCATCTGCGTGCTTGGTGCGCACGTTGATCAGCGTGAGTGCGTGAAAACGCCTGCGCGCCTGACGCAGCAAGGCCTCGATACGCTCGACCGTGTAAACGCGCCGCACCAGGCCGGCCAACACCGCGGCCTGGTAGCCCGAGCCGGTTCCGATCTCCAGCACATTCTCCAGCGGCCCGGCCTCCAGCAGTGCCTCGGTCATGCGCGCCACGATATAGGGTTGCGAAATGGTCTGACTCAGTCCGATCGGCAATGCGGTGTCTTCATAGGCGCGGGTGGCCAGCGCCTCGTCGACGAAAAGGTGGCGCGGCAGCTCGCGAATCCGCTGCAGCACCCGCGGTTCGTGTACCCCCTGCGCCCGGATGCGCTCCACCAGGCGCTCGCGGGTACGTTGCGAGGTCATGCCGATACCCTGGTAGACGCTCATGCCCGCAGCCAGGCCTCCAGATCCCGCAGCAACGTGTGCCGGGTCAGGTCGATCTGTAGCGGGCTGATGGACACATAACCCTCCCGAATGGCATGGAAATCGGTTCCCTCGCCCGCATCCGCCTCTGGACCGGCTGACCCGACCCAGTAGATCGGACGTCCCCGCGGATCCTTGGACTTCACCACCGGCTCAGCCTTGTGGCGGTGGCCCAGCCGGGTACTGCGAAATCCCTTCAGCTGCTCCCAGGGCACATCCGGCACGTTCACATTCAGAATGAGCTTGTCGCCGGGTGCGGGCATGCGCCGCAGCCGCTCCACCAGCGCCACGGCCACCCTGCCCCCCGTCTCGTAATGACGCGGCTGGTGCGCCGCCATGGAAATCGCCACCGCGGGAAACCCGAGGAAACGCCCCTCGGTCGCGGCTGCCACCGTGCCCGAATAGAGCACGTCGTCACCCATGTTAGGGCCGGAGTTGATGCCCGAGACCACCATGTCCGGCTCCGCCTCCAGCAACCCGGTGATCGCCAGGTGCACACAATCGGTGGGCGTCCCCTCGACGCAAATGAAACCGTTTTCCGCGCGACGTGCCCGGAGCGGATTCTCCAGGGTCAGGGAATTGCTCGCCCCGCTGCGGTCCCGATCCGGCGCGACCACCTCCAGGCTCGCTACCGGCGCAAGTGCATCGGCCAATGCGCCCAATCCCGGCGCGAGATAGCCATCGTCGTTGCTGAGCAGGATCCGCATGAAAATCAGCTACTGAAAAGAAGCGCCAACTATACGGGATTCGCCCATTTTCCACACCTTGATCCGGCGATGGGTTGTGGGGTCAAATCGGCCCATGGCCAAGAAGTCAGACATCCCCGAAGAAGAGCGCGCCCTGTTTCGTGAGGCCATGTCCGGGGTGGAGACGCGAGAGGCCGACCGGGCCGAGCCCTACCATCGGCGGCACGCGCCAAAGCCGCTGCAACATCGGCAGGACGAGGCCAGGGATGAACTCGCCGATCTGAACGTGGAGACACCGGAATTCTTCGAGTTCCGCCGCCCCGGCATTCAGCAGCGGCTCTTCCAGGACCTGCGGCGTGGACTCATTCCGCCCGAGCAGACACTCGATCTGCATGGCATGCGGGTGACCGAGGCACGTTCGGCGTTCGGCCGGTTTCTCCATGCCAGCCTGTCGCGCGGCCTGCGTTGCGTCCGGGTGGTGCATGGCAAGGGCCGCAATTCCGCCGGCAACCAGCCGGTGCTCAAGCAAAAGACCTACCAATGGCTGCTGCAGAGCGAACCGGTGCTCGCCTTCACCACCGCGCCCCGCTGGGATGGGGGCACCGGCGCCACCTATGTGCTGCTGTCGCGCAAGGCCGGACGCTGAGCGAGCAGCTCGCGCACCAGACTGGTGGCATAACAGCCCGCCGGCAGATCGAAGGCGAGCAGCAGCGTGTCCGATGACCACTCCCAGGTCAATTCTG
>JANTHJ010000060.1 GCA_024762475.1 Chromatiales bacterium | reverse complement strand
CTGGAACGCGCTGCCTTTCTGCACGCCTCGGACATCTTTACCGAAGATCGCAACGAGACTCAACAGATCACCGAATTGGTGCGCGAGGGCGGCGAGATCGTGGTCCAGGTGGTCAAAGACCCTCTCGGCAGCAAGGGCGCCCGCCTGACCACCAACATCTCCATTCCCTCCCGCTACATGGTGTTCGTACCGCAGATGCAGAACATCGGGGTGTCGCAGAAGATCGAGGACGACGCCGAGCGGGCGCGTCTGCGCCAGGTCCTGTCGAGCTTCGCCGAGGCGTCGGACCTGCCAGGCGGCTTCATCGCCCGTACCGCGGCCGAAGGGGCCAGCGAGGAGGCCCTGCGCCACGACATGCAGTATCTGCAGCGCCTGTGGCAGTCGATCCAGGAGCGGGCCGCCGGTGCGCATGCGGTGGAGGTACTGCACGAAGACCTTCCCCTCGGGCTGCGCGCCCTGCGCGACCTGGTCGGCCCCGAGGTGGAACGGGTACGCATCGATTCGCGCTCGACCTGGGAAAAGGCGCGCCAGTTTGCCCACAAATTCCTGCCCGATTCGGACGCCCAGATCGAGTACTACCCCGGCGAGCGCCCGATCTTCGACCTGTATGGCGTCGAGGACGAGATCCAGAAGGCCCTGCGGCGCACGGTGGAGCTGAAATCGGGTGGCCACCTGGTCATCGACCAGACCGAGGCGATGACCACCATCGACGTCAACACCGGCGGGTTCGTCGGCCACCGCACCCTGGAAGAGACCATCTTCAAAACCAATCTCGAGGCCGCGCAGGCGATCTGCCGGCACCTGCGTCTGCGCAATCTGGGCGGCATCATCATCATCGATTTCATCGACATGACCGATCCCGAGCACAAGCGCCAGGTGATCCGCGCCCTCGACCGCTGTTTGGCGCACGACCACGCCAAGACCCAGATCTCCGAGGTATCGGCACTTGGCCTGGTGGAGATGACCCGCAAGCGTACCCGCGAGTCCCTCGAACACGTACTCTGCGAAACCTGCCCGACCTGCCGCGGGCGCGGCACCCTCAAGACCGCGGAGACCACCTGTTACGAGATCTTCCGCGAGATCCTGCGCGAGAGCCGCCAGTTCGATGTCGAACAGTTGCTGGTGCTGGCCGCCCCCGAGGTGATCGACCGCCTGCTGGACGAAGAGTCGCAGAACCTGGCCGAGCTGGAACAGTTCATCGGCAAGCCGATCAAGCTGCAGGCAGAGGCCCTTTACACCCAGGAGCAATACGACGTCGTCCTAGTGTGACAGCGTAGGACCCTCTCGATGAAGCAACACATCGTGCACCATGGCCGACGTGTCCTGATAGGCATCATCCTCGTGTGGGGCGCACTGGCGCTGGTCGCTCGCCTGGCCACCCCGCTGCTGGAGTTCGCGCACCAGCCGCTCGAGCAGTGGCTGAGCGGAAAGGCGGCGCAGCCGGTGACATTCGCCCGCATGCAGGCGAGCTGGTGGGGCATCGGGCCGCGCCTGAAACTGCAGGATGTCCGGGTTGGCAGCGGCGCCGGCGCCCTCCGACTGCACGAGGTTGAACTGGACCTGAGCCATCTCAGCCTGTTGCGCGGGCGACTCCTGGAGGCGCTGCGTCTCACCCTCGATGGCCTGCGCCTGAAGCTGGTGCGCGAGGCCGATGGACGTCTCCACATCGAGGGCTTCCCGGCGCGCCAGCAGGGCGGCGCGACCATGCCGCTGCCGCGGCACCTGCGCCTGCGCAATGTCCGTCTGGAGTGGCTGGACCGACAACACGGTGGCCTCCCGCTGGTGATCGATCCCCTCGATTTGGATCTGGTGCGGCACGAAAACCGCCTGCGGCTGCGCGGACGGCTCGAAAGCCCCCTGGGCAAGGCGCGCTTCGGCGCCGATATCGACGGCTTTCTCACCACCGAGGACTGGCATGGCAGCAGCTACCTGAAGCTCGATGGCCTCGATCTGGCCACCCTTCTGCGTGGCTATCTGCCCGAGCCCTACCACCTGGCGAGTGGGCACCTCGATGTGGAGCTGTGGCAGGACTGGGAGAAGGCACGTGAGCGCTCCAGCCGGGGCAGGCTGCAGCTGACAGACCTGCAGGTCGACGCCGGCAATTCCGAACGGCCACTGCAGCTGGCATCCCTGCAGGGGAATATCGACTATCGGCGCCAACAGGATCAGGCCTGGCAAGTCCTGGTCTCGAACGGGCAGCTGCAGCTCGCCCCCGGGGATGCTGCGGCCCCTCTAGAGATCGCCGTGCGGCGCAGCGAAGAGGGCGAACAGGCACGCCTCGACCTGGGCGTCTCTCACCTGCCGCTGGTACTGCTGCACAGGCTGATCGTCCAGCGCTGGCCGAAACTGCCCGCCCTGCCGCCCGTGCTCGCCGAGGGGCTGGCCGGGCTGCAGCCGCGCGGCGAGCTGCGCGCGGTACGCCTGCGCTGGAGCCCCGGCACGCCCGACCACGCCTGGGCCCTCGGCGCCCGACTGCACCGGATCCAGATCAGTCCGTGGAAGGGCGTCCCTGGCGTCAACGGACTCTCCGGCCGGCTGGTCGTCCATCCCAGCCAGGCCGATCTGCAGCTGACGGGCCACGAACTGCAGCTCGATTACCGCCAGCTGTTCCGCCAGACGCAGGCGATCGAGCACCTCGCAGGGGAATTGCACTGGCTGGCCCGCACCGCCGATGCCCGCGACTGGATTCTCACCATGCCCCATCTGCAGCTGAAGACCCCCGAGACGGGCGCCCGGCTCTGGATGCAGCTCACCCAGGCCGAGCAGCGGCCGCTTCGACTGGACCTGCGGGCCCATCTGGACGAGGGACCCGCCAGTGCGGTGCCCCGCTACCTGCCAACCGCGATCATGAACGACCACCTGGTGCAGTGGCTGGACCATTCTCTGAAATCGGGCCGCCTGCTCGGCGCCGATCTGCTGATCAGCGGCCCCCTCGCCGACTTCCCGTTTCACCGCACACGCAATGGCAGCTTCGAGACATTGGCCCAGGTGGACGGTGTGACCGTGGACTACCAGAACGGCTGGCCACCGATCGAAGCAGTCGATGCGAAGCTGGTCTTTCGCCAGAACAACCTGCAGATCGACCTGCTCGGTGGCCATGTCTTCCAGACCCGGGTCCGCGAGGGGCAGGTGCGGCTTGCCAGCCTGGCGCCGGTGAGCCCGCTCGAGGTGAAAGGACAATTGGAAGGGCCACTGCAAGACGAGCTGCGACTGTTGCGCTCGCCGGCGCTGAAGGCGCGTTTCGGGGCCATTGCCGACCGTATGCAGGCGTCGGGGCCGGCGCGACTCGATCTGGATCTGCGGATTCCCCTCGCCGACGGTCACCCCGGCTACCGACTGGACGCCCGGCTGGGCCTGCGAGGCAATCGCCTGCGGCTGCCGGACTGGGATCTGCAGATCGACAAGCTCCGGGGAACCCTGCAGGCCAGCCTGGATACGGTGCGCGCCCAGGGCGTAGAGGGCGTCGCCTTCGGCCAGCCGTTGACCCTCGACGTCACAGGCGGCCCGGGCGACAGCACCCGCATCCAGGCGCGGACCCATTGGGGTGTACCGCTGTTGCAACGGCGCTTTCCCGAGCTGCCCCTGCAGCTGGCCGAGGGCAGCAGCGATTTTACGCTGTGGCTGGACGTTCCCCGCGGCGACGGCGCCACCGCGCTCACCGTGCGCAGTCAATTGGCAGGAATGGGTATCGACCTGCCCACGCCACTCGGCAAGACCCCGAAACAACAGCGCCTGCTGGAGTTATCGCTCCCCCTGGGCGAGCCGCCCGGTCCTGTTCACCTGCGCTACGGCAGCCAGCTCGATGCCCGGTTTGCCCTCGACGGCTCCCGCAGCGAGGTGCGTTATGCGCGTGGCGCGGCACGCCTGCCAGACAGGCCCCTCCACCGGCTGCTGGCGACAATGCCCCGACTCGACGTTCATGCCTGGCACGCCGCAACCCAGCGCCTGGGCCTGGCCCAGGTACCGGAGGAGCACCCGCCTCCCTGGGAGGTCGACCTGAACGCCCACACCCTGGCCCTGGGCGACATCCGTCTACCCAAGGTCGCGCTGCATGCGGAGCATCGGGACAAGGGACGGATCGAGGCCCGACTAAACGGTCCCCGGGCCCAGGGCACTCTCCGCTATCGACCCGACGGGCGGGGCTTTTTGCTCGCCGACTTCGAACGGCTCTACCTGCCTTATGACGCCAATGGCCCGGGCAGCCGCACGCCGCCCGACCCGGCCCAGGGACCCGATCCGCGCGAGCTCCCCCAGGTGGACTTCAAGTGCAAGGATCTGCGCCTGGCCAAGGCAAGACTGGGCGCCGCGCGCCTGGTGATGCGCCCGGAGGACCGCGGCAGCCGGGTCACGGAGCTGGGCTTCGAAGGACCGGCCGGCCTGCTCAAGGGCCAGGGCAACTGGCTGTGGGAGAAGGGTCGGGCACATACCTGGTTGAACGGCCTGTTCGACAGCGGCAACCTGGGGGAATTGCTGGCCGGGCTGGGCTATCCGAGGGTGATGGAAAAGGGGCGCGCCCGGATACGCTTCGACCTGGACTGGCCTGGCCATCCCCTGCAGCTCCACCGCGCCACTCTACACGGCACCGCCGAGTTGGACCTGCACGACGGACGGCTGTCGGAGCTGCAGCCCGGGATCAGCCGCGTGCTGGGGCTGCTGAGCCTGGATGCCCTCAAGCGACGCCTCAAGCTCGACTTCGGGGATCTGCTGAAGAAGGGCTACAGCTTTGACAGCATCACCGGCAACTTCACCCTCGGGGACGGCCAGGCGCGGACACGCGACCTGATAGTCGATGGGCCTTCGGGACGAATCGAGATCGGCGGCAGGATCGGCCTGGTCCAGCGTAATTTCGATCAGGTGGTGCAGGTCACACCGAAGCTGGACGCCACCCTGGTGGTGGCAAGCACTATCGCCGGCGGGCCGGTGGCGGGTGCCGCCACCTTCCTCGCCCAGCGACTGCTGTCCGACGAGGTCGACCGACTCAACCGCTTCGAATACAGCGTCACCGGCAGCTGGGATGACCCCAGGATCACCCCCCTCGATAGCGGCGGCCCGCTGTCGCGGATCGTCAATACGCTTGGCGGCAGGAAATCGCAGAACAAGACCGAGGCCCAGGAGGAGGCCATCGACAAGCGCCGCACCCAATCCGACAAGGGCCTGATCGAGCGCCTGTTCGGCAAGGGCAGGCCGCCACCCGATAGTGATCGACTGCAGGAAGGCAGTCTGCCGGGGCAGGATTGATCGCCGTCACGCCGCCCGGATCGGCATGAGGGCGCGCCAAGCGCGGATGCAGCGGCAGTTTCGTTTCCCGCCTGTATGCGAAAAACCGCCTGATCGACTCACAAGCTATTGATTATCCGCAGCGACCGGGTGAAACATTCGGGTTAGACTTGCACCACGAACCGAGCCGTAACGCACGTAGGATCATGAGTAACAACCCCCACAAGGCCGCGGTCATCCAGATGGCCTCCGGCACCAACATCAATGCCAACCTGCTGACCATCGAGAAACTCCTGGAGCAGGCTGCTAAAGGCGGTGCCAGCCTCGCAGTACTTCCTGAGAATTTCGCCTTTCTCGGCGCCGACACCCGCGACATACTCCCCTTCCGCGAGCCCGAAGGCGACGGGCCGTTGCAGCATTTTCTGTCCCAGGCCGCCAAGCGGCTGGGCATGTGGATCGTTGCAGGGACCATCCCCCTGGAGACCGGCGATTCGCACAAGTGCCGCGCTGCCTCACTGCTGTTCGACTCGGAGGGACGAAGGGTCGCCCGCTACGACAAGCAGCACCTGTTCGATGTCACAGTGCCCGATTCGGGGGAGCAGTACAACGAATCGGACACCATCGAGCCGGGCGAGCAGATCACCGTGGCCGATACCCCGCTCGGCAAATTGGGCCTGGCGGTGTGCTACGACCTGCGTTTTCCGGAACTGTTCCGCGCCATGCTCGACCAGGGAGCCGAGCTGTTCGCCCTGCCGGCCGCCTTCACCGCCGCGACCGGCCGCGCCCACTGGGAGATCCTGGTACGCGCCCGTGCCATCGAGAATCTCTCCTACCTGCTCGCCTCTGCCCAGGGTGGCTTCCACGTGGGAGGCCGCGAGACTTGGGGGCATAGCATGATCGTCGATCCCTGGGGATCGATGATGGCCGAACAGGAACGGGGAAACGGGGTAACGATCGCCACCATCGACCGGGAGTTTCTTGCAAACACCCGGCGCAACTTTCCTGCCCTGGATCACCGCCGGCTGCGTTGCTCCTCCCCGGAATGACCCGATTACCCGGGATCTGCGGGTGTTGCATTCAGCCCGGCGGCATCCTATTTTCGGCGGGCATCCTCCTCCACTTTTCACCTGCCACCTGTAAGGTCGTCCCATGAACAATGCCCTCGATATCGCCCGCGCCACCCTGCTGGATGCGCCCGGCCTGAATGAACAATCGCTCAGCCAGGTCATGGACCAACTGCTCAGCCGCCAGATCGACGCGGCGGACATCTATTTCCAATACGGCCGCCTCGAGACCTGGGTACTGGATGACGGCATTATCAAGGAGGGCAGTCACAGCATCGAGCAGGGCGCCGGCCTGCGCGCGGTGAGCGGAGAAAAAACCGGGTTCGCCTATACCGACGACCTCTTGCTGCCGCAACTGCTGGAGGCCGCGGGAGCCGCCCGCGCCATCGCCGAGGCGGGGCAGAATCGCCGCCAGGCGATCAGCGCGCGCAGCGACCTGCCGCGGTTGTATGCGCCGATCAACCCGCTGGAATCGCTCACCGAACAGGACAAGCTCGACCTGATGCGGCAACTGGATGCCGAGGCCCGTGCCGCCGATCCACGGGTGCAGCAGGTGATCGTCAGCATGGCGGCAGCCCATGACACGGTGCTGGTGATCGACGACCGCGGCGAATTGGCCGGTGACGTGCGTCCACTGGTGCGCCTGAACGTGCATGTCATCGTCGAGCACGACGGCCGCCGCGAGCAGGGCAGCGCCGGCGGCGGCGCCCGGCGCGGGCTGGACTTCTTTCTCGAGGATGAAAAAGGTGTCGGCTATGCCCGCGAGGCGGTACGCCAGGCCCTGGTAAATCTCGAGGCAGTCGACGCCCCGGCGGGAATGCTGCCGGTGGTGCTGGGGCCGGGCTGGCCCGGGGTACTGCTGCACGAGGCGGTGGGCCATGGCCTGGAGGGCGATTTCAACCGCAAGGGCACCTCGGCCTTTTCCGGCCGCATCGGCGAGCAGGTGGCATCAAAGCTTTGCACCGTGGTGGACGACGGTAGCCTCCCCGAGCGGCGCGGCTCGCTCAATATCGACGACGAAGGCACCCCCACCGGCGAGACGGTGCTGATCGAGAACGGCATCCTCAAGGCGTATCTGCAAGACAAGATGAACGCCCGCCTGATGGGCATGTCCCCGACCGGCAATGGGCGGCGCGAGTCCTATGCCCACCTGCCGATGCCCCGCATGACCAATACCTATATGCGCCCCGGCGAGCACGACCCGCAGGAGATCATCGCCTCGGTCGACCGCGGACTCTACGCGGTGAACTTCGGTGGTGGCCAGGTCGACATCACGTCGGGCAAGTTCGTGTTCTCTGCGAGCGAGGCCTATCTGATCGAGAACGGCGAGATCACCGCACCGGTGAAGGGGGCGACCCTGATCGGCAGCGGCCCCGAAGTGATGACCCGGGTCAGCATGGTGGGCAACGACCTGGCACTGGACCCGGGGGTCGGCACCTGCGGCAAGGAGGGGCAGAGCGTCCCGGTGGGCGTCGGCCAACCCACCCTGAAGATCGACGAGCTGACCGTCGGGGGGACCGCAGCATGATCCAGTACGACATCGAGACCCTGGAGCGCATCGTCGCCGACCTGCTGGCCGAGGCGAGGCGCCAGGGCGCGACCCAGGCCGAGGCCGGGGTGCATGCCCAGGAGGGCCTGGACGTCACGGTGCGTCTGGGCGAGACCGAGACTATCGAGCACAGCAACGATCACGGCCTGGGCGTGACCGTCTATTTCGATCATCGCAAGGGTTCGGCCAACACCACCGACCTGCGCCCCGAGGCGATCCGTGAGACGGTATCGGCGGCCTGCAGCATCGCGCGCCACACCTCGGAGGATGCTGCGGCCGGGCTCGCCGATCCGGAATTGATGGCGAAAGAGATCGCGGACCTCGACCTCGACCACCCCTGGGACATCGACCCGGTCGAGGCCGCCGAGCTCGCCCGTCGCTGCGAAGAGACGGCGCGCGCCTACGATCCACGCATATGCAACTCCGAGGGTGCCACCGTGCACACCGGGCGCGGCCTGTTCGTCTACGGAAACACCCACGGATTCGTCGGCGGCTACCCCACTACCCGGCACAGCGTCAGCTGCGCCATCCTGGCCGAGCAGGACGGTGACATGCAGCGCGACTACTGGTACACCAACAGCCGTGTGCCCGAGCAGTTGAAGTCCCCTGAATCGGTGGGCGAGGAGGCCGCCCGGCGAGTCGTCGCGCGGCTGGGGCCACGCAAGATCGACACCACCGAGTGCCCGGTGGTGTTCAAGGCGGAACTGGCCGCCGGCCTGATGTACGCCCTGTTCAACGCCATTCGCGGGCCGGCCCTGTACCGGCGCGCCAGCTTCCTGCTGGACATGCTGGGCGAACCCATCTTCCCGGACTGGGTCCGGATCAGCGAGAACCCGCACCTGCTCCAGGCGCTGGGCAGCGCGCCCTTCGACAACGAGGGCGTCGCAACCCTGACCCGCGACATCGTGAGCCAGGGGGCGTTGCGCGGCTATATCCTGGACAGCTATTCGGCGCGCAAACTGGGCATGCAGACCACTGGCAACGCCGGCGGGGTGCGCAATCCGCGCATCGATGCCAGCGGCGAGACCTTCGAACAACTGCTGGCCCGCATGGACCGCGGACTGCTGGTCACCGAACTGATGGGCCAGGGCAGCAACACCGTGACCGGCGACTACTCGCGCGGTGCCGCCGGCTTCTGGGTGGAAGACGGACAGATCGCCTATCCCGTCGCCGAGATCACCGTTGCCGGCAACCTGCGGCAGATGTTCGACGGCCTGCTGGCGGTCGGCTCGGACAACGACATCCCCGGCGCCGTGGATACCGGCTCCTGGCTCATCGACCGGATGACCGTGGCCGGCAATTGAACAGTCCCTACTGACCGGCATGAGGTCCTGACCGCACGCCTGATCATGGAAAAGGTCTGCCGGAGATCACCGATGCGGTTGGTACCTCACCGCATCCTGCGTCGTCCTCCGATTTGGTAGGGTGCGGTGAGTAACGCGAACCGCACCAAAACCAGGCTTGGACATGTATTTCCACGCTAATCCTTAAGGCAAGGAGAGACCATGCGCATACTCCACACCATGCTGCGAACGGGCGACCTGCAGCGCTCCATCGATTTCTACACCAATGTGCTGGGCATGCGGCTGCTGCGGCAGAAGGACTATCCCGAGGGCAAGTTCACCCTCGCCTTCGTGGGCTACGGGGACGAGTCTGAGAACACCGTCATCGAGCTGACCTACAACTGGGGCGTGGACCACTACGACCTGGGCACGGGCTTTGGCCACATCGCCCTCGAGGTCGACGACGTCTACCAGGCCGCCGAGCGCATCCGTGAGCGCGGCGGCACCATCACCCGCGAGCCCGGACCCATGAATGCCGGCACCACCATCATCGCCTTCGTCGAGGATCCCGACGGCTATCCCATCGAGTTGATCGGACGAAAGCGCTGAGCCGCAGGGCGAGAACCGTGTCACGGCTGTGCTGGCAACCAGGGCACAGGATGGGAAACTATTCCATGACCCAGACAGCAATGTGATCTGGTTCACATTTTTTGCCCCTCTCGCCACCTAGACTTTACCTCCACCGAAATGGAGGATTTTCCCATGTTAAAAAAACTGCCGTGGTTGGCGGTCCTGGCCCTCGGCCTGTGCATCGCCATTCCGTCCTTCGCCAGCGATGACGATGAACACGAACGCGACCGAGAGGACAGTCACGATTCGTCTATTCGGATCAAGGAAGCGAAATGGGAGGCCGGCGACTCCCGCCTGGTAGTGAAGGGCCGCGCAGCCAAGCGCACCGCCGTCACGCTCAAGGACGCGGACGCCATGAACACCATCGCCCAGGCCATGAGCAACCGGGAGGGCAAGTGGCGCGTCAAACTCTCCCTGAGCAAGCCGCCGTGCCGGGTCGAGGCCATCGCGGATGGCAGTGCCACGGCCAAGACCGTCGAGAACGCCAGTCGCTATTGCCATGCAGACGACGGTAATACCGGCGGTGGCAACACTGGTGGCGGTAATACCGGCGGCGGCAACACTGGCGGCGGTAACACCGGCGGCGGCATGACCGGCGGCACCACGCCCAGCGGCGACTATGTGACCATTGCCAGCAACGACCTGGGCATGCACTGTGCCGATCTGGATTATCAGATCTTCTCCATCCTGCCGTTCTTCAACGTGGTGCACAGTCAGGTGCTCAGGAAGGGCGATGAGCCGCAGATCATGGATGCCAACCAGGTGGACGTCTACTACACCGCAGAGCGGAGCCCTTCGACTGCAGTCCCGCCCGACGTGATCACCACCACCAGCCTGAATGTCGGCGGCTTCAAGACCAACTTCTGGGACTCCGAGATCGGGCGCATGGCCTATGACCCGCTGTATCCGACGGGTGTTCTGGATCAGTTCCCGCTGCCCGGAGATACGGGTCTGCCGTCGCCGAACGTGGAGCGGCTGCACTTGGGCGATGGCACCCTCGAGGCGCATCAACAACAGATGCCCGGTACCGCCAATGCACCCAAGCCCTTCCACGGGTACATCAACAACTACCCCTTCTTCAATGGCCTGCCCTTCGGCTATATCGCCGAGAACATCGAGCGCTTTACCGCAGAGGGCGTCCCGATTGCGCCGGTCGCCGATGCGGATAACCAGGGGCTGTTGTGGGAATCACCCTATCCGCTGATGCGCGTGACTGCGGTCAGCAAGGGCAAGGATCCCAGCGATCCGGCGAACCACCTGTCCTCGGTCCGTATCGTGCTGCCGGTCGCCTCGGAGGCCGATTGCCAGCTGTGCCACCTGGATCAGGACGTCTGTCAGAAGTCCGATCTGACCGCGGGACAGGCGTGTAACGGCGAGGCGGCCAGTTTCGCCTCGACCGACTTCGATGTCATCACCACTTCGAACTTCGGTACGGTGCCAGGTGCGACCGATTACCTGCGGGTGTTGAACGCCTCGAAGATCAACGTCCTGCGTCTGCACGACGCCAAGCACGGGACCGACCTGGACAGCCAACGCAAGGTGGTGTGCGCCAGCTGCCACTATTCGCCGGCACTGGATCTGGCCCAGCTGGGGCCCAACGACGACAACGGCAAGGAGCAGACCCAGCACATCTCCATGTCGCGCGCCATGCACGGCCATCACGGCGAATTCACGGATCTCTTCCCGGACATGCCGCCGCCCACGAATCGCGACTCGGCCTTGACCCAGGACATCCTGGAGAAGACCTGCTACGCCTGTCACCCGGGCAAGCGGACCAAGTGCCTGCGCGGAGCCATGACCAAGGCCGGCATCGTATGCCAGGATTGCCATGGCAACATGAAGAACGTGGGCGACGACTTCTCTGCGAAGCTGGTCAACAATGCCCCGGGCGATCCCAATTGGGACGCCAATCTCGACTGGTCCAAGCGGGTACCCTGGGCCACCGAGCCGGGCTGTCAGTCCTGTCACACGGGTGATGCCACCAGCAACCTGGCCGGCGATCCCAACGTGATTCCGGCGAGCGACGGCATCCGTCTGCTGCAGGCCCACCGCATGAGCGACCCCAAGGCCTCTCCGATCAAGGCGCTCAACCGGCGCTTCGCCGAGACCCGCGACGCCAACGGCAAGGACCACCTGTACCGCCTGAGCAAGGGCCACGGTGGGGTGATGTGCGAGGGCTGTCACGGGAGCACCCATGCGATCTGGCCGACACCTCTCGCCGGCTCCAACGACAACCTCGCCGCCAAAGACCTGCAGGGCCACAGCGGGGTATTGCGCGAGTGCAGCACCTGCCACGCCAACACCGATTTGGGCGTCACCCTGGACGGGCCGCACGGTATGCACCCGGTGGGCAGCCGCACCTGGAACAAGAAGCATGAGGATCTGGCAGAGAAGAAATCCAATGAGTGCAAGAGCTGCCACGGCGCCAACGGACAGGGCACCGTCCTCTCGCGCACCGGCACCGAGCGCCAGTGGATCTGCAAGGACAGCAAGGGCTCGCTGTGCAGCCGCGAGGACCAGGTCATCACCGTTGCCAAGGGCACCAAGGTGGCCTGCACCCAGTGCCACGAGAACAAGATCAACGGCGATTGATCCCCTACCTCGACTTGGCCGCCGGTGTTCTGCACCGGCGGTTTTTTTATGCAGTCGCATAGTGATACCGGCATAGGGCGAGGAAGTACAATGCGATTCCGATATCCCCAAGGGATATACCACCAGAGGATCACTCGACGCTTCCATGAACTACGATACACTGCGTCCACGACTCCGCGAGGCAACCGAAGCCTGCCTTGCGCTGGCCCGGTCCGAGATCGCCGGGGCGGGCCGGCTGCCGCCGGTGGCCCTGCGCTTCGACCTGCGGGGCCAGGCGGCCGGACAGATGCGCGCCTCGAGCCGGGGCAGACTGGAGATTCGCTTCAACCTGGCGCTGGCCCGGCAGAATCCGGATGCCTTCATTGCGCAGACCGTACCGCACGAGGTGGCGCACCTGGTGGTCTGGCATAAACATGGTCGCAAGGCCCGCCCCCACGGACCCGAATGGCAGGCAGTGATGCGCCAACTGGGCATCTCCCACCCCAGCCGCTGTCATGCGTTCGAGATCCCCGATGGCGAGGTCCGACGCCAGCGCCGTTGGCGCTATCGCTGCGCCTGCCACGAATTCCAGCTCAGCACCACCCGCCACAACCGGATCCAACGCGGCGAGCAGACCTATTCCTGCCGGGACTGTGGCGAGCCGCTGAAACTATCGCCCGAACAATAGTCCGCGATAGCACCCAAAAACGTCTGGCCATATCTCTCCAGCTTGTGGGTGCCCACCCCGTGGACCCCCAGAAACGCCTCGGCGTCGCGGGGTTTGTCGCGCGCCATCTGCGCCAGGCTGGCATCACCGAAGATCACATAGGGCGGTACCCCCTGCTCGTCCGCCAGCCGCTTGCGCAGGGCGCGCAGCTGCTCGAACAGGGTTTCGTCATAGGGACCCTCGGACGAGACACGCCGATTGCGCCGCCGGCCGGCTCGCTCCCGGAGCCTGGGGCGGGCAAGTTCGAGCCTGATCTCGCCGCGCAGCAGCGGACGCGCCCGCTCGGTCAGCTGTAGCACCGCATAGTTGGCGATGTCCTGCCGAAGAAAGCCCAGGTGGATGAGCTGGCGCAATATGGAGGCCCACTCCTGCTCGCTGCGTTCGCCCCCGATGCCATAGGTGGACAGGCGGTCATGGCGCAGGCGCCGGATGCGTTCGGTATCGGCCCCGCGCAGGACCTCCACCACGTGCCGGATACCGAAGCGTTGGCCCACCCGGTAGACGCAGGACAGGGCCATCTGCGCGTCGCGCGTGGCGTCGTAGCGCTCGGGCGGGTCATCGCAGCGGTCGCAGTGGCCGCAGTCCTCGTCCTGGTGATCACCAAAATAATTGAGCAGCACCCGACGCCGGCAACCGAGGCTCTCGGCCAGGGCGACCATGGCGTCGAGCTTGTGCAGTTCGACCCTGCGACGGGTCTCGTCCTCCGTGTTCTCGATCAGGCGGCGGGCGGTCACCACATCCTGCGCCCCGTACAGCAGCAGGGCCTCGGCGGGCAGACCGTCCCGTCCCGCACGCCCGGTCTCCTGGTAGTAGCCCTCGATGTTGCGCGGCAGGTCGTAATGCACGACGAAGCGCACATTGGGCTTGTCGATACCCATGCCGAAGGCCACGGTCGCCACCACCACCTCGGTGTCATCCCGCAGAAAGGCCTCCTGGGTCGCCTGGCGGCGCTCGCGGGGTAACCCGGCATGGTAGGCCGCGGCACGCACCCCGGCGGCGGACAGTCGTTCGGCGACCTCCTCCACCTTGCGGCGGCTGAGGGCATACACGATGCCCGCCTGACCGCGGTGTGCGCCCAGGAACGCCTGCAGCTGCTCGAAAGGACGATGCTTCTCCAGCACCGCATAGCGGATGTTCGGGCGATCGAAGCCCCCCTGCCAAGTCCGTGCCCGCTGCAGCCCCAGCACCCGCCGGATATCCTCCCGGGTCTGCTCGTCGGCCGTGGCAGTGAGGCCAATCAGGGGGACATCGGGAAACTGGTCACGCAGTAAACCCAGGCGCGCATACTCCGGGCGAAAATCGTGCCCCCACTGGGAGACACAATGGGCCTCGTCGATGGCGAACAGCGCCAGCGGCACCTCGTGGAGGCGCTGCAGGAGATCGCCGCCGAGCAGGCGCTCCGGGCTGACATACAGCAGGTCCAGCTCGCCGGCATGCAGGCGCGCGAGAATCTGCCGGGCCATGTCGCCGTCGACGCTGGAGTTATAGCAGGCGGCCGCCACCCCGCTCGCCTGCAGGGCATCGACCTGGTCCTTCATCAAGGCGATCAGGGGCGAGACCACCACGGCCACGCCGCGGCGGTGCAGGGCGGGAATCTGGTAGCAGAGCGACTTGCCGCCCCCGGTGGGCATAAGAACAAAGGCGTCTTCGCCCGCGATCAGGGCGTCGATGATCTCGCGCTGTAGCGGGCGAAAGTCTTCGTAACCGAAGACCTCCGAAAGGGTCTGCAGCACCGGCGGGCGCAAGGCCTGACTTTGCATGGCGGGGCTCGGTCGTGGCAGGAATCAGCGGCGGCGCGACCCGCCCTTCCTGGCGGCGCTCTTCTTGGCGACCTTTTTCTTGGTAGCGGTCTTCTTCACGACCTTCTTCTTTGCGACCGCTTTCTTGGCGGCGACCTTCTTCGGTGCGACTTTTTTGGCCACCTTTTTTGCTGCGACCTTCTTGGTCACCTTTTTCTTGGCCATTGCCTTCTTCACCACTTTCTTGGCGACCTTCTTGGCAGCGGCCTTTTTCGCAACCTTCTTGGCGACCTTCTTGGCAGCGGCCTTTTTCGCAACCTTCCTGGCCACCTTCTTACTCGCAGCCTTGGCCACCTTCTTCGTCGCCTTCTTGGCCACCTTCGCGACCTTCTTGGCGGCTACCTTCTTCACGGCCTTTTTCTGAGCTGCCTTTTTCGCCACTTTCTTGGCGGCCTTCTTGGCAGCGGCCTTTTTCACCACCTTCTTGGCCACTTTCTTACTCGCGGCCTGGGCGACCTTCTTCGTCACCTTCTTCTGGGCTGCCGCTTTCTTGGCGACCTTCTGGGCCACTGCTTTCTTGGCGACCTTCTTGGTGACAGCCTTCTTCGCCGTCGCTTTCTTGGCTGGTGGCGCGGCCGTCTCCTCGGTTTCCCCGGGCGCAGCGGCCGCCACTTCGGGACTGGGGGTGGCCTCGATGAGGGCCTTGACCTGCTTCCACAAGGGCTCTACTTCACCGGTCGCATCGAAGCGATGCAGCTTCCCGGCCTGCTGGTAGTACTGGAGCAGCGGTCCCATCTGACCTTCGTAGACCCGCAGCCGGTTGCTGATGGTCTCTTCGTAGTCGGGCGGACGCCGGCGCACCCGCGCCCCGCATTCGTCGCACACCCCCTCGACCAGGGGCGGATTCACATACATGTTGTACTCGGCGCCGCAGTTGTCGCACTGCACCCGGCCGACCAG
>JANTHJ010000059.1 GCA_024762475.1 Chromatiales bacterium | reverse complement strand
GGCCACCTGATGCTGATCCGTGCCTTTCGACTCACCGGCGCGGCCGGACTCTCGCCCTGGCTCAACACCCAGATCCTCGCCGCCAGCCTGTACGGGGACTGGCTCTACGGGGAGCCGATCGCCCTGCCCTTCCTCGTCGGCGCGGGCCTGATCGTCGCAGGGGGACTGATCACTTGGCGGGCAGGGCAAAACCGGAGGTTAGACGAAGGTCGAATACAGTGATAGCGCTCGATTGGTTTAGGATTCGTCACGTCCAGCGGCTGGAATGGCCTATCATTTCGCCCACTATCACCAAGAAAGCGAGGAGGCACTCGACATGTCCAAGGTCTATCCCGTACCCCCGGAGTTCGCCGCACAGGCCCACGTCAACGCCGAGCAGTACCAACAGATGTACCAACAGTCGGTGGAGGACCCGGCAGGCTTCTGGGCCGAACAGGCCGAGCAGTATCTGACCTTCTTCGACAAATGGGACAAGGTGCTCGACTGGTCTTTCATGGAGCAGGATCTGCACATCGAGTGGTTCAGCGGCGCCAAGCTCAACGTATCCTACAACTGCCTGGACCGACATCTGGAAAGCCGTGGCGACCAGACCGCCATCCTCTGGGAGGGAGACGATCCCAACGAGGAAAACCGCGCCATCACCTACCGCGAATTGCACGCCGATGTCTGCCGGTTCGCCAACGCGCTCAAGGCGCGCGGTGTAAAGAAGGGCGACCGGGTCTCCATCTACATGCCCATGATCCCCGAGGCGGTGGTGGCGATGCTCGCCTGTACCCGTATCGGTGCCATCCACTCGATCGTTTTCAGCGCCTTTTCCCCCGATGCCCTGGCCAGCCGCATCCATGATTCGGACTGCGAGTACCTGATCACGGCCGACCAGTCGATCCGCGGTGGCAAATGCCTGCCGCTGAAGGCCAATGCCGACAAGGCCCTGGAACAGTGTCCCAATGTGCACACCTGTTTCGTGGCCAGGCGTGGTGGCGAGCCGGTCGACTGGAACGACCAGCGGGACGTCTGGTACCACGAGGCGCTGGCAGCGGCCGACCCGGTGTGTGAGCCGGAGCAGATGGATGCCGAGGACCCCCTGTTCATCCTCTATACCTCCGGATCGACCGGCAAGCCCAAAGGCGTGCTGCACACTACGGGCGGCTATCTGCTGCAGGCGGCAATGACCCACAAACTGGTGTTCGACTACAAGGAGGGCGAGGTTTTCTGGTGTACCGCCGACATCGGCTGGATCACCGGCCACAGCTATATCGTATACGGTCCTCTCTGTAACGGCGCCATCTCGCTCATGTTCGAGGGCATTCCCACCTATCCCGATGCCGGCCGCTTCTGGCAGGTCTGCGACAAGCACCAGGTCGCCAGCTTCTACACCGCACCCACCGCCATCCGCGCGCTGATGGCAGTGGGCGACGAGCCGGTCAAGGCCACCTCGCGCGAATCGCTGCGCCTCCTCGGCACTGTGGGTGAACCGATCAACCCCGAGGCCTGGGAGTGGTACTACCATGTGGTGGGCGAAGGTCGTTGTCCCATCGTCGACACCTGGTGGCAGACCGAGACCGGGGCGCACATGATCACGCCATTGCCCGGCGCGACGCCCCTCAAGCCCGGCTCGGCGTCCTGGCCCTTCTTCGGTGTGCAGCCGGTGCTGCTCGACGACCAGGGCAAAGAAATCGAGGGCAACCCGGCCCAGGGTAACCTGGCAATCAAGCACCCCTGGCCGTCGATGATGCGCACCGTGTTCGGCGATCACCACCGCTTCTACGACACCTACTTCTCGATGTACAAGGGCTACTATTTCACCGGCGACGGCGCACGTCGCGATGAGGACGGTTACTACTGGATCACCGGCCGGGTGGACGATGTACTCAACGTCTCGGGTCACCGTCTGGGAACGGCCGAGATCGAATCGGCCCTGGTGCTGCACGACAAGGTCGCCGAGGCGGCAGTGGTTGGATGCCCCGACGAGATCACCGGCCAGGCGATCTATGCCTACGTCACGCTGATGAAGGGCACCCAGGGCACGGATGAACTGAAGAAGGAACTCGTTGGCCTGGTGCGCCAGGAAATCGGCCCCATCGCGACGGTCAAATACATCCAGTGGGCACCCGGCCTGCCCAAGACGCGCTCCGGCAAGATCATGCGCCGTATCCTGCGCAAGATTGCCGCCAACGAATTGGACAGCCTGGGCGATACCTCGACGCTTGCCGATCCCGGCGTGGTGGAGGAGCTGGTCGAAAATCGTCAGAATCGCTGAAGACGGCCTGATCGGATTCCTCCCCCTTCGGTGGGGAGGGCAGAAAAAGCTCTTCAGTGGTTTTTCCCGAAGGGGAGTACCGGCCACGAATGGGGAAATCCACCTCCGGGCGTCGGCCCTGATCGATCAGGGCCAACGCTGGACGCGGGCTGGCCGCCGATTGAGGCGTCGACGGCGAGCTCATTGAATCAGCGTGATTCGGTATCGGCTCCCTTCGGGCTCCCCTGCGGTGCCTGTGCACTCGATCCGCCACCTCCCGCGGTTGCCGATTGCGCCTCAGCCCTGCGGGACGATGGGTTCGACACGGCCGGCTCTCCACCGGCGCGTGGGGCAGCGCGCCCCGCGGCACCGACTGGCGGCACTGCAGGCCCCGCCTGAGGAGGATAGGGCGCCACTGGCCCATAGGGATTGGCTCTCCGCTGGGGCGCGGCATAGGGCGATGATCCCCACCCCGGATACGGCGCTGCCGGGGGGTGGCCCCAACCCGGATACCACCGGGGCTTGTGACCGAAACTCCAGCTCTTCCTGCCAAAGGAGGGTGACCAGCGATCTCCGAAGTCGAAGGACCCAAAATTGAACCTCGTCGGTTCACCGTCACCCCTGCCGAAGCTCCATTCGCGGCCCCAGCTGCTCCAGCCATCGTCACCCTTCAATCGCCTCGAATGCCACCAGCTTCCCGTGTCCCGGTCATGCTTCTTGACGTGGCTATCCTTACCGGCATCGCCCCAGCGCCAGCCGGAGCCCGGCCTCTTGGGAGCCTGGCGCCAGCCCAAAGAATCCCGCTCAGAACCCCGGCGCCACGCGGGACCGTAGTCACGATACCCGGACGGCGGGTAACTGCCCCACCCGGGATAATCCTTGGGGTCATAGTCGTAGAACCCGTTGTCCGAATCGAAACCAAAGCCGAAACCGGCATGCACACTCATTGGCAACACCGCCGCGCAGAGCGTGCCAAGCAGAAATCGCCCAACAACCCTCTTGTTAAACATGACAAACCTCCTGAGTCGCGCAGGAAAGTGGATGATCAAGATATAGGCACAAGCCCCACGAAATCAAATTGGCAACGGAGGGCTCACCGGCCGATTTCGCGCACACCCCCAGCGGTTTGACCTGCATCAAGAACGTCTCCGGCGGTGCTTGCGCACTGTCCCTTCGCCACTCAAGCTCCTTATGGCGACATAAACATGGAGATCAGGCGGAGATGCTCACCATCGACGGCAACGAGGCAGCGGCACATATTGCCTATCGAACCAACGAGGTGATCGCGATCTATCCGATTACCCCCGCCTCTCCGATGGGTGAATGGGCAGACGAATGGGCCGCCCTGGGCAAACGGAATCTGCTGGGTGTCGTTCCACAGGTGGTCGAAATGCAGAGCGAGGGTGGCGCAGCGGGTGCGACCCACGGGGCCCTGCAGGGGGGTGCCCTGGCGACGGGATTTACCGCCTCCCAGGGGCTGTTGCTGATGATCCCCAATATGTTCAAGATCGCGGGCGAACTCACGCCAACCGTGCTCCACGTCGCCTCGCGCTCCATTGCGGCTCAGGCGCTCTCCATCTTCGGCGATCATTCCGACGTCATGGCTACCCGCAGCACCGGCTATGCCATGCTCTGTTCCGGCAGTGTGCAGGAGGTCATGGACTTTGCCCTGATCGCACAGATGGCGACCCTGCGCTCGCGCCTTCCCTTCCTGCATTTCTTCGATGGCTTCCGCACCTCGCACGAGGTCAGCAAGATCGAGGAGATCCCGGATGACCTCATTCGCCAGCTTGTCGACGACAGGCTGATCATGGCTCACCGCCAGCGGGCCATGAACCCGGAGCGGCCGGTGCTGCGCGGTACCTCGCAAAACCCGGATGTCTATTTCCAGGGCCGCGAGACGGTCAATCCCTATTACACCGCGGCACCGGAAATCGTCGAGGAGTGCATGCAGGCCTTCGGCGAGGCCACCGGCCGGCACTACCAGCTGTTCGAGTATCACGGGCATCCCCAGGCCGAGCGGGTGATGCTGCTGATGGGATCCGGCCAGGGCGCCGCCATCGAGGCGGTCGATACCCTCATGGCCCGCGGCGAACGGGTAGGCCTGATCAAGGTGCGATTGTTCAGACCCTTCTCACCCCAAAAGCTCCTTACTGCGATCCCCCTCACCGTGAAGACGATGGCGGTGCTCGACCGCACCAAGGAGCCGGGCGCCGATGGCGAGCCTTTGTACAAGGATGTCAGTACGGCCCTGATGCAGGCCTTCTCCGACGGCCTGATTGACCGACTGCCGCGCGTGACCGGCGGGCGTTTTGGCCTCTCGTCGAAAGAATTCACACCCGCCATGGCCAAGGCGGTGCTGGACGAGTTGAAGCAGGAGCGCCCAAAGACCCATTTCACCATCGGTATCCATGACGATGTGAACCAGAGCAGCCTGGCATGGGACCCCGATTTCCGTTCCGATGCGCTGCAGAAGATGACTCAGTGTGTCTTCTATGGGCTCGGCTCCGATGGGACCGTCTCTGCCAACAAGAACTCGATCAAGATCATCGGCGAGCAGACCGACAACTACGCCCAAGGCTATTTCCAATACGATTCCAAGAAGGCCGGCGCCGTCACCGTATCGCACCTGCGCTTTGGCCCGGCACCCATTCAGTCCACCTACCTGATCGAACCGGGCCAGGCGCAGTTCGTGGCCTGCCATCAGCCCAACTTCATCGAGCGTTATCCGATGCTGGAGAAGGCCGCATCGGGGGCCACCTTCCTGCTCAATACACCCCACCCGCCGGAGCGGGCCTGGGACCTCCTTCCACGCGAGGTACAGAAACAGATCATCGACAAGGGGCTGCGCCTGTTCGTGATCGATGCCTATGGCATAGCCAAGGACACCGGCATGGGGCGACGGATCAACACCATCATGCAGACCGCCTTCTTCGCCATCACCGGCATTCTCGACGAGGAAGAGGCGATCGCCGAGATCAAGGCGATGGTGGAAAAGACCTATGGGCGTAAAGGCCGGCGCCTGCTGGAACGCAACTTCGCCGCCATCGATCAGACCCTGGTCAATCTGCACGAGATACCGGTTCCCGATCATGCCAGCAGCCCGGTCAGCCTGCCTCCGGTGATCCAGGGCCCGGCGCCGGAGTTCGTGCAAAAGGTCACCGCACCGCTGATCGCCGGTCGCGGCGACGAGCTGCCGGTGAGCGCCATTCCCGCGGACGGCACCTGGCCACTGGGCACGGCCGCCTTCGAAAAGCGCAAGCTCGCGCTCGAAATTCCCGTATGGGACGAAAAGCTGTGCACCCACTGCGGCAAGTGCCCCCTGGTCTGTCCTCACGCGGCCATCCGTTCGAAGTTGTTTCACGTGGACGCGGCAGCCGGCGCGCCCGAAGGATTCAAGCACGTACCGGTCAAAGGCGGGGGCAAGGAGCTGCCGAAAGACATCCACATCAGCTACCAGGTCGCACCGGACGACTGCACCGGCTGTACCCTCTGTGTGGACATCTGCCCCATCCGCGACCGCGAAAATCCCGAGCGAAAAGCCCTGAACATGGTGCCCGCAGAGCAGGCGCGCGACCTCGAACGCCCGCACTGGGAATTCTTCCTCCAGCTACCCGAATTCGACCGCCGCCAGCTCAAGGTGACCACTCTCAAGGGCGCGATGGCGATGCAGCCATTGTTCGAGTTCTCTGGGGCCTGCGTCGGCTGCGGGGAGACTCCTTACATCAAGCTCGCCACCCAGCTGTTCGGTGATCGGATGCTGATCGCCAATGCCACTGGCTGCTCTTCCATCTACGGCGGCAACCTCCCCACCACTCCCTACACCACCAATCCCGAAGGGCGGGGTCCGAGCTGGAACAACTCGCTGTTCGAGGACAACGCCGAGTTCGGCCTCGGCCTGCGTACCGCAGTCGACGCCCAGACCGCGCATGCCCGGGAACTGCTGGGCGGGCTCGCCGAAGCGCTCGATTCGCAACTGGTGAACGCGCTGCTGGGTGCACCGCAGGAGAACGAGGCCGGGATTCATGAGCAGCGCGAGCGAGTGGCACAGCTGAAGTCAGTGCTGCGGAACCTGGAGCAACCGGAGGCCCGGCACCTGCTCGAGGCGGCCGACTACCTGGTGAAAAAGAGCGTGTGGCTGATCGGGGGCGATGGCTGGGCCTACGACATCGGCTATGGCGGTCTGGATCATGTCCTGGCCTCGGGCAAGAACGTGAACATCCTGGTGCTCGACACCGAGGTCTACTCCAATACCGGCGGACAGACCTCCAAGGCGACCCCGCTGGGGGCCGTGGCCAAGTTCTCGGCGGGCGGCAAGCCGGTGATGAAGAAGGACCTGGCGCTGATGGCAATGGCCTATGGCAATGTCTTCGTTGCCCAGGTGGCGTTCGGCGCCAAGGACGTGCAGACCCTGCGCACCTTCCTCGAGGCCGAGAGCTTCGATGGCCCTTCCCTGATCATCGCCTACTCCCCCTGCATTGCCCACGGCGTGGACCTGTCCAACAATATCCGGCAGCAGAACCTGGCAGTGAACGCCGGCCACTGGCCGCTGTTCCGCTTCGATCCGCGCCGCACTGCTCGGGGTGAAAGCCCGCTGCACATGGACAGCAAGCCGCCGAGCATTCCCTATGAGGAGTTCGCGAACAGCGAGACCCGCTTTGCGGTGCTGTTCCGCACCCACCCGGACGCGGCGCAGCGCTTCCTAAAGCAGGCACAGGATCACGTCAGAGAAAGATTCCATCTCTATGAGCAGCTTGCACACATCCAACTGACTGGCGAGCCCAAACCGACGCAGAGCGGCCGCTCGGACAACCCGAGGACAAAAGCATGAATCTCAAGACCCAATGGCTTGGACTACATTTGGAAAATCCCTTCGTTCCATCGGCCTCGCCGCTCTCGCGCAGTCTGGACAGCGCCCGCCGCCTGGAGGACGCCGGCGCCTCTGCGCTGGTAATGTACTCCCTCTTCGAAGAGGCCGTGACGGCGGAAGAGGAATCGATGGTGCGATTCCTTCACCACCAGGATCACGGCCATGCAGAGGCCGACGACTTCCTGCCCGACCATATGGACTTTCCGGGTGAACTGGACCGCTACCTCGAACAGCTCTCGGCGCTCAAATCCACGCTGGAGATACCAATTGTCGCCAGCCTCAACGGCGTCACCGATGGCGGCTGGCTGGACATCTCCAGGCTGCTGCAGGAGGCGGGCGCTGACGCCTTGGAGTTGAACGTCTACTACATCGCCTCGGCGCCCTGGGAGGAATGCACCGAGGTGGAGCAGCGCTACGTGGACCTGCTAAACCACCTGCGCGAGGAGATCACACTGCCGATCAACATGAAGCTCTCCCCCTTCTTCAGCTCGATCGGACACATGGCGAAAAGGCTCGAAAACGCCGGCGCCCGAGGGGTATCCCTGTTCAATCGGTTCTATCAGCCCGACATCAACATCGATAACCTGCAACTGCAACACAGCCTGCACCCCTCCACCTCTGCGGATGCACTGTTGCGGATGCGCTGGATCGCCATGCTGTATAAACGTGTGGGCCTTTCGCTGGGAGCGACCGGGGGCATCCACACCGCAGAAGATGCCATCAAATTACTCCTGGCAGGCGCAGACGTGGTTCACCTTTGCACCAGCCTGCTGCAGAAAGGACCCGAATGGCTGGCAACCGTGATCACAGACCTGCACGAATGGATGGAGCAACAGGGCTTCGAGTCCATCGACGAATTTCGGGGACGCGTCAGCCAATATGCGGTCACCGACACCTCGGCCTTCGAACGGGTCAACTACATGCGTATCCTGGATAGCTATTCGTTCCGCCCAGGCGTATGGAGCTGAAACCTTACCTGGTCCGCGATGACCCGACTGATCCTCCGACAAGACCCGCCACTGCACCTGGGTGAGCTGCAGGCGCATGAATCGCTCACCAGGGCGGCGATTGCCGGCTTCGATCGGGAGTTCGGCGGGCCGCACATGCGCCAGAGCCACCACGAACTCGGGCGCTACGAGAACACCTGGATCGCACGCGGGGCCCTTCCCGAACTCGAACCACTGTTCGCGGCAATCCGGCTGGCCGCTGTCGAGATCCTGCAACGCGACCGCCTGCGCATGGCCTTTTGGTTCAATGTGATGCAGCCTGGTGACCGGACCGCACGCCACAACCACGAGGAGGGAAACGAGTTGCTGTCGGGCGTCTACTACCTCGAGGCGCCACCCGACTGTGGCGATCTGTTGCTCTACCCGCCCGGGGACGTCCGGCCCATCCGGCCCGAAGTGGGCAAGGCGGTGTTTTTCGCGCCACGCCTGCCCCATGCGGTGGAAACCAACCGAAGTGACCAACGGCGTCTCTCGGTGGCCTTCAATTTCGGCCCGGCGGAATCGTCGTGAGCTCCAGTCGCTCCGTCTCTGCCAGCCGCACACGAACCCCATCGGTGGTAACGAATTCCCGGTCGTCGATATCGCCGCGGTAGGCCCGGTACTCGGTCGCATGACCGGTTCCCGCATCCACCACCCGCACATAGAGCACATCGTGGTCGTCACGCCAGGCGCTGTACAGCCAGTAGAGGACCACGGCCAGCATCACGATCACCACTGCGCTCGCCACCCAGCCGACCGGTACCGGGCTGCGATGCGACATTGTGACCGTGACCGGCTCCCTGGGCACCGGGAGCCGGGCCTGGGCCCGATAGCGCACCACCAGCAGGACGATGGCAATGACCACCGCCGTCAGCAGGATCTTCCCCAGCAGTCCCAAAGTAGCTTCCTCCGGCCAAAACGCAAGGATACCCCATCCGGCGGCAGCGGCCGAAAAACACATCGTCAGCCGCGGTAAGATCTTGGATTAGGTGGTAAGGTGAATACATGAACAGACGTATGCTTTTGGCCCTGCCATACCTGCTACCGCTGCTGCTCACGGCCACCTGGCTGGGCGGATGCAGCGCCCCCGACAAGCCGACCGTCTCTCTTTACCTGGCCATGCAGCGGGGTGATATCGACCAACTGGAGCGGCACCTGCATTGGGGTACGCCGGTCGACGAGCCGTTTGCCAACGGCCGTTACCCCCTGCACGAGGCTGCCGCCCAGGGACGTATCGTGATGATGCGGATGTTGCTCGAGCATGGCGTGCAAATCGATCCCAGGGACAACGACGGTCACACGCCGCTGGAACTGGCCATCCTCAATGGCCGCACCCAGGCCGCCGACCTGCTGATCAAGGCCGGCGCCGCCTTCGACCCCTCACAACTGCTGCTCGAGGTGGCGCGCCAGGACGTGACCGACCGCGATGTCGTGCGCTATCTCAAGGCCAAGGGGGCCAACCTGGATGTGCGGGACGGTGACGGCAATACTCCGCTGCTGATCGCAGCCGGTCATGGCAATCATCGCCTGGTGCATCATCTGATCGAGTTCGGCGCGGATATCAATGCGCGCAACAAGGCCGGGGAAACGGTCTTGCAGATTACTCGACGCCTGGGCCTTCCCGAGCTGGAGAAGTTCCTGCTGAGCAACGGAGCCATCGAGTGACGGCGGCGGCTGTGGTATCTTCCGCGCCTTCCTGAATACAGCATGAGGTAGAGATAGAACCCATGGCCAGCACGCCCGATGAATTGACGATCAACTACAGCGAAGGCGGCGTGGATGTCGTCAAGGAGCTGGACAAGCGCATCCTGAGCAAGGGTGCCTGGACCACCATCATCTTCCGCTACCAGGAATGGGACAATGCCAAGCAGGCCTATGGCAAGGACAAGTATTCCATCCGGCGGTACCAGAAGCGCAGCGGCGAGTATCAGCAGAAGTCCAAGTTCAACATCTCCAGCCCCGACCAGGCCCGGCAGCTGATCGCCGCGCTGCAGGAATGGGTGGACGAGACCGAATAGCCCGCAAGTGCGGCCACGACGCACCCGCAGGCCATCTGGGTGTCGTCTTTCAGTCCAAGCCGACCCTTTCCGGCCACTCGATCAGGTCGTCGACCACCCGTCGACGATCTTCCGGCAGGCTGCTATCGGCCGCCAGCCGGGCGAGTTCATGACGATACGTTTCCAGCGTGATGCTCGAGCCACTCTCCGGATCGCGGACCCGGTTCCGCCGCCAGGCATCCCAGCGCTCCCGCTCCTTGCGACTCAGGGTCTCGGGCCAGTTGCGTGCCCGGTAGCGAAACAGCAGTTCGTTCATCTTGGGCGCGTCGAACTCTAGCTCCAGGCTGGCGAGGGCCTCCGGCGGGGTGGCTCGCACCTTGTCGCAACGGCGGCGGTCGGCATCGCTCAGGAATCCGCCATAGAGGTCCAGATCCGGATCGCGTGGCTCGAACTCCCGCTCGGCGTAGACCTCTGCCAGTTTGGCCTGGAGGTCGGCCCGATGCGTAAGCAGCGATGCCAGGTGGCGCTGCTCTGTCTCCGCATCCATCTGCCATTCCTCGCGCGCAGTGTCAGTCAAGGTGTTGAGCGGCACCACCACCGGGGCCTTGTTCAGGTGGACCTCCTTCAGCGGAATCCGCTCCGCCCCCTCGGGCAGATCTTCGCTACGGGTGTAGAGACGCTCGCGCAGGGTCTCGGCATCCAGCGACAACAGGGGCTCGGGATCGACCCGCAGGTCGTAGACGATCACGCTGTTGCGGTTGCGCGGATGTGGCGCCAGCGGCAGGACGGCGGCGATGCAGCCGAGCCGCGCCGGATAGCGTGCCGAGACGTGCAGGACGGGCCGGGCTGTCCCGGGATCCAGCAGCGCGGCCAGGCTGTGCTTGTCCCGATGGGTGAAGACGTACTCGAATAGACGGGGCTGACGCACGCGGACAAGACGCGCGATGGCAATGGTCGCCTGCACATCCGCCAGTGCGTCGTGGGCGCCAACATGCTCGATACCATTTGCCGCGGTCAGCTCTTCGAGGCGGAAGCTGGTGACACCATCCTCCTTGACTGGCCACTCGATTCCCTCCGGGCGTAGCGCGCGGGTCAGGCGCACCACATCGATCATGTCCCAGCGCGAGTTGCCGTTCTTCCACTCTCGCTCGTAGGGGTCGAAGAAGTTGCGGTAGAGGCCGTAGCGGGTCACCTCGTCGTCGAAGCGAATGGTGTTGTAGCCGAGCGAGCAGGTGCCAGGCTGCATCATCTCGGCATGGATGAAGCGAAAGAAATCTGCCTCCGGAGCCCCCTCGGCCAGGGCCTGCTGAGGCGAGATCCCGGTGACCATGCAGGCGCCGGGTTGCGGCAACATATCGTCGGCGGGCCGGGCGTAAATGACCAGGGGCTCGCCTATGGGATTGAAATCAAGATCGGTACGCATCCCGGCAAACTGCGCCGCCCGATCGCGCGCGGGGTCGGCGCCCCAGGTCTCGTAGTCGTGCCAGTAGAAGCTGGTGGTGCGTGGACTCATCCGCTCATTGTCACCAAACAGACACGCAAGAGGCCACCCGGCAACAGCCGGGTGGCCTCTTGCGACAAGCCTCGATCCAAACCTGCCTTACTTGGCGGAGATCTTCTCCTTGATACGCGCCGCCTTGCCGGTACGACCCCGCAGGTAGTACAGCTTCGCACGACGCACATCGCCGCGGCGCTTCACCTCGATGGAGGCGATCTGCGGGCTGTAGGTCTGGAAGGCACGCTCCACGCCCTCGCCGTGGGAGATCTTGCGCACGGTGAAGGCAGAGTTCAGGCCGCGGTTGCGCTTGGCGATACAGACGCCTTCGAAGGCCTGCAGGCGCTCACGGTTGCCTTCCTTCACCTTGACCTGCACGACCAGGGTGTCACCGGGGCCGAACTCCGGCACGGCTTTGTTCATCTGTTCTGCTTCGAGTTCCTGGATGATGTTGCTCATCGCCCTAGCTCCTGGTTGCTGGTGCCTCCCGGCACGATCGTGTTAATCGGTTGCACCCTCCTGGGTGCGCCTGAATTCTTCGAGCAATGCCTGCTCTTCATCGCTCAACTGTCGTCCCTGCAGCAGATCCGGCCTTCTCAGCCAGGTCCGGCCCAGTGCCTGCAGCAGGCGCCAGCGCCGAATATGTTCGTGGTTGCCGGAGAGCAGCACCTCCGGCACCCGGCGCCCCAGGACCTCTTCGGGGCGCGTGTAATGCGGGCAATCCAGCAACCCTTCGAAGAAGGAGTCCTGGGCCGCCGAATCCTCGTGTCCGAGCGCGCCGGGCAACAAACGGGTCACTGCATCCATGACCACCATCGCCGGCAGCTCCCCGCCGGAGAGGACATAATCGCCAATCGACCATTCCTCGTCGACATAGGCCGCGAGCAATCGCTCGTCGACCCCCTCATACCGGCCGGCGATCAGGATCATCCCGGGCCACTGGGCCATCCGTCCCGCGGCGGCCTGGTCGAAACGCCGGCCCTGCGGGCTGAGATAGACCACCGGGCTGTCGGGAGCCGCGTCTTTGGCCGCCTCGATGGCCGCCTGCAGGGGCTCGACCTTCATCACCATCCCCGGCCCGCCGCCATAAGGGCGGTCGTCCACCGTGCGGTGTGCATCCTGCGTGAAATCACGCGGATTCCACACAACCAGTTCGGCCAGCCCCTCCCTCAGGGCGCGGCCCGGGATGCCCGAGCGCATGGCCTCGAACATCTCGGGGAACAGACTGATGACATCGAAACGCACCACCCTGTCCCCTAGAAGTCCGGGTCCCAGTCCACCAGGATCCGGCCCCGTTCCAGGTCCACCTCGCGCACTACCTGTTCCCAGACGAAGGGAATCAGGCGTTCGCGGTCTCCCTGGACCACCATGACATCATTGGCGCCGGTCTCGAACAGCCGATCGACCCGCCCCAACTCCACCCCCTGCAGGTTCTGAACCGCCAGACCCTGCAGGTCCGCCCAGTAATAGTCGCCGGGCTCGGTCAGCCTCGGGAGTTGATCCCGATCGATGGCGATGTCCGCACCGGTCAAAGCCTCGGCCTGCTCGCGATCGTTGCAGCCCTTGAGCTTGAGCACCACCAGCTTGCCCTGGCGCCGACCGCTGCTGAGCTTCCAGCGACGCCAGCTTTTCCCCTTCTGTCGCAGATAGAGAGGGTCGTAGCCGGCGATATTCTCTCGGGGCGAGGTGTCGGAATGGACCTTGATCCATCCCTGCAGTCCGTGCGCCCCGGTAACGCGACCGAGGGTGACGAGTGTCGACCCGTCACCCTCGGCGATGTCTGTCTGCCTGTCGCCGCCCATGATCCTCTCGATCGAACCCGGCCGACGCCGCGGCGAGATCAGGCAGCGGCAGCGGCTTCCTTGCGATAGGAATCCACCAGCTTGGTGACCCGATCCGACAGCTTGGCACCCACCGAAATCCAGTAGTCCACGCGATCGAGGTCGATACGCAGGGCCTCTTCGCCTTCCACTGCGACGGGGTTGTAGAAGCCGAGGCGCTCGATGTAGCGGCCACCACGGGCGCGACGCGAATCAGCGGCGACGATGTGATAGAAAGGGCGCTTCTTGGCACCACTTCTGGCGAGACGAATCGAAACCATTTCTTGATCTGCCTGTATGTTCGTTACCATTTCCCGGCCATCACCAAGGCCCAGCTGGCGGGCTGCCAGCAGGCGATCCGGTTGGCGCCGGAAGGAAACCGGGCATTTTACGCAAATTTGCGCGCTTGTGAAGTACCAATCCTGATCGAACGACAATGAACGACGAGAAATCCTTACGCCCCGACCCCATCCACCGCGGAGAGGCCCGAACCAGCCCCTACCCAACCAGCCGCCTGGCGCCGGCGTTCGGCCTGGTGGACCTGGCCGCCGAACTGGAGCAGGCCGATCTGGCCATCAGCGGACGAACCAACGCCCAGCTGGAACTGATCGCAAAGCAGATTCGTCAACTGCAGGCCCAGGCGCGGGAGATACTGGAACAGGCCGACCAGGACAGACGCCTGCACCAGGCGCGCTGCGGATTCCGCAAGGTGCCTGGGCAGACCTATTACCTGTACCGCCGCAGCGACAACGGTGAATTGCAGTTTCTGCGCCTGTCTCCAGAGGACTGGGGCGGCAAACCGCCCCATGAATACCTGGGCGCCTGGCGCCTGGAGGCCAATCAGCGCTGGGAGCCTGTCGAGCCCGAATGAGCCCCCTCAGGCGGCATCCTCTTTCTGCCACCCCTCGGCGCGTCGCCGCACCGTCACCGCCAGATCACTGATCTGATCCGAAACCGCCTCGAGCTGATCCAGTACTGCGGTACTGATCGCCGACTCGATCATCATGCTCAGTTCGCTCAGCTGCTCCTGTGGCAGCTGACTCCGAACCTCCGAGGGTAGCATCGCGACGAAGTCCTGAACGATTTTGTTGGCGTGCTCTTCGTAGTGCTTGGTCATCAGTGTTTTTCTCCGTTACGCAGATTGGCCGGAACCGAGGCCATGCTGTGTTCACCCTCTTCGTAGATCTCGGAGGCGCTGCCCACGATCAGGGGATCCGGCTCCTGGACCACATCGAGGTCCTTGTTCGGATACGGCATCTGGGAGAGCACGAAGCGCATGCCATTGATCCGGGCACGCTTCTTGTCATCAGATTTGATCACCGTCCAGGGCGCATCAGCGGTGTCGGTATGGAAGAACATCGCCTCCTTGGCCTTGGTGTACTCGTCCCATTTATCCAGCGACGCCAGGTCGATCGGACTCAGCTTCCACTGTTTGAGGGGATCGTGCTCACGTGCCTTGAAACGGCGCAGCTGCTCCCCCCGGCTGACCGAGAACCACAGCTTGATCAGACGGATGCCGCTGCGCACCAGCATGCGCTCGAGCTCCGGGGCCTGGCGCAGGAATTCCAGGTATTCGGTGGCGGAGCAGAAGCCCATCACCCGCTCGACCCCGGCCCGGTTATACCAGGAGCGGTCGAACATCACGATCTCGCCCGCGCTGGGCAGGTTCTCTATATAGCGCTGGAAGTACCACTCGCCCTTCTCCCGCTCGGTCGGCTTCTCCAGGGCGATCACAGTCGCACCGCGTGGATTGAGGTGCTCCATCATCCGTTTGATGGTCCCCCCCTTGCCGGCCGCATCGCGCCCCTCGAAAAGCAGCACGACCCGCTCGCCCTGCTCCCTGACCCAGCCCTGCATCTTCAGCAACTCGATCTGCAACTTGTACTTTTCCGCCTCGTACTCGTCCCGCTTCATCTTCTTTTTGTAGGGATAGATGTTGCGCTTGAACAGCTCCTTGAGCGAGGTGGTCGCCAGCTCCTCGGGAATATTGACGCCGTTGCGCTTACCCTTCTTGGCACCCTTGGTCTTGACCGCCTTGTCTCCCTTCGCCTTACCGGGTTCGGTCACCGTGATCTGCGTGGCCATGGACAGTCCCTCCTTCGGAACAACAATTGGTGATACACAAAATTTAAGCCTACATAAAAACGACAAAATAGGCCTTGACCAATATCAATTAGCGGCCAGAAAATCCGCCCCTGAAGCCTGACTGACCCTTCCTTGTCACATTCGCCTGAACATGCACGAGCCAGGAGAGGACGGGTTGTGCTCCGCGAAATCCGTCGGTTGCAGTGCTCGGCGTTGGGTTTCGCGGAGCTCAACCTCACCCTACGAGAGATCGCCAGGAGGTGCCTCCCAAACGAACAGGAAGGGGGGCATCCTGCTGATCTGTCACTGCCTTTCTCCTCTTTGCGGTCCTTCGCGTCCTTTGCGGTTAGTGGTTTTCCACACTAAGGAAGCTCTGATTAATTCTGGCGCGAGCAGGTTGTGGTGAAAAAGCGCCCAGTTCAAGGCGCGGATCGCACGTAATAGCCGGCTATTGCGAAG
>JANTHJ010000058.1 GCA_024762475.1 Chromatiales bacterium | reverse complement strand
GATCGCGCCGATCGCCATGGAAGAGGGCCTGCGCTTCGCGATTCGCGAAGGCGGCCGTACCGTGGGTGCCGGTGTAGTCGCAAAGATCATCGAGTGATCGGTTGATCTTTCGGGATTGACGAGCCGGCCCCGGGCGGGGTCGGCTCGTTTGTGTTTTCGAGTCGGGGCGCATGAATGGCTTCGACCCAGTAGTTTAGGCCAGTAGCTCAATTGGGTGAGCTGTGGTCGCCGCAGGCGAGCAAAAGCCACTTAACGTGGCTTTTGCAACAGCGAACGCGAGGCCGTGGATGGCCGAGCTGGGCGGCGCCCCATGGACGGGTCACCCATTTGGACGTTGGTATAAAGAGTAATTTAGGCCAGTAGCTCAATTGGTAGAGCAGCGGTCTCCAAAACCGCAGGTTGGGGGTTCGAGTCCCTCCTGGCCTGCCATATTCGGCAGAGCATGAGCGCAGAAGCACAAAACGAAAGCGGATCGGTCGCCGATACCCTGAAACTGGCCCTCGCCCTGGGGATGCTGGTGGTAGGCATCGTCGGGTTCTACCAGTTTCAGGATCAGCCCACCTGGGTGCGGTTGCTGGGGCTGCTCGCCATCGTGGCGGTGGCGGGACTGGTAACGGTGCAGACCCGGGTCGGACGTGGTATCTGGCGGTTTGCGCTGGATTCGCGGACCGAGGTGCGCAAGGTGGTGTGGCCCTCACGTCAGGAGACGCTGCAGACCCTGCTCATCATCATGATATTCGTGTTGGTGATGGCGCTCTTTCTATGGGCGGTCGATTCCATACTCTTCATGATCGTGCGTTACGCAACAGGGCAGGGTTGATATGGCCAAGCGTTGGTATGTGGTACACGCCTATTCGGGCTTTGAGTCGCAGGTAAAGCGCTCACTCGAAGAGCGCATCAAGCGCGCGGGCATGGAAGACCTGTTCGGTGAGATCCTGGTGCCGACCGAAGAGGTGGTGGAGATGCGAGGCGGTGCGCAGCGGCGCAGCGAACGCAAGTTCTTCCCCGGTTATGTGCTGGTGCAGATGGACATGACCGACGACGCCTGGCACCTGGTCAAAGACGTGCCGAAAGTGATGGGCTTTATCGGCGGTACCGGTGATCGCCCCGCGCCCATCAGTGACAAGGAGGCCGAGGCGATATTGCACCGCATGCAGGAAGGGGTGGAGAAGCCGAAGCCGAAGGTCATGTTCGAGCCGGGCGAGGTGGTGCGCGTCATCGACGGGCCGTTCAACGACTTCAATGGCGTGGTCGAGGAGGTCGACTACGACAAGAGCCGGCTCAAAGTGTCGGTGTTGATCTTCGGGCGCTCGACGCCGGTGGATCTCGAATTCAGTCAGGTCGAGAAGACCTGACTTTGTAGCCTGCCACGGCGGGCCAAACCTGAGGAGGTCGGGTGAGAGTCCCGGCCGCTTGGACTCACTGAGAGGTATTCAATGGCCAAGAAAATCACTGCATACATCAAGCTGCAGGTGCCGGCGCAGTCGGCCAACCCCAGCCCGCCGGTCGGTCCGGCGTTGGGCCAGCACGGCTTGAACATCATGGAGTTCTGCAAGGCGTTCAACGCTCAGACCCAGAACATCGAGAAGGACCTGCCGATCCCGGTGGTGATCACCGTCTACAACGACAAGTCCTTCACCTTCATCATGAAGACCCCGCCGGCATCGGTGCTGCTGAAGAAGGCAGCCGGTGTCGCCAAGGGCTCGGGCCGCCCCAACACCGAGAAGGTGGGCAAGGTGACCCGCGAGCAGCTCGAGGAGATTGCGCGTACCAAAGAGCCCGACCTGACGGCGGCCGATCTGGATGCGGCCGTGCGCACCATTGCCGGTTCTGCGCGCAGCATGGGTTTGGATGTAGAGGGGGTTGAGTGATGTCCAAGATGAGCAAGCGCCTGAAGGCAATCACAGAGAAGGTGGATCCCAGCCGTTACTACCCGGCTGACGAGGCCTTCTCCCTGTTGAACGACCTGTCCAGCGTCAAGTTTCCCGAGAGCATCGACGTGGCGGTGAACCTGGGCGTGGATCCACGCAAATCCGACCAGGTGGTGCGGGGCTCGGCGATCATGCCCGCCGGTACCGGCAAGGACGTCCGGGTGGCGGTGTTCGCCCAGGGGCCGGCTGCCGAGGCGGCGAAAGAGGCCGGTGCGGACGTTGTTGGGATGGATGATCTGGCCGAACAGGTCAAGCAGGGCAACCTGGACTTCGACGTGGTGATCGCGGCCCCCGATGCGATGCGCGTGGTGGGTCAGCTGGGGCAGATCCTGGGCCCCCGTGGTCTGATGCCGAATCCCAAAGTGGGCACCGTGACCCCGGATGTGGCCACGGCGGTCAAGAACGCCAAGGCGGGTCAGGTGCGTTTTCGTACCGACAAGGCGGGCATCGTACATGCCTCTATTGGCAAGGTGGGATTCGAGCCGTCGGCATTGATCACCAACCTCGAGGCGCTGATCAATGAGCTGAAGAAGCTCAAGCCAGCCTCGGCGAAGGGCGTCTACCTGAAGAAAATTACCGTCTCCTCGACCATGGGTCCAGGGCTGTCGGTGGATCAGGGCTCGCTCGACATCCATTGAGGGATGTTTGGGCGCCCGCGAACCGTAGGTCGGACTTCAGTCCGACATGTCGGGCTATAGCCCGACTTACGTGAGAACAGAAACTTGGCGGAAACCCCGGTTCGTAGGATGCGCTGAGCTCGGCGAACCGCATCACGGAAGGGTTGAGCGGGGCCGGACCGCAGTCCGGACTGGAAAAAACACGGGTCGGGATTCCTCATCGATTTGGAACCGGCCCGGACAAAGACTTTGGAGCGACCGCGCAGGCGGTGGCTGTCAAAGACCGCAGGTGTTCTTCATCTCCGTGAAGGGCTTAATTTCCTGCGCAGATGGCGCTCCGTAATCGGATTGGCTTCCGGTGACGGTGCACCAACCCATGCAGGGATCGGGTGATCCCTGTGGTGTTTAACGGGGCTTCGGCCCCAACGTTGTCGGGAGGTGACGACCTTGGCACTCAATTTTGAGCAGAAGAAGGCCATCGTCGCCGAAGTTGCTGAAGTGGCGGGCGATGCCTTTTCCGCCGTGGCGGCCGAGTATCGTGGATTGACCGTCGAGGAAATGACCCAGCTGCGCAGAGAGGCGCGCAACAGTGGTGTCTATCTTCGAGTGGTCAAGAACACGCTGGCTCGTCGCGCGTTGGAAGGCACCGAGTTCGAATGTCTGTCCGATGGGCTGGTCGGTCCATTGGTGCTGGCATTCTCCCAGGAGGATCCTGGGGCCGCCGGGCGTGTGATCAAGGACTTCGCCAAAGAGCACGAGAATCTGAAGGTGACCATGCTGGCCATTGGCGGCAAGCGTCTGGACGCCTCACAGCTTGACGTGCTGGCGAAGATGCCGACCTACGATCAGGCGATCTCCATGCTGATGTCGGTGATGCAAGCACCGATTACCAAGCTGGCGCAGACCCTGAACGAGGTGCCGGGCAAACTGGTTCGCACCGTTGCAGCAATTCGCGACGCAAAGGATGCTGCCTGAAACGGCAGTATCCATCCCAATCGAGCAAAGACTTTTTAACTGGAGTGTACGATGTCCAAAGACGAAATCCTTGAAGCCATTGCCAGCATGTCCGTCATGGAGGTGGTCGAGCTGATCGAGGCTATGGAAGAGAAGTTCGGTGTCAGCGCTGCCGCGGCTGTGGCCGTTGCCGCACCGGGTGCCGGTGGTGAGGGCGGTGGCGCCGCCGAAGAGAAAACCGAGTTCGACGTGGTTCTGACCGGCTTCGGCGACAACAAGGTTGCCGTGATCAAGGCGGTTCGCGGCCTCACCGGCCTGGGCCTGAAGGAGGCCAAGGAAGCGGTGGAAGGTGCCCCGACCACGGTGAAGGAAGGTGTTTCCAAGGAAGAGGCCGAAGAGGCCAAGAAGACCCTGGAAGAGGCAGGGGCTAGCGTCGAAGTCAAGTAAGACTTGGGCGTAGCCGACGTCAAACGGGACCAGGCTGGCGGTCGTCAGATCGCCGGCCTTTTCCCGTTTGTGCGTCGTTTTGACGGGCGAAGCGGTACCGCGCGCCCGAGTTCAGCGGCAGGCCGGTGGCCAGGTCGCTGAAGGTGTTTCAGCGTTAGATGATGAGGGAAGGCAAGCATGGCCTATTCGTTCACTGAAAAGAAGCGTATCCGCAAAGACTTCGGCAAGCGGCCGAGCATCCTCGAGGTGCCGTTCCTGCTGGCCACCCAGATCGAGTCTTATCGCAGTTTCCTGCAGGCGGAAACCGATCCGGACGAGCGCGCGGCCCAGGGGTTGCACGCAGCCTTTCAGTCTGTCTTCCCGATTGTGAGTTATTCCGGTAATGCCGCACTCGAGTACGTGCATTACCGTCTGGGCGAGCCGGTATTCGACGTGCGCGAGTGCCAACTGCGCGGTACGACCTATGCCGCCCCCCTGCGCGTACTGGTGCGCCTGGTGATCTACGACAAGGACGCCCCCGCGGGCGCCAAGCAGGTCAAGGACATCAAGGAGCAGGAAATCTACATGGGCGAGATGCCGCTCATGACAGAGAATGGCACTTTTATCATCAACGGCACCGAGCGGGTGATCGTGTCTCAGCTGCATCGCTCTCCCGGTGTGTTCTTCGACCACGACAAGGGCAAGACCCATTCTTCGGGTAAGCTCTTGTTCTCGGCCCGGGTGATCCCCTATCGGGGTTCCTGGCTGGACTTCGAGTTCGATCCCAAGGACCTGGTGTACGTGCGCATCGACCGTCGGCGCAAGCTGCCGGCGACCATCCTGCTGCGCGCCCTCGGCTACGACACCGAGGAGGTTCTTTCGCGTTTCTTTGACACCGACCACTTCACCCTGAGCGAGAAGAAAATCGAGCTGGACCTGGTGCCGGCGCGCCTGCGTGGCGAACTGGCGACTTTCGACATCAAGGCCAAGAAGGATCTGATCGTCGAGACCGGCAAACGCATCACCGCGCGCCACATCAAGCAGCTCGAGAAGGCGGGTATCAAGAAGCTGGAGGTGCCGCGGGAATACCTGGTCGGCAAAACCCTGGCGCACAGTGTGGTCGATACCGAGACCGGCGAGCTGATCGCTGCGGCCAACGACGAGCTCACCGAGGAGCTGCTCGAAACCCTGATAGAGAAGGGTGTGAAGGCAATCGATACCCTGTTCACCAATGATCTCGATCATGGGCCCTTTATCTCCGATACCCTGCGTATCGATCCGACCACCAACGCGCTGGAGGCGATGGTCGAGATCTATCGCATGATGCGTCCGGGCGAACCCCCGACCAAGGATGCGGCGCAGAACCTGTTCCACAACCTGTTCTTCACCTCCGACCGCTATGACCTGTCGGCGGTGGGGCGAATGAAGTTCAATCGCCGCCTCGGCCGTGACAGCGCAGAGGGCCCCGGCGTGCTCTACGATCAGAAGTATTTCGGCGCGCGCGACGACGAAGAGGCCAAGGGGCTGGTCGAGCAGTACGGCGAGATGTCCGACATCCTCGACGTGCTCAAAACCCTGGTGGATATCCGCAACGGCAACGGCACCGTGGACGACATCGACCACCTGGGCAATCGCCGTGTGCGCTGTGTCGGCGAAATGGCGGAGAACCAATTCCGCATCGGCCTGGTACGGGTGGAGCGCGCGGTCAAAGAGCGCCTCAGCCTGGCCGAATCCGAGGGGCTGATGCCCCAGGAGATGATCAACGCCAAGCCCGTCTCGGCCGCGATCAAGGAGTTCTTCGGCTCCTCGCAGCTGTCCCAGTTCATGGATCAGAACAACCCCCTGTCCGAGGTGACGCACAAGCGGCGTGTCTCCGCCCTGGGCCCGGGTGGTCTGGCCCGCGAGCGCGCAGGCTTCGAGGTGCGTGATGTGCATCCGACCCACTATGGTCGGGTATGTCCGATCGAGACCCCGGAAGGTCCCAACATCGGCCTGATCAATTCCCTGGCCGTGTATGCCCGCACCAACCGTTACGGCTTCCTCGAGACGCCGTACCGCAAGGTCGAGAACGGCAAGGTCACCGACCAGGTGGACTATCTCTCGGCTATCGAGGAGGGGCGCTATGTGATCGCCCAGGCGAACGCCAACCTGGACAAGAGCGGCAAGCTGACCGATGAGCTGGTGTCCTGCCGTCATCAGAACGAATTCACCCTGGCGCGTCCGGAAGACATCGACTACATGGACGTGTCACCCAAGCAGATCGTCTCGGTGGCCGCCTCCATCATCCCGTTCCTCGAGCATGACGACGCCAACCGGGCACTGATGGGTGCGAACATGCAGCGCCAGGCGGTGCCGACGCTGCGTGCCGAGAAACCGCTGGTGGGTACCGGTATGGAGCGCACCGTGGCGGTGGATTCCGGTGTGACTGTGGTGGCACGTCGTGGCGGGGTCATCGAGTCGGTGGATGCGGCACGCATCGTGGTGCGGGTCAACGACGACGAGACGGTTGCCGGTGAGCCGGGCGTGGACATTTACAACCTCACCAAGTACACCCGTTCAAACCAGAACACCTGCATCAACCAGCGCCCCCTGGTCATGGTGGGCGATCAGGTCTCGCGTGGCGACGTGATGGCCGATGGCCCCTCGACTGACATGGGCGAGCTGGCGCTGGGGCAGAATCTGCGCATAGCCTTCATGCCCTGGAATGGCTACAACTTCGAAGACTCCATCCTGATCTCTGAGCAGGTGGTGAAGGAAGATCGCTTCACCACCATCCACATCGAAGAGGTTACCTGCATGGCCCGGGACACCAAGCTGGGGCCAGAGGAAATAACGGCGGACATCCCCAACGTGGGCGAGGCTGCGCTGGGCAAGCTGGACGAGTCCGGTATCGTCTATGTGGGCGCCGAGGTGCACGAGGGCGATATCCTGGTGGGCAAGGTCACCCCCAAGGGCGAGACGCAGTTGACGCCGGAAGAGAAGCTGCTGCGTGCGATCTTCGGCGAGAAGGCCTCGGACGTGAAGGACACGTCCACCCGGGTCTCCTCCAGCACCGCGGGCACCGTCATCGACGTACGGGTGTTTACCCGCGATGGTGTAGAGAAAGACGCCCGTGCCCTGCAGATCGAGGAAGACGAGCTCAAGCGGGTACGCAAGGACCTGGACGACCAGCTGCGCATCATGGAAGAGGACACCTTCGCCCGGGTAGAGAAGATGCTGCTCGGCAAGGTGGCCGAGGGCGGTCCGAACAAACTCAAGGCTGGCTCCAAGGTGACCAAGGGCTATCTGGCCGAGCTGGACCGTGACCAGTGGCTGCAGATCCGCCTGAAGAACGAAGAGGCGGCGGCGCAGCTCGAGGCGATTGCCAAGCAGGTGGAGTCGCAGCGGGAGGAATTCCGCAAGCGCTACGAAGAGAAGAAGCGCAAGCTGACCGCCGGTGACGACCTGGCACCCGGCGTGCTCAAGATGGTCAAGGTGTACGTGGCGGTGAAGCGTCGCATCCAGCCGGGTGACAAGATGGCCGGGCGGCACGGTAATAAGGGGGTCATCTCGCGCATCGTGCCGGTGGAGGATATGCCCTTTGACGAGGACGGCCGCCCGGTGGACATCGTCCTCAATCCCCTGGGTGTGCCCTCGCGGATGAACATCGGTCAGGTGCTGGAGACCCACCTCGGCTTTGCGGCCAAGGGTATCGGCGAGCGGATCGGTGAGATGCTCGACCAGCAGGTCAAGGTAGCGGAGCTGCGCAAATTCCTCGACAAGGTCTACAACACCAGTGGCAGGAAGGAAGAGCTGAAGAGCCTCTCCGATGACGAGCTGCTGGAGATGGCAGACAATCTGCGCGGTGGCGTGCCCTTCGCGACGCCGGTATTCGATGGCGCGCACGAGGACGAGATCCGGCAGATGCTGGAACTTGGCGGTTTGCCGTCCAGCGGGCAGGTGGCTCTATACGACGGGCGCACCGGCGAGGCCTTCGAGCGCCATGTCACCGTGGGCTATATGTACATGATCAAGCTGAATCACCTGGTGGACGACAAGATGCATGCGCGCTCCACCGGGCCCTATAGCCTGGTCACCCAGCAGCCGCTGGGTGGCAAGGCACAGTTCGGTGGTCAGCGTTTCGGCGAGATGGAGGTGTGGGCGCTGGAGGCCTATGGTGCCGCCTATACCCTGCAGGAGATGCTGACGGTCAAGTCGGACGATGTGAACGGACGTACCCGGATGTACAAGAACATCGTGGATGGCGATCACCGCATGGAGCCGGGTATGCCCGAATCCTTCAATGTGCTGGTCAAGGAGATCCGTTCGCTGGGTATCAATATTGAACTGGAGCAGGATTAATGAAAGATCTTCTGAAAATTCTGAAGCAACAGGGTCAGAGCGAGGAGTTCGACGCCATTCGCATCGGGCTCGCATCACCCGAGATGATCCGCTCCTGGTCCTATGGCGAGGTCAAGAAGCCGGAGACCATCAACTACCGCACCTTCAAGCCGGAGCGCGAGGGGCTGTTCTGCGCCAAGATCTTCGGCCCGGTCAGCGACTACGAGTGCCTGTGCGGCAAGTACAAGCGGCTCAAGCACCGCGGCGTGGTATGCGAGAAGTGCGGGGTCGAGGTCACCCTGGCCAAGGTGCGCCGCGAGCGCATGGGGCATATCGACCTGGCCAGCCCGGTGGCTCACATCTGGTTCCTCAAGTCGCTGCCCTCGCGTATCGGCCTGCTGCTGGACATGACCCTGCGCGACATCGAGCGGGTGCTCTATTTCGAGAGCTACGTGGTGGTCGACCCGGGCATGACGCCGCTGGAGCGTTTCCAGCTGCTCACCGACGAGCAGTACCTGGAGGCAGTCGAGGAAAACGGTGACGAGTTCGATGCGCGCATGGGTGCCGAGGCGGTCTACGAGCTGCTGCGCACCCTCGATATCCAGAAGGAGATCGAGAAGCTGCGCGAGGAGATGGAGCAGACCAAGTCCGAGACCAAGATCAAGAAGATCTCCAAACGCCTCAAGCTGCTCGAATCCCTGGAGCAGTCCGGCAACCGCCCGGAATGGATGATTCTGACCGTGCTGCCGGTGCTGCCGCCCGAGCTGCGCCCTCTGGTGCCGCTGGACGGTGGTCGTTTCGCCACCTCGGACCTGAACGACCTCTACCGTCGGGTGATCAACCGCAACAATCGCCTGAAGCGCCTGCTGGACCTGGCGGCGCCAGACATCATCGTGCGCAACGAAAAGCGCATGCTGCAGGAATCGGTGGACGCGTTGCTGGACAATGGCCGCCGCGGGCGCGCCATCACCGGCACCAACAAGCGGCCCCTGAAGTCGCTGGCAGACATGATCAAGGGCAAGCAGGGACGTTTCCGCCAGAACCTGCTGGGCAAGCGGGTCGACTATTCGGGCCGCTCGGTCATCGTTGTCGGCCCTACCCTCAAGCTGCACGAGTGCGGCCTGCCCAAGAAGATGGCGCTGGAGCTGTTCAAGCCGTTCATCTTCTCCAAGCTGCAGTTCCGTGGCCTGGCGACCACCATCAAGGCGGCCAAGAAGCTGGTGGACCGAGGCGCGCCGGAGGTCTGGGATATCCTCGAAGAGGTGATCCGCGAGCACCCGGTGATGCTCAACCGGGCACCGACCCTGCACCGCCTGGGCATCCAGGCCTTCGAGCCGGTGTTGATCGAGGGCAAGGCCATTCAGTTGCACCCGCTGGTGTGTACCGCCTTCAACGCGGACTTCGATGGCGACCAGATGGCGGTACACGTGCCGCTGTCGCTGGAGGCGCAGCTCGAGGCGCGTACGCTGATGATGGCCTCGAACAACGTCCTCTCGCCGGCCAACGGCGAGCCCGTGATCGTGCCGACCCAGGATGTGGTGCTGGGCCTGTACTACATGACCCGTGAACGCATCAATGCCAAGGGAGAAGGTATGGTCCTGGCTGGCGTCAAGGAGGCGCGCCGCGCCTACGAGAGCGGTGCCGCGAGTCTGCATGCCAGGGTCAAGGTGCGCCTCACCGTAGTGAGCTTCGACGAGGAGGGCAATCGCACCGAGGAAACCCGCCTGCGGGATACCACCGTGGGTCGAGCCATGTTGTGGGATATTGTGCCCCGGGGCCTTTCCTTCGAGCTGGTCAACCAGCCGATGAAGAAGAAGGCCATCTCGCGCCTGATCAATGCCTGCTATCGTCAACTGGGCCTGAAGTCGACCGTGGTGTTCGCCGACCAGCTGATGTATCTCGGCTTTGCCCAGGCGGCCAAGGCGGGCGCTTCCATCGGCCTGGACGATATGGTCATTCCGGACGAGAAGGCCGAGATCCTCGCCCAGGCCGAGGCCGAGGTGAAGGAGATCCAGGATCAATATGCATCGGGCCTGGTGACCAATGGCGAGCGCTACAACAAGGTGGTGGACATCTGGTCGCATACCAATGATCAGATTGCCCGTGCCATGATGAACCAGCTCGGCAAGGAAAAGGTGATCGACAAGGAGGGCAACGAGGTCGAGCAGGATTCGTTCAACTCCATCTTCATGATGGCCGATTCCGGGGCGCGGGGTTCTGCTGCCCAGATCCGCCAGCTGGCCGGCATGCGTGGTCTGATGGCCAAGCCGGACGGGTCGATTATCGAGACGCCCATCACCGCGAACTTCCGTGAGGGGCTGAACGTACTGCAGTACTTCATCTCCACCCATGGCGCACGCAAGGGCCTGGCCGACACCGCGCTCAAGACCGCGAACTCCGGTTACCTCACCCGCCGTCTGGTGGACGTGGCCCAGGATCTGGTGATCACCGAGGAGGATTGCGGTACCGAAAACGGCCTCCTGATGGTGCCGATCATCGAGGGTGGCGACGTGGTCGAGCCGCTGCGCGAGCGGATCCTCGGTCGTGTTGCCGCCACCGATGTTCTGCGCCCCGGGAGCGATGAGGTGCTGATAGAGGCGGGCACCCTGCTGGACGAGAAGATCGTCGATCAACTCGAACAGGCCGGTGTGGACCAAGTGCGCGTGCGGTCGGCGATTACCTGCCAGACCCGCCAGGGCATCTGCGGTGCCTGCTACGGACGTGATCTGGCGCGCGGTCATCAGGTGAACATCGGCGAGGCGGTGGGCGTCATTGCTGCTCAGTCGATCGGTGAGCCGGGTACCCAGCTGACCATGCGGACCTTCCACATCGGGGGTGCGGCGTCCAGGGCTGCGGCGGTCAACAGCATCGAGCCCAAGAATCCGGGCACGGTGAAACTGCACAACATCAAGACCATCGAGAACGCCGCGGGCAAGCTGGTGGCGGTTTCCCGCTCTGGCGAGGTAGTGATCGTCGACGATATCGGCCGCGAGCGCGAACGCTACAAGCTGCCCTATGGCGCCGAATTGCAGGTGCGAGAGGGAGACAGGGTAGAGGGTGGTCAGACCATTGCCACCTGGGATCCCCATACTCACCCGATCATTACCGAGATGGCGGGCACCCTGCGCTTCGTCGATTTCATCGACGGGGTCACGGTACAGAAGCAGACCGACGAGGTGACCGGCCTGTCGTCGACCGTTGTGATCGATCCCAAGCAGCGTCCCGCTGCCGGGAAGGACCTGCGTCCGATGATCAAACTGGTGGACCAAAAGGGCAACGATATCAACCTGCCAGGTACCAGCCTGCCGGCGCACTACTTCCTGCCGGGCGGCGCCATCGTCAACGTGACCGATGGAGCCGAGGTGAAGGTGGGCGACGTGGTTGCCCGGATTCCCCAGGAGTCCTCCAAGACCCGGGACATTACCGGTGGTCTCCCGCGGGTAGCGGACCTGTTCGAGGCCCGCAAGCCGAAGGAACCGGCGATCCTGGCCGAGGCGACCGGTACGGTCTCCTTCGGTAAAGAGACCAAGGGCAAGCAGCGGCTGGTGATTACCGACAGCGAGGGTGAGACCCATGAGTTGCTGATTCCCAAATGGCGTCACGTCAACGTCTTCGAGGGCGAGCACGTGGAGAAGGGCGAGGTAATCGCCGATGGCGAACTCAACCCGCACGATATCCTGCGCCTGCGCGGGGTCACCGACCTGGCAGAGTACCTGGTGAAAGAGATCCAGGACGTCTATCGCCTGCAGGGCGTGGGTATCAACGACAAGCACATCGAGGTGATCATTCGCCAGATGCTGCGCAAGGTCGAGGTCACCGATCCGGGCGAGACCCGGCTTCTGCGGGGCGAGCAGGCCGAGAAGGCCCGCGTGCTCGAGGCCAACGAGCAGGCCGAAGAGGAGAATCGACACTCTGCGAGGTGGGAGCCCCTGCTGCTGGGTATCACCAAGGCCTCGCTGGCGACCGAGTCGTTCATCTCGGCGGCCTCCTTCCAGGAGACCACGCGGGTACTCACCGAGGCTGCGGTACGCGGAATGCGCGATCCGTTGAACGGGCTGAAGGAGAACGTCATCGTAGGCCGCTTGATCCCTGCTGGTACTGGCCTTGCGCACCACAAGGAGCGCCGTGCGGCACGTCGCGCGGCCCTCGCCGGGGGCAAGGTCGAGATGGCCGCGGAAGAGGTCGAGCAGGCGCTCAAGGCGGAGCTCAACACCTCTGAGGACGAGTGATATCGCACACAGGCCCCGGAGGAACGCGTCAACCGCCGGGGCCGGTCAAATTGGATGTTGACAACTGCGTGACACCTGCATAGAATTCGCCGTCTTCCAAACGGGCTGGCTCTTGCGCTGGCCTGTTTTTTCTACGGCTGAATGCCGGTTGAAGGCGAGGGATCCGGGTAGTCGAGCCCGCCGCGCAGCGCTCTCGGGAGCGGGCCGGCAGGGGTTGGCTACCCCCTTTTTTGGTAGCAGCGCTGCCCATGGGCAGCATCGTTCAGGCGGACAAGAGTAAATGGCGACAATCAATCAGCTCGTACGCAAGCCGCGCAAGCGCAAGCCCGAAAAGAGCAATGTGCCGGCGCTGGAGGCCAGCCCGCAGAAGCGTGGCGTATGCACCCGCGTGTACACCACCACTCCGAAGAAGCCGAACTCGGCCCTGCGGAAGGTGGCGCGTGTGCGCCTGACCAACGGCTACGAGGTGAGCAGCTACATCGGCGGGGAAGGGCACAACCTGCAGGAGCACAGCGTGGTGCTGATCCGTGGGGGTCGTGTCAAGGACCTGCCGGGTGTTCGCTATCACGTGGTGCGCGGCGCCCTGGATACCTCCGGGGTGGATAAGCGTCGCCAGGGTCGTTCCAAGTACGGCGCGAAACGGCCGAAGGGCTGATTGAGTTAACCGAGTTCAGAGTATCTCCGGCGAAATGCCGATCCAAGAGAGAAGTAAGACATGCCAAGAAGACGAGTCGCAGCGAAGCGCGAGATTCTGCCGGATCCAAAGTTCGGCAGCCAGGTTCTTGCCAAATTTATCAATATGGTAATGGTCGACGGAAAGAAGTCGGTGGCCGAGCGGATTATGTACGGCGCGCTGGACACGGTGTCCGAGAAGCGCAGCGCTGATCCGATGGATCTGCTCGAGCAGGCGCTCGACAATGTGCGCCCGATGGTGGAGGTAAAGTCTCGCCGCGTGGGTGGTGCGACCTACCAGGTGCCGGTCGAGGTGCGTCCTATCCGACGCAACGCTTTGGCCATGCGCTGGTTGATCGAGGCGGCGCGTAAGCGTAGCGAGAAGTCGATGGCGGCTCGCCTGGCCGGCGAACTGATGGATGCCGCCGAGCAGAAGGGGAGTGCGGTCAAGAAGAAGGAAGACACGCACCGTATGGCAGAGGCGAACAAGGCGTTCTCGCATTACCGCTGGTAAGTGCTTCGGGCGCTCCGGGTGCCCTGAACAACGAGGTGTAGATCGTGGCGCGCAGTACGCCCATCGAGCGTTATCGCAATATCGGCATCATGGCCCACATCGATGCCGGCAAGACGACGACGACCGAGCGGATACTGTACTACACAGGTGTTTCTCACAAGATCGGTGAGGTACACGACGGCGCCGCGACGATGGATTGGATGGAGCAGGAGCAGGAGCGGGGTATCACCATTACCTCTGCTGCCACGACCTGCTTCTGGTCCGGGATGGCGCGACAGCTCCCGCAGCACCGTATCAACATTATTGATACGCCGGGACACGTCGATTTCACCATCGAGGTCGAGCGTTCTCTGCGGGTGCTCGACGGTGCGGTCTTCGTGTTGTGCGCGGTGGGCGGGGTAGAGCCCCAGTCCGAGACGGTATGGCGCCAGGCCAACAAGTATGAAGTGCCGCGGATGGCCTTCGTCAACAAGATGGATCGGGTCGGAGCAGACTTCTTCCGCGTGGTCCAGCAGTTGCACGATCGCCTTGGCGCCAACCCGGTGGCGGTTCAGCTGCCGATCGGGGCAGAAGAGGATTTCGCCGGGGTGGTCGACCTCGTCAAGATGAAGGCCATCATCTGGGAAGAAGAGAGCATGGGGGTCAACTTCCACTACGAGGAGATCCCCGAAGGCCTGCACGCGGTGTGTGAGGAGTGGCGCGAGAAGCTGCTTGAGGCGGCGGCCGAGGCAAACGAAGAGCTGATGGATGCCTACCTCGAGGAAGGCGATCTGTCGGAAGAGCAGATTCTGCAGGGGCTGCGCAAGCGGACTCTGGCCCTGGAGGTGGTGCCGGTCTGTGTCGGCTCGGCCTTCAAGAACAAGGGTGTGCAGGCCCTGCTCGACAAGGTGATCGAGTTGCTGCCTTCGCCGGTGGACGTGCCGGCGATCAAGGGCGAACTGCCCGACGGCAGTGAAGGAGAGCGCCATCCCTCGGATGACGAGCCCTTTGCGGGCCTGGCGTTCAAGATTGCGACCGATCCCTATGTGGGAACGCTGACCTTCCTGCGTTGCTACTCGGGAGTGGTCAAGTCCGGCGACACGGTATTCAACCCGGTCAAGGGCAAGAAAGAGCGGATCGGTCGGTTGTTGCAGATGCACGCCAATCACCGCGAAGAGATCGACGAGGTTCGCGCGGGTGATATCGCTGCAGCTGTCGGTCTCAAGGATGTCACCACGGGTGACACCCTGTGTGATCCGAAGCACGTGATCACTCTGGAGCGCATGGAGTTCCCCGAGCCGGTGATTTCGGTGGCGGTGGAGCCGAAGACCAAGGCGGACCAGGAAAAGATGAGTATGGCCCTGGCCAAGCTCGCGCAGGAGGATCCCTCCTTTCGTGTGCGCACGGACGAGGAGTCCGGTCAGACCATCATTTCCGGGATGGGTGAGTTACACCTGGAGATCATCGTCGACCGGTTGCAACGCGAGTTTGGCGTAGCCGCCAATGTGGGTGCGCCCCAGGTGGCCTACCGTGAGACCCTTCGCAAGATGGTCGAGGCGGAAGGGAAGTTCGTCCGACAGTCGGGTGGTCGGGGTCAGTACGGACACGTGTGGCTGAGGTTGGAGCCGCTCGGAGAGGATGCCGAGAAGACGTTCGAATTCGTGAACGCCATCGTCGGTGGGACGATTCCGAAGGAATTCATCCCGGCGGTGGAGAAGGGTGTGGTAGAGGCAATGGAGGGCGGCGTGCTCGCCGGTTATCCCTTGGTGGGGATCAGGGCGACGCTGTTCGATGGCTCCTACCACGAAGTCGACTCGAATGAGCAGGCGTTCAAGATCGCCGGCTCCATGGCGTTGCGGAACGGCGTCAGAGAGGCCGATCCGGTACTGCTCGAGCCGATCATGAAGGTGGAAGTGACCACGCCCGAGGAATACATGGGCGATGTCATGGGCGACCTGAACTCGCGCCGGGGCATGATCTCCGGCATGGAGGATGCGCCGGCGGGGAAAGTGATCCGGGCGGAGGTGCCGCTGGCAGAGATGTTCGGTTACGCCACGGCCCTGCGCAGCGCGACCCAGGGCCGCGCGAGCTACAGCATGGAATTTGCCAAGTATCAGATGGTGCCGGAGGCGATTGCCGACAAGATCATCAACCGATACTAGGCGTGATCTACAACTTGGTTATCAACTCCGCAAAGATTTGTGAGCAAATCAGTTAAGGGGCTAGAGAGATGTCAAAGGAAAAATTTGAACGTACAAAGCCGCATGTCAACGTCGGGACCATTGGTCACGTTGACCATGGCAAGACGACGCTGACCGCGGCCATCA
>JANTHJ010000057.1 GCA_024762475.1 Chromatiales bacterium | reverse complement strand
GCGCCGAGCTGGTGATCCTGCGGGTGGCCGGTATCTACGGGCCCGGCAAGCTGCCCCTGGCGCGCCTGCGCAAGGGCCTGCCCATGGTCGCCCCGGAGCAGGCGCCCTGGACCAACCGCATTCATGTCGACGATCTGGTACAGGCCTGCCTGCTGGGGATGCAGCGCGGGCGTGACGGCGAGGTCTACAACGCCTGTGATGGTTCGCCCGGCAATATGGCGGACTATTTCAACCGGGTGGCGGACCTGGCCGGCCTGCCGCGTCCGCCGGTGATCGATCTGGCCGATGCCGAGGGGGCGCTGTCGGCGGGTTTGCGTTCCTACCTTGCCGAGTCGCGCCGGCTGCGCAACGACAAGCTGCTGCAGGAGTTGGGTCTGGTACTGCGCTATCCGGATCTGGCGGCCGGACTCCCGGCGTGTTTCTGAGCTGGGAGCCTGTCGGACTTAACCGTTTGAAGCGACTAATCCGCAGGAGCGGATTGAGCAGCTCAGCTGCCCCCGAAGGGGCGGAGGCCAGGGATGGCCGGAGTCAAATTCGTGGGAGCGAATCAAATGGGTTTATCGAATGAGGAGAATAGCGGGCCTACTTGACGAATTCGATAAGTTCAGTTGATCGCTGTCCACGGATTTGCAGCCAAACAGCGTCAAGTCCGACAGGCTCCTGGATCAGCGAACCCGGCCGGGTACGCTGACCGTCACCTCGCGGCCGCCATAGCCGTGTACCAGGTCGTGCGCGCGGACCTTGACCCAGGTGAGGCCGGGCGGGATGCGTACCGAGCCGAGGCTGCGGGTGAAGGGCTGCTCCTGTACGTGGGGATGCAGCAGGGTGCGGGTGGCGATGATCTGGCCTTGGGGGCCGAGTATTTCCCAGCGGTTGGCGTAGTGATCCCAGCCGGTGTCGCGGTGGCGGACGGTGGCGGCCACGCGAAAGGTGCCGTCATCATTGGGGCTGATCCGGGCCTCGAGCACATCCGCCTCGCCGGCCAGGGCCGGCGCGACCAGGCCGGCGAGGCTCAGGAGATATCCAGCCAGTCGATAATGGGGTCCCACGATTCAACGTCCTTGGCCACGGCCGAGGGGGCAAGCTCGAAGATGCCCAGCCCCGTCTCCGCCGACCTGATGTAGTTCTGGCTTTCGCGCAGATGGGTCAGCACCGGCACCTCGAAGCGCCGCAGGAAATCCTCCAGCACATGATAGATGCGGGTATTCTCGCGCACCCGGTTCTCCACCAGGGCAACGCGCGTCTGTCCCTTTGAGACGCGCCCGCTGGAGATCAGTTCCTCCAGAAAACGTGCGGCAGCTCTCATATCGATAGGTGAAGGCAGGACCGGGACCAGCAGCGCATCGGCGCGGCGCAGCAGCGCGGTCAGTTCCGGGCCGCCGGTGCGCGCCGGGGCATCGGTGATCTCTACCTCGGTGCCGCGAGCAGTGCGCTCACCGGCCGCGCCGTCGACACCCTCGATGGCCGGCACGCCCTCGTAGTCCTGGCGTGCGGCCAGCCAGTCGAGAGTGGATTTCTGGGGGTCGTGATCGCACAGCGCCACCTTGCGGCCGTCGTCCGCGTACCAGGTGGCGAGGTTGGTGGCGAGGGTGGTCTTGCCACATCCTCCCTTGGGGTTGAGGCAGAGAATCTTTTGCATGGCGCGATTCCTCGAAGAGCAGGGTGGGGGGATTACAGGTCAAGCCGTGGCCGGGTGCAAGCGCGGGTTCCGCTGTCAGTCGTCGAGCACCCGTTCGCTGCCAAACAGATCCTCGAGCGTCTCGCGCGGACGCGCCAGATGCAATCGTTCCCCGTCGACCAGGATCTCGGGGGGCCGCGGACGGGTATTGTAGTTGGAGGCCATGGTGAAGCCGTAGGCACCGGCCGAGCGCACTGCCAGCAGGCTGCCCTCGCGCAGCGTGAGCCGGCGCTGCTTGCCGAGAAAGTCACCGGTCTCGCACACCGGACCGACCAGGTCGTAGGTGCCTTCGCGGCCCTGCGGATGCTGCTCCACGGTCACGATCTCCTGCCATGCCTGGTAGAGCGCGGGGCGCAGCAGGTCGTTCATGGCGGCATCGATGATCGCGAAGTCCTTTGCCTCGGTGGGCTTGAGATATTCGACCCGGGTCAGCAGCACCCCTGCGTTGGCCGCGATGGCGCGGCCCGGCTCGATAAAGATCTCCACCTCGCTCTGGCCCAGGCGGGAGGCGAGTGCGGCGGCGTAGTCGGCGGGCTCCGGCGGCTGTTCGTCGCGGTAGCGCACGCCCAGCCCGCCTCCGAGGTCGAGGTGGTCGATGTGGATCCCCTCGCCGCCCAGCCGGTCGACCAGGGCCAGTACCCGGTCCAGTGCATCCAGGAAGGGCGAGAGCTCGGTGAGCTGTGAGCCGATGTGGCAGTCGATGCCCGAGACCTGCAGGTGGGGCGAATCGGAGATCGAGCGGTACAGTGGCAGCGCCTGGTCCATGGGGATGCCGAACTTGTTCTCCTTCAGCCCGGTCGAGATATAGGGGTGGGTGTGGGCGTCCACATCCGGGTTCACCCGCAGCGCAACGGGCGCGACCCTGCCCGCTGCGGCAGCGATGCTCTCCAGCCGCTCGAGCTCCGCCTCGGACTCCACATTGAAACAGCGGATCCCCAGTTCGAGCGCGCGCGCCATCTCTTCGCGGCGCTTTCCGACCCCGGAGAAGACGACCTTCGCCGGGTCACCCCCGGCGGCGATCACCCGTTCCAGTTCCCCGCCCGAGACGATGTCGAAGCCCGAACCGAGGCGCGTCAGCAGGTTGAGCACCGCCAGGTTCGAGTTGGCCTTCACGGCATAGCAGACCAGGTGTGGATGGCCGGCGAAGGCCTGGTCGAAGGCCCGCCAATGCCGCTCCAGGGTGGCCCGGCTGTAGACGTAGGCCGGGGTTCCATAGGTCTCGGCGATGGTGCGCAGCGATACGGCCTCGGCGTGGAGTTCGCCATCGCGATACTCGAAATGGTCCACTCAGCGCTCCCCGAGTTGGGCGGGGGTGTCGTCCTTCGGCAGGTAGAGCGGGCCCTTCTGGCCGCAGCCCGCCAGCAGCAGGCCGCCGGCGATGAGCAGCGGGATCAGCAGTCGCATGGAATCTTCCTGTGGTCTCGAATGGCGCGAGTATACGGCAGGGGCCGGGTTTGGAGGTAGGATAGGCATGGTTAACAGCCTGTCGGACTCGACGCTGTCCGGCTGCAAATCCGCGGATAGCGATCAACTAAGCTTATCGAATTCGTCAAATAGGCCGGCTATTCTCCTCATTCGATAAGCTCATTTGATTGGCTCCCGCAAATTTTCGCTTCGAACGGCCGAGTCCGACAGGCTGTTAAGCCGAGGACAGCGCACAGCATGACCCAGGAATACGAAGCCCCGATCGTCGTCGAACCGAGCGGCCCGGCCCGGGCCTGCGTCATCTGGCTGCACGGCCTGGGGGCGGATGGCCACGATTTCGAGCCCATGGTGCCGGAGCTGGCGCTGCCCGAGGCGCTGGGCGTGCGCTTCGTCTTTCCCCATGCACCCATGCGGCCGGTCACTATCAACGGCGGCTATGTGATGCGGGCCTGGTTCGACCTGCGCGCCCAGGATCTGTCCTGGGCCCCGGACCTGGAGGGCATCGCCGAGTCGGCTGCCTATCTGGAGCGGCTGATGGAAGAGCAGCTCGGCAAGGGTATTCCGCCCGGGCGCCTGATCCTGGCGGGTTTTTCCCAGGGCGGCGTGATTGCGCTCGAGACGGGGCTGCAGCGCACGCTCAAACCCGGCGGGGTGATGGCCTTGTCCACCTGGCTGGCGCGGCCGGCCGGTTCGGGCGAGGGACTACGGGTGTTCCAGGCCCATGGGGAGATGGATCCGATCGTGCCCCTGGCCGCCGCGCTGGAGGCGCGCAACGAGTTGGAGGGGCTGGGAGCCGAGGTGGAATGGCATCAGTACCCGATGGCGCATGCCGTGCATCCGGCCGAGATTCGGGACATGGCCGGCTGGCTGCGTCAGCGACTCGCCTGAGCAGCCCGACGCGACCCGCCCCAAAATCCGGTCGGTCAGTTGCTCACCTGCCAGGAGCCGTCGGGTTGGCGGCAGGCGGTGCCGTAGATGGTCTCCTTGCGCCCGCCGATCCAGCCCTCGGTGGTGTACTCGCGGCAGGGTCGATCCTGCTCGTAGTAGGTCTTGGTCGGCGTCACCGCAAACTCGTTGCCACTGTCGGGATTGCGCCAGCTCACGGTACGACCGGTGGGCGAGGATTCCAGCGCCTGGGCCGCACGATAGCGGTCGTTCTCGTCCATGGCGCGTCCCAGCTTGCCGCCGAGATAGCCGCCGAGCATGGTGCCCGCAATGGTGGCGGCGACCCGGCCGCTGCCGCTGCCCACCTGGTTGCCCAGCACACCGCCGGCAATGGCGCCGATCACCTGACCGGCCTGTTCGTTCTGGTTGGGCCCGGCGCAGCCGCCGAGGGCGATTGCCGATGCCACCAGCCCGGATACGAAGAGTCTGTTGCTAATCATCTCTGGGGTCCTGCCTCTTGTGGTGTGAAAATCTGTCGGGTCATAACAGTAACGTATCACTTATTCAAAGGTTGACATGCGAATCGGTGCAAGATTCCCGCCGCGGTCCGGCCGCAATAGCCCAGTCGGTCAGTCGGGGGTGGTGGCCTCGCGCAGGCGCCGCTCCACATGGGCCTTGAAGCGTACCAGTTCGACCAGCGGGGGCGGCTCGTCAGGACGTGCATCCGCCGGCAGCACGCCGGTGAGATAGAAGGGGTACCGGTCGCTGCCATGGCGCATCTCGCGCAGATAGTCTGCCGTCGCACGGTAGACCTCGTCGCCGAGGGTCATCGAGTTGAACTCGCGCCCGCCCGACAGCAGGCTGAAGCCATCCTGCCACGGGCCGTTGCAGCCGGTGCTGAGGATCAACTCGGCGTGATCTTCGGAGGGCGTGTCGCGCGGCGGCTTACTGCGGCGCACCTGCCAGCTCTCGTTCAGGTGCTCGATGCGCAGGAACAGAACCCCTCGTTGCTGCAGCTCGGCATGCCAGTCGCCGAGGGTCTCGAAGAAGCGCTGCTGCTGGACCAGAAAATGGTACTCGACCGCGCCCGGGAGCCACTGCTCGATCAGGGCGCCGCCGGCATCGAGCAGGTACAGGCGGATGCCGTCCCGCTCCACCCGGTAGACCACCTGTACGCGCCCGGGCGCATTGATGCGCATCAGCAGCGGCAGTGGCGAATCGTACAGGCTGGTGTCATCCAGCAGGGTCGGCCGGAAATGCTCGTCGGGTTCGCCGAGATAGTCCATCAGGTCTGTCATGTCGCCGATGCTGCGGTGGCGGTACTGATGACGCCGATGCTCCACCAGGTGGAAACGGTCTGCCACCGCCAGGAGATAACGGGCCTGTTCGCCATGCCGGCGGAAGTGCTCCACGGCCAGCGACAGCAGTTGGGAGATGCGGCGCGCGATCAGGGCGCCATGTCCGGGGGTGTCGCAATGGCAGGCTGGGGCAGTGGCCTGGGGCCCGGCACAGAACAGGTCCAGGTGCCGGCACAGCATCTCCAGCACGCCTTCTTCTCCCTGGTAATGGCCCACCTGCAGCTCGCCCCAGCTGTTGCTTTGGACGTGGTCGAGGGTCTGGATCAGATTGCGCCGGGCGGCACCGAAGCTGAGCGGGTCGGCGCGCCGGCTCACCAGCAGGTGGCCATCCGGATCATCCGTCTGGGTCGCCAAGGCGTTGGCGACGACCAGAGCCCGGGCGCCGCGCGCGGCCTGGGCGAAGTTCTCCAACGGCGCCTCGATTCGCTTCGCGGGCGGAAAGTGCCGGGACAGCAGGCGCACCAGCCGCAGGTGCTGGTGGGAGGCGGCCACCTCGGGTGGCAGGTCGATATGCGTTCCCTTGTCGATCACGCCGTTGGCGATCAGCCAGGTGAGCAGCTCCACGATGCCGCTGGCACTGCGCGCGGGCGTGGCCCCGGTTTCCGGTGCCGCCAGGTAGCAGTGCCACACCGGCCGCTCCGCCTCGCGGCGCAGCCACACCTGGGGTTCATGCAGGTCGTCGGAGATATCCGGATTGATACGGTCGATCTTCCCGGGGCGCCGCTCGAGGGAGGCGAATAGCTTGCGCCCGAGCAGCGACAGGTCGCGCATGTCGATCTCGTCGGTCGCGCCCTCGCCGCGCGCCAGCCCGGTGAGCAGCCGGTAGCCGTGCGAGAGCTCGCCCACCAGCTGATTGCGCTCCTCCAGCACCCGGGGCAGTTTCCATTCCCGGTGGCCGTCCAGGTTGATCAGTTCCCCCTCGTGCCAGCCCCAGCTGGTCACCAGGCGACGCAGGATCTCGGACTTCCAGTCCTCCGGCGCCTTGCGGCTGAGCCGGCTGCCGCTCTTCAGGTAGAAGGCGCGCCGCGCCAGTTCCAGGCGCGGCTGTTGTCCCGGTTCGCAAAGGTGGGCCTCGATGCGGTTCATCATCAGCAGGTAGGGGTCGACGTCCAGGGCATCGATGTCGCCCTCGGCGTGGTAGCGTTCCTGCACCTCCTCCGCGAGCCAGCGAATGTCCGGGAACTCGCTCGCATAGGTTTCGAACAGCAGCAGCTTGAGCAGCGACTTGTAGGGCGCCTGGATTCCCTTGAACAGCTGCCAGTGGGCGGCACTGAAGAACTCGCCCAGGCCGATCCGGGCGAGCCCGCCGAAGTCGAGCCAGTCTCCGGGACGAATCAGACGCTTGCCCAGCAGGTGGTCGCAATAGGCGCGATAGTCCTGCAGGTGCTCCGGGGGTACCAGCCACCACAGCGGCGGCCGGCCGGCCAGCAGCAGGCCGGTGCGGTAGAACTCCTCCAGCAGCAGCAGGTGCTGGGTGGTGCCGCTGCTCTCGTCCGACAGCCGGTTGAGATTGCCCGCGCGAAAATCGTCGGCATTTAGCACGAACAGGTGCATCTGCAGACCCAGGGCGGTGGCATGCGCCTCCAGCACCTCCGCCTTTTCCTGCAGACGGGCGACCGCAGCGCCCTCGAGGTCGGGATGATGGCAGACCCAGATGTCGTAATCGCTGTGGGCGTCCTGCCCCAGGGTGCCCGAGCTGCCGATCAGATAGATTGCCTGCAGCGGCGGAACCCGCTGTGGCCGGCGCTCGGCCTTCAGGCTGCGGACATGTCTGCGCGCCAGCAGCAGGGCGTGGCGGTCCGGCTCGTAGCCGGCGATGCCGGCCGGGGTCTCGGCGCCGTTGAACCCCGGCAGGGCCGGGTGATTGATGTGCAGCAGCAGCGGAAACAGCTCGAGAAAGCAGCGCTGTTCATGGGTCGCCAGCGCCTGGGCGCGCGCCATGCGCTGGCGGGCCACCATCGCGTGGCGCTCCAGGATATGGCGGATTTCCCTGCGCGAAGGTCGCTCTGGTGCCGGCAGGCTCGCGCTGTGCATGCCCGCCTCAGGCGTCGGCCAGCTCCCGGCTGGCGTCGCGCATCAGGGTGCGCAGGTCGTCGCCCTTGTTCCAGGTGGCGATGCCGAAGCTCAGGTGTGGCCGCAGGGTCTCCAGGGGTTCAGGCAGCCGCAGGCCTTCCAGCTCGTTGTGGATCTTGTCGGTCAGCTGCTGCGCGTCCTCACGTGAGGTCTCGGGCAGCACCAGGAGGAACAGGTTGTCTTCCCATCGGCCGATCTGGTCGACCCAGCGCAGGCGATCACGCAGGAAACGCGAGACCCCCAGGACCAGTTGGTCGGCGCTGTCATGCAGCAACTCGATCTGTTCGTCCGCCACGCCCAGGTGGACCAGCACCACCGCCAGCGGATTGCCGTAGCGGCGGCTGCGCGAGATCTGCAACTCCAGCGCCTGGCTGATGGCGCGGCGATTGGGCAGGCCAGTCAGCTCGTCGGTCAGTCGCAACGCGGCGTTCTCCTCGCGCAGGCGTTGCAGTTCGGTGACATCGTGGACGATCAACAGGGTCTTGTCGCCCGCTGCGATCCGTTCCGGCCTTAACCAGTGCGCGCCGATCGCCACCGGAACGTCGCTCAGCAGCCATTGCGCCGGTTGCGCGAGATCGGCGAGCGGCACGCCGGCCAGCGCCTCGGAGGACTCTCCGAGTTGGGTGGCCAGCGCCGCGTTGGCCCACTCGATGCGGCCCTGGGCGTCGATCAAGGCGACCCCGGAACCGGGGTGGTCGCGGGAGTCGTCAGTGGGTGCAAGGGCCTGGGTCTGTGGCATGGATTCCTCCTGAGCTGGCCGTGAGTATGGCTCTGAAGCCTATCGGCCGCGCTGGGAAAGACTTTAGTGTGGAAAACATCTAACCGCAAAGGACGCAAAGGACCGCAAATAGGAGAAAGGCAACGCCAGAGCGGCAGGATGCCCCCTTCCTGTTCATCTGGGAGGTACCTCCCGGCGATCTCTCGTAGGGTGAGGTTGAGCTCCGCGAAACCCACCACCGGGCACCGCGGCCGATCGGTTTCGTTGAACCTGATCCCGCACGGTTTCCCATCATCAGGGGTGCGGCCAGGAACCTCATGGTGGTTAGGCGAACCGGAGTCGTCGTGACGCGAATCAGTCCGGGTCGTACTCCTCGGCGCGCCGGGCATCGCCGCGCACCTTGTCGGCCGGATAGCGCTGCTCATTGATCGCCATCTTGCGCCAGGCCGCATCGAGCAGGTCGATATCCAGACGTTCCGCCAGGCGCAACAGGTAGATAAAGATGTCGGCCATCTCCAGGGCCACGGCATCCTTTTTCGCGGGATCGAGATCTTGGCTCTGTGCCTCGGTCAGCCACTGGAAGTGTTCCAGCAGCTCCCCCGCCTCGCCGGCCAGGGCCATGCTCAGGTTCTTGGGCGAATGAAACTGCTCCCAGTCGCGGCGGCGGGCGAAATCGGCAAGCCGGTCGCTCAGCTCAGCGATGGGTGATTCGTGTTCTTGTGGCAGGTCCACGGGATCCTCCGGACAGGGCTCTTGCAGGAGTCTACAATGGTGGAGGCATCTCGTGCCCGGGCTTGGCCACGCATGCAATTCTTGCAATATGAGAAAATGGTAATATACTTGTAATTGATGCAGGGCAACATGGGTTGGGTTGTTTGCGGTATACACTAGCCCTGAGGTACCAACATCGATCCGTTCATAATCTCAAATACTTTGGAGACGACCATGAAGAAACTTGCCGCAGTATCCTTTGCTGTGGTGGCCTCGCTGGCCGCCGGCAGTGCCAATGCCTTCTTCTTCGGCAACAGCAATAAGTGGGACAAGCAGGAGTGCTGGTACGACCCGGGCTGCAACCCCTACGACGAGTGGGATCCGCGTTACTGGATGAACGAAATGGAAGACATGATGAACAGTGACGACAATTACCCGGGGTACGGGCCCTATGGCCCGATGATGGGGCCCTACGGTCGTCCGCCGATGCCCTATGGCGCACCGCCGATGGGTGCTCCGATGCCCTATGGTCCCCCGGGAGCCGCACCCTATGGCCCGCCCATGGGCGCCCCGATGCCCTATGGTCCGCCCGGCGTCGCCCCTGGTGTTCGTCCGCCGATGCCCTATGGTGCTCCTGGCTACGGCCCGCGTCCGCCGGCAGCGGCCCCCCGGCCCGCTCCGGCCCCGCGCCCGGCACCCCGTCCGCAGCCGCGTCCTGCCCCGCAGGGCAGCACCCGCTGAGCAGGCATCAGGTGCCACGAGAAAGCCCGGCTTCGAGCCGGGCTTTTTTTATGGCTTGGCTTTAGGAAGGGCCTGAAAGATTCGCTCGTTCACCTCCCCCACTTGCGGAAAAGGCTGGGAGGGAGCCAAAACAACGGCTTACCCCCTCCTGACCTCCCCCGCTCGCGGGGGAGGAATCAATCAGAAGTTTCTTGGCGTCGAACCAAGTCCGTTACCACCAACCGTAGCCACGGAAGCCGAGGTGGCACCCCTGGCAGGTCGCCGAGAGCTGGTTGAACTTCTCCCACACACCGGGCGACACCGGGACCTTTGCGCATTGCTCGTCGCTGTTGTCTCGGCACTCGAAGGCCGCATTCTTTTTCGGCAGATACACCGCCTGCTTTGGATCGGGCACCTTGGCCAGTTCCTCGGCCAGCGCCGCCGCCGCCTGGCCCAGCGCGTCAGCCTTGGCCTGGAAATCCTCTTGCCGGGTCCAGATGGAGGGCAGCGCACGTGATTTCCAGGCGGGCGCCGAGCCGGGCGGGAAGAAGCGCAACAGGTTGATGCCCGAGCCGCCCTCGATCTTGCGTGCCAGCTTGATCGCCTCGGTGCGGTCGAAGCCCTTGCCGCCGTAGAGCATGGCGGCCAGGTCGTTCAGGGCGTCCTGGTGCCCTTCCATGAAGTGCTGTCGCTCCGAGGCCAGTTCGTCGCGCAGGCCGCGCGGCAGCAGGGGGCGCACCAGGTAGGGGTTCGCGGGGACGTAGCCCGGAGGGGGTGCGCCCCAATAGGGAGACGCCCAGGGTGGATAATCATAGTCGTCGTTGCCGAAGTCGAAGGAAAAGGCGTGGGCGGTGCCGGCGCCGAGCAGGAGACCGCCGAGCGCGCCCGCCAGAAGGGACTTGGCCAAACGCCGTTTTGGGAATTGACGCATCTTGGATTCCTCCTCGTCTGTAGGGTCAGGGACAGGTTCCCTGAGGATGCTCCCCTCGGCGACGGAAAAGAAAGCCTAAAACGTCGTTCTTTTAATCCTGGTCAGAAAAGCCGGTATCTTCACTGCTCCGCGGCCAGCCGTTTGCGCGCCTGGGCGATCGCCTGCCGCACCTGGCGCGGGGCCGTGCCGCCGATGTGGTCGCGGGCGGCCACCGAGCCCTCCAGGGTCAGGTAGTCGAACACGTCCTGCTCGATCAGGTCACTGAAACGCTGCAGCTCTTCCAGGGTAAGATCCGCCAGGTCGCACTGCTTCTCCACGCAGTAGGCGACGGATTTCCCCACCACCTCGTGGGCATCGCGGAACGGCAGGCCCTTGCGTACCAGGTAGTCGGCCAGGTCGGTGGCGGTGGCGAAGCCCTGCAGGGCCGCCTGGCGCATGCGATCGCGGTTGGGCGAGATGGCAGGCACCATGTCGGCGAAGACCTTCAGCGAGCCGCGCAGATTGTCGGCGATGTCGAACAGGGGCTCCTTGTCTTCCTGGTTGTCCTTGTTGTAGGCCAGTGGCTGCGATTTCATCAGGGTCAGCAGGCCCATCAGGTGGCCGAACACGCGTCCGCTCTTGCCGCGAATCAGCTCGGGCACGTCCGGGTTCTTCTTCTGCGGCATGATCGAGGAGCCGGTGCAGAAGCTGTCCGACAGGGTGATGAAGCCGAATTGCGCGGAGGACCAGATGATCAGCTCTTCGCTCATGCGCGAGAGGTGCATCATGAGCAGGCTGGCGGCGGCGGCGAACTCGATGGCGAAGTCCCGGTCGGAGACCGCGTCGAGGGAGTTGCGGCAGGGGCCGTCGAACCCGAGGAGTTCGGCGGTGAAATCCCGATCGATGGGAAAGGTGGTCCCGGCCAGCGCGGCGGCGCCCAGCGGGCAGCGGTTGGCGCGGCGCGCGCAGTCGGCGAGGCGACCGTCGTCGCGCTCGAGCATCTCGAACCAGGCCATCAGATGGTGGCCGAAGGTGACCGGCTGGGCGGTCTGCAGATGGGTGAAGCCAGGCATGACGGTCTCGGCCTCCTGCTCGGCCAGGTCCAGCAGCGCCTCACGCAGACGGTACAGTTCGGCGCGCAGGTTGGCGATCTCGTCACGCAGCCACAGGCGGATGTCGGTGGCCACCTGGTCATTGCGCGAGCGTCCGGTGTGCAGCTTCTTGCCGGCATCGCCGATCATTTGCGTGAGGGCCGCTTCGATGTTCATGTGCACGTCTTCGAGGGCGACCGACCACTCGAATCCCCCGGCGTCGACCCGTGCCAGGATCTGTTCCAAGCCCTGGACGATGGCGTCGCGCTCGGTCTCGCTGAGAATGCCCTGACGGGCCAGCATGCTGGCGTGGGCGATCGAGCCCCGGATATCCTGGGGCGCGAGGCGCTGGTCGAACGCCACCGAGGCGGTAAAGGCCTCGACGAAGGCGTCGGTCGGCTCGCTGAAACGTCCGGCCCAGGGTTTCTTGTCGCTCATGCCGCGGTCCTTGGTTGGGAAAAGGCGCGATTATCCCAGATTATCCTAGAATCCTCAGTTGGATGGCCGCCAGAGTGCGTAGCGCGTGGTTTCTGGCAAGGCATGACGAGGCGGAATAGTTGCTCTATTCCAACGAGTTATAACGCAGCCAGGGACCGCGCGATGCGTGCTCTGGTGGTCGTAGCGCCCTTCATCCAACAGGTGAGTCCGACATTACCGCGGTTCTCTATGCCACTCATTTGGTTTAGGCCCTACTCATAGCGGTCAACTGAGGATTCTAGGATTATGGGCGTGAGGTATCACGACTCGGGGATGACGCGCGCTTTATACTGGCGCCATGACAGGGAAAGATCAGCGCCAGGGGTTTCTGCCCAACTTCTGTGATGTGCGGTTGTTGTTTGCGTGGATCGTCACCGCAGAGCTGCTGGCGTTGGCGCTCACGCTGGCGGTTTTCGAGGGTGACTTCTGGCAGCGTCTGAGCCAGCGCTCGCTGTATGTGCAGTGGGTCGCGCTGGGCCTGGCGGGCCTGCTGTGCCCACTGGCGCCCTGGCTCAACCGGCTGGGCCACCGTCTGGCCGGCCTGCTGGCCTGGCTGCTGGGGTTGGTGGTGACGGTGTTGGTCTATCTGCTTTCGCACTGGCTGCTTGAGGGCCGGTTGGCCGTCGACTGGGCCCAGGTGGGTGCGCAGCTGACCATTGCGGGCATCGTGCTCGCCGTGGCCCTGCGCTATCTGTTCGAGCTGCATCGCCGCCAGGAGCGCGAGCTGGCCGAGGCCCGGGCGCGGGCGAATGCGCTGCAGGCGCGCATCCGCCCGCATTTCCTGTTCAACAGCATGAACACCATCGCCAATCTGACGCGCAGCGATCCCAAGCTGGCCGAGGAGGTGGTGCAGGACCTGTCGGACCTGTTTCGTGCCAGCCTGGGACGCGCTGGCGAGCGCTCCACCCTGGCGCAGGAGCTGGCCCTGGCGCGCGGGTATCTGCACATCGAGGCACAGCGTTTGGGCGGTCGGCTGCGCGTGGCGTGGGACCTGCAGGACGATCTGCCCGAGCAGGCGCCGATGCCATCCCTGTTACTGCAGCCGCTGCTGGAGAACGCGGTCTACCACGGTATCGAACCGGCGCGTGAGGGCGGCGAGATCCTGGTGGCCGCACGCTATCGCAAGGGCATTCTCAACCTGGCGGTCTCCAACACCCTGCCCGACGCTGCGGCCAGCGAACGCGAGGGCAATGGCATGGCCCAGGAGAATATCGCACAGCGCCTGCAGGCCCGTTATGGCGAGCGGGCCGGCATGACGATCGGCGAGGTGGAGGGTCGCTATCAGGTAAGGATTCATTTTCCGGTGACGGAGGGGAAAGGATGAGAGTCCTGGTCGTCGACGACGAACCCCCGGCACGCGCGCGTCTGCGCTCCCTGCTGGATGAGCTGGACGAGCCGATCGAGGTGGTCGGCGAGGCCGGCGAGGGCGAACAGGCGCTTGCCCTCGCGGCGGAGCTGAAACCGGAGGTGGCCCTGCTGGACATCCGCATGCCCGGGATGGACGGGATTCGAGCCGCCCTGGGGATGCAGCAGCTGAGTCCGGTGCCGGCAGTGATCTTCGTCACCGCCTATGACGAGCACGCGCTGGAGGCCTTCGAGGCCAACGCCATTGATTACCTGCTCAAGCCGGTGCGGCTCGACCGGCTGCGCGCCGCGCTGTACAAGGCCTCGGTATTCACCCGGGCGCAGCGCGAGGCGTTGCAGATGGCGGGCAAGGTGCCCGGCCTGACGGTGACCCAGCGGGGCGCCACCCGGCGCATCCCCCTGGACGAGATCATCTGTCTGCGCGCTGACAGCAAGTACGTGGAGGTGCATCACCTCGCCGGGCTGGCCCTCAGCGACGCCTCGCTCAAGTCCATCGAAAAACAACACCCGGGTCGTTTTCTGCGGATCCATCGCAACGCCCTGGTGGATCCGGCGCGAATGCGGGAACTGCGGCGCGAGGGCGACGGGCGCAGTCTACTGGTGCTCGAGGGCCTCGAAGAGCCCCTGGAGGTGAGCCGCCGGCACTTGCCCCAGGTTCGGCAGCTGTTGCGGACCTGATCAGGCTGGTTCGAACTGCGGCAGCATGCCTTCTAGCACCATGTCGGTATAGCCGACGATGCCGACGATGTGGTCGTCCTCTATCACCGGTGCGCGCGCCAGGCCAAAGTTCTCGAACAGCCGCGCGCAGTAGCGTATGTCCATGCCGGGGGCGACGCCGACCACCGGTTTGCTCATGATCTCGTAGATATTAACCCGCTCCGGCGCCCTGTCTCTCGCCAACACCCGCTTGGCGATATCCGAGTAGAGCACGATTCCATATTCGTCGTTCCGATGACGCTTGCGCACGATCAGGCACTTGGTGTCCGGGTGTTGGGCATCTCGCAGCGCCTCCGCAACGGTCGCCATGCCGTCCACCAGGTCGAAACCGGTCTTCATGATGTCGCGCACGCGCACCAGCTTTCGCTTGTCGTTCATATCTCATCCTCCACGACTTCCTGCAGGCGGGCGACCTGCTGGGTGATGCCCACCGCATCCTCCACGTCCATCTGAAAGGCGATGCCGGTGCCCGGCTCCGCGTCGAAGTTGCCTACCTCGGCGATGGTCTCGAGGATATCGCGGGCTAGGTGCTCCTCGACCAGAAAAATGGCCACGTCGCGTTGCGACTCGAGGTCCAGTCCGAAGAAGGTCTTGGCACCCTTCAGCCCTTCTCCCCGCGCGCTGGTGATGACGGTGGCCCCGGTGGCGCCGCATTCCTTGGCCGCCTCTACCACCGCATCGGTCTTGGCGTCGTCAATGAAAGTGACCAGAAGTTTGAAGTGCATGGGCTGCTCCTCGGGTGGGTGTCAGGGTGTGTGACGGCGCGACTGCCAGGCGGCGATCTGCGCATAGGCCATCACGGAAACGATGGGAAACAGGCTGGCGAAGGCGATCAGCCCGAAGCCGTCCAGCGCGGGGCTGCGGCCGGGCACCGTGCTCGCCAGACCAAGACCCAGGGCGGTCACCAGCGGCACGGTCACGGTAGAGGTGGTCACCCCGCCGGAGTCGTAGGCCAGGGCGATGATCGCGCGGGGTGCAAAGAGGGTCTGGATGATGACCACCACGTATCCGAGGATGATGTACCAGTGCAGGGGCGTACCGGTGACGATGCGGAAGGCGCCCAGGGCGATGCCAAAGGCTACCCCGATGGCCACCGCCACCCGCAGACCCCAGACCCCGATGGCCCCACCGGAGACTTCGTTCGCCTTCAGGGCCACCGCCAGCAGCGAGGGCTCGGCGATGGTGGTGGAGAAGCCGATGGCCAGGGCGAACAAATAGACCCAGCCATAGGCGCTCCAGTGTATCTGCTGCGGGCTCGTCGGCACGCTGTCACCGAACAGGAAGGCCGGGTCGGTGAGCTGGGCCGCCATCAGCTTGCCCAGCGGGAACAGCGCCATCTCGAGTCCCTCGAGGAAGAACGCCATCCCGACCAGGACGTAGACAAAGCCCGTCAGGACCTCCCGCAGTCGCGGTACCGGCCGGCGCAATACCAGCAGCTGAAAGCCGAACAGGATGACCGCAATGGGCATTACGTCCTTCAGCGTCAGCACCAGGGTTTCGATCAATTGCATGATCATCTCAGTGCACCAGCATGCCATAGCCCATGACGAACATCATCGGCGTGAGCGAGGCGAAGGCGATCAGGCCGAAGCCGTCGATCATGGGATTGCGGCCCTTGATGGACTGGGCGAGTCCGACTCCGAGCGCGGCCACCAGGGGTACCGTGATAGTGGAGGTGGTGACGCCCCCTGAATCGTAGGCGATGCCGATGATTTCGCGGGGTGCAAAGGCGGTCATGATCACCACGCCGAGGTAGCCCCCGATGATCAGGTACTGGATGGGCCAGCCGCGCACGATGCGCAACACCCCGATCAGGATGGCGATCCCGACCGAAAAGGCCACGGTGTAGCGCAATCCCAGGGCATACGCCGTCCGGTCGCCAGGGGCCTGGCCGATCAGGCCCGCCTCGGCGGCCACGTCCGCCGCCTCGGCCGCCACCGCGATCAGGGCCGGCTCGGCCACCGTGGTGCCAAAGCCCAGGGCGAAGGCAAAGGCCAGCAACCAGTTGAGGCTGCCCTTGCGGGCAAAGGCATAGGCCATGCTCTCGCCGATGGGAAACAGGCCGAGCTCGAGGCCACGCACGAACAGGGTGAGGCCGATCACCACCAACAGCGCGCCGAGCAGGATCTCGCCGAGATTGGGAATCGGCTGGCGCAACACCACCAGCTGGAAGAACCCGATCACCACCACGATGGGGGTGAGGTCGCGCAGGCTGCCCAGCATGGTTCTGAGGAAGGCCCGGAAGGGGTCCACGATTTCTCCCGCAAAAGTCCGAATCTATCCCGAATGGCAGCTTGAGGGGCAGACCTGGATCAACTAAGGAAGCTCTGATTAATTCTGGCGCGAGCAGATTGCGGCGAAAAATCGTCCAGTTCAAGGCGCGGATCGCACGTAATAGCTAGCTATTGCGAAG
>JANTHJ010000056.1 GCA_024762475.1 Chromatiales bacterium | reverse complement strand
CTGCGCGCCGGGCTCAACCTGTTCTCCAACCTGCGCCCCGCGGTGCTGGCGCCGCAGCTGGCCGATGCCTCGAGCCTGAAGCCGGAGATCGTCTCCGGCCTGGATATCATGATCGTGCGCGAACTGACCGGCGGCATCTATTTTGGCCAGCCACGCGGCATCCGCACCTTGGAAAACGGTGAGCGCGAGGGCTTCAACACCCTGGTCTATCGCGAATCCGAAATCGAGCGCATCGTGCGTTCCGCCTGCGACATCGCCATGAAGCGCGACAAGCGGGTGTGCTCCGTGGACAAGGCGAATGTACTCGAATGTACCGAGCTATGGCGCGAGGTAGCGATCCGGGTGGTGGAGCAGGAGTATCCCGGGATCGAGCTCAGCCACATGTATGTCGACAACGCCGCCATGCAGCTGGTGAAGTGGCCCAAGCAGTTCGACGTGATGGTCACCACCAACATGTTTGGTGACATCCTCTCGGACTGCGCCGCGATGCTCACCGGCTCGATCGGCATGCTGGGTTCCGCCTCGCTCAACGAGAAGGGGCAGGGGATGTACGAGCCCATCCATGGCTCGGCGCCCGACATCGCCGGCCAGGGCATCGCCAATCCCCTGGCGACCATCCTCTCGGTGGCGATGATGCTGCGCTACAGCCTGAACGAACCGGCCATGGCCGAGCGTATCGAACGAGCCGTGGACAAGGTGCTGGACGACGGCCTGCGCACCCCGGACATCATGTCCGCGGGCATGACCGAGGTGACCTGCGAGGCCATGGGCGACGCGGTTGTGGCGGCATTGTGATTTTTCACCACGAAGGGCACGAAGAACGCAAAGACTTTGATGAATGGCCTGATTCGTAGGATGGGTTGAGGAACGAAACCCATCAAGGGCGATTTGCATTTGGTCGCGATGTATTTCGATGGGTTTCGCTCTGCTCAACCCATCCTACGATTCACATCTTCGTGTTTTTTTGTGCTCTTCGTGGTTCCCAACTCAAATCTGGACAAGACGATGAAAAGAGTAGGTTTCGTAGGCTGGCGTGGCATGGTGGGTTCGGTCCTGATGGGCCGGATGCGCGAGGAGAACGATTTCGATCTGATCGATGAGCCGGTGTTCTTCACCACCTCGCAGATCGGTCAGGCGGGGCCGGAGATCGGAAAGGAGATACCGCCGCTCAAGGATGCGACCGACATCGACGAGCTCAAGCAGATGGAGGCAATCGTCACCTGTCAGGGCGGCGACTACACCAAGCGGGTGTATGCCGAGTTGCGCAAGGCCGGTTGGAATGGCTACTGGATCGATGCGGCCTCGGCGTTGCGCATGAGCGAGGACGCGGTGATCGTGCTCGACCCGGTCAACCGGCGGGTGATCGACAAGGCGCTGGCCTCGGGCAAGAAAGAGTTCATTGGTGGCAACTGCACCGTCAGCCTGATGCTGATGGGCCTGGGCGGGCTGTTCCAGAACGACCTGGTGGAATGGATGACCGCCATGACCTATCAGGCGGCCTCCGGTGCGGGTGCGCGCAACATGCGCGAGCTGATCGAGCAGATGGGCTTTTTGCGCGATAGCGTGGCCGATCTGCTGGCCGACCCGGCCTCGGCCATCCTCGATGTCGACCGGGGCGTCACCGAGGCGATGCGTTCACCCGAATTCCCCAAGGCCAATTTCGGCGTGCCCCTGGCCGGCAGCCTGATCCCCTGGATCGACGTGGCGCTGGAGAACGGCCAATCGAAAGAGGAATGGAAGGCGATCGCCGAGACCAATAAGATCCTCGGTCGCGGCGAGGGCCAGATCATCCCGATCGACGGCACCTGCGTGCGTATCGGCGCCATGCGATGCCATAGTCAGGCATTGACTATCAAGTTAAGGAAGGACGTGCCGATAGACGAGGTAGAACAGATGCTGGACGAGGCAAACGAATGGTCGCGGGTGATCCCGAACGAGCGCGATATCAGCATGCAGGAACTGACCCCCGCAAGGGTGACCGGTACCCTGGACGTGCCGGTGGGGCGGTTGCGCAAGATGAACATCGGCAGCGAGTATCTCAACGCCTTCACGGTCGGCGATCAGCTGCTGTGGGGAGCGGCCGAGCCGCTGCGTCGCATGTTGCGGATACTGCTCGACGCGCTTTGACGGCCAGTCCCCGGAAGCGGCTTTTTGTGAGTTGGTTCACAGCGTTTTACACGGGACCCCGGTGTCAGACGGCACCGGGGTTGTCATTTTTTGGTTCATGTTGGTGAAAACCCTTTGCTCCGCTATAGTTAGCGGCAAATTATGAGGTTGCTTCGTAAGACAAGCAGTGTCGGGGCGCGGTGAGCGCGTCGCCGGGCGATTGGGCCGTAAGGCTCTGAATGTGGCCCGGTTACTGCTCGTTCCAGTACGAGGTCGCCGGCGTGTTCACCACGGCTTTGGTAACAGGGAGATTCAGCGATGGTATGTCGCTCCAGGGGGACTTTCATGGTTCGTAGTTTGACATTCGCCGTGGCATTGGCGCTGGGGACGGTCTCGATCCCGGTGCATGCCCTCGGTCTTGGGGACATCAAGACCGCATCCGCGCTCAACCAAACCTTCAAGGGCTACATCGACCTGCGTTCGGTGGGGCAGGACGAACTGGCCGATGTGCGCGTGAAGCTCGCTGATGCCAAGGAGTTCGCCAAGGCCGGGATCGAGCGTCCGTTCTTCCTGACGCTGCTCAAGTTTCGACCCGAACGCCTCAAGAACGGTCGCGCGGTGATTCGTGTGACCTCCGACTTTCCGATCCGCGAGCCCTTTCTGGACTTTCTGGTCGAGGTGGATTGGCCCAAGGGCCATCTGATCCGCGAATACACCGTATTGCTCGACCCGCCGGTGACCACCAAGCGGCGCGCGCCGCAGGTTCAAGCCGCGCCGGCTCCGGCGCGGACTACTCCCGCCGCGCCGGTACGCAGGGCGCCCAGGGCAGTACCCCCGGCACCGACCGGTGTCGGCGAGTATGGCCCCGTCTCTTCCAATGACACGCTGTGGGGCATCGCCAAGAAGCTGCGCCCGCGCGGGGTGACGATGGAACAGATGATGGTCGCGCTGTTGCGGGCCAATCCGGATGCCTTCATCAATGGCGACATGAATCGCCTGCGTCGCGGGCAGGTGCTGAGGGTGCCGACGAGCGACGAGATCGGCACCATCTCCCGTGCCGAGGCGATCCGGGCCTATCGCGATGCGCAGGAACAATGGCTGAACCGGCAATCCGGGCAGCCGGCCCAGGCGGCGGTGGCACCGCCGGTCAGGCGCGAGGCAGCAAACGGCAAGACGAGTGCGAGCGGTGGGCCCGGCGCGGCCGAACCGCAATCGGAGCTGCGCATCGCCACGGCACGCCCGGAGGGCGAGGGCGAGGCTGGGGCCAGTGAGGATCGCGGCGATGGAGAAACCATCGAGGAGATCAAGCGCAAGCTGCTGATTGCCCGTGAGAACGCGGAATCGGCGCGTATCGAGACAGAGGCACTGCGCAAAGAGGTCGGCGAGTTGCGTAAGCGACTCGAAGACATGCAGCGCCTGTTGACCCTGAAGGATGAGCAGCTGGCACAACTGCAGGCGCGCACCGGTCAGGTCATCGAGCCAGGCGCCGAGCAGGAAGGGGTGAGCGACATCGAGTCGGTCATGCAGCAGGCGGAGAAGGCGGCCGAGGAAAAGGCGGCTGAGGAGAAGGCGGCCGAGGCCGCTCCGGAAACGACGCAAGCGCCGCCCCCGGAAGAGCCCGTGGCCGAGGGCCCTGCAGGTGAGATCCCTGCACAGGGGGTGGGTGAGGCGCCGGAGTCCGAGACGATCGTCGTCGAGGGCGAGGAAGAGACCCCGCCTGCGGAGTCGGCCATCGATGCCGAGCTGGCCGCCGCGGCCGATGCCGTGCTGGACGAGGGGCTGACCCGCGAGGGCAAACCGGCCGCGCCCCCGGCACCTGCCGCCCCCGTGGCCGCCGGGGAACCCGCCCCGGAAGGCGGTACGGGCGAAGCGGTGCCACCGGCACAGCCGGCTCCGCAAGAGAAGGCAGAGGCACCGGCAGAGATCGCGGTGGCGCCAGAGGAAGAGAAGGTGCCCGCCCCGACCACCGCGCCCCCGGCAACCCCTGTCGAGGGCGGCTTCGATATCAAGCGCTTTATTCAGGACAACCTGCCCGCGGTGGCCGGTGTGGGCGGCGTACTGGTGCTGTTGCTGGTCCTGCTGGGCCTGAAGCGCAAGTCCGGCGGGAAGGAAGAACAGCCGTTTGAGCCCGAGGATCTCGAACCTGCAACCGCCGGAGCCGCAGCCGCCGGGGCCGCAGCCGCCGGAGGGGCAGCGGCGGCGCCCGAGCGGACGGCCGAAGACGAAGACATCGCCGGTATCACCCCGGACAGCGATCTGAGTCACGACGACGAGACCTCCTTCCTCAGCGAGTTCTCTCCCAGTGACGTGAATGCGCTGCGGGATGAAACGGGCGAGGTGGATCCGGTCTCCGAGGCCGATGTCTATATCGCCTATGGCCGTTACCAGCAGGCCGAGGATCTGCTCAAGCAGGCCATGAGCCGCGACCCCGACCGCCTGGCGCTCAAGCACAAGCTGCTCGAGGTCTTTTACGCCACCCGCAATACCGAGGCCTTCAATGACCTGGCCCACAGCATGGTTGAGGGCGGCCAGGACATCGTCGACCAGGACGCCTGGGCGCGGGCGCGGGAAATGGGGCGCGAGCTCGACCCCCACAACGCCCTGTACGCCGAGGAAGGCGGGATGCCGCACGCGGTCGCGGTGGGGGATGTGGATGGCGAGGCATCGCCGGACCTGGATGCCGACATCGCCGATATTGCTTCCGACTTCGACGACGGGCTGGACGACCTGGGCGAGGAATCGAGCATCGACGAGCCGTCGCTGGACCTGGACGATCTGCGGGAGCTGGAAGATCTCGATCAGCTGGACGCCGAAACCCAACCGCTGGACGCACTGGAATCGCTGGACCTGGATCTGCCGAGCGCGGAGGTTCCGGGCGGAGAGCAGGGGGCGCAGGCGCGGGAAGAGGTCTCGTCGCTGGATCTGCCCTCGCTGGACCTCGGTGAAGAAGGCGCGGCGCCTGCGGAAGAACCGGTGGCCGCCGACCTCCAGGCCCAGCTGGACGAATTGAGCGACCTCTCTTCGCTGGAGGGGGATCTGAGCCGGCTCACCGAGGATCTGGGTGAGCCCTCGGGGCTTTCTGGTGGTGAAAGGCCTTCCGGTCTGGATGAACCCATCGAGTTGGACCAGGCCTTCGACAAGGGACTCGACAGCGATGTCGATCTGGATGTCGACAGCCTGACGCCGGAGTCGGTGGATGCGGAGGCGATCGAGACCAAGCTGGATCTCGCCAAGGCCTTCCTCGAGATGGGAGACAGCGAGGGGGCGCGGGACATCCTCGAGGAGATCCGCCAGGAAGGCAACGATTCTCAGCGCGAGGAGGCGGACAAACTCCTGGCGGAGATGACCTGACGGGCATGTCGATCGGGAGTCTGATTCGGGCGCCTCTGGCGCCCTTTCTATTTTGCGACGAGCGATGCGGATAGCACTGGGCGTGGAATACGACGGCCAAGGCTTCCATGGCTGGCAGGCCCAGCAGGAGGGCGTGCGCACGGTGCAGGTGGTGCTGGAACAGGCGCTCTCCAGGGTGGCGAATCATCCCCTGCGGGTGGTCTGCGCCGGTCGCACCGACACCGGGGTCCATGCCCTGGGCCAGGTGGTGCACTTCGATACCGAGGCGGCGCGCAGCGAGCGCAACTGGCTGTTGGGCAGCAACGTCAACCTGCCGCCCGACGTAGCCGTCACCTGGGTGCGTGAGGTCAGCGAGGATTTCAGCGCCCGCTTCTCCGCGGTATCGCGCCGCTATCGCTACTTCATTCTCAATCGCACCGCCCGCAGCGCGGTGCTGGCCGGTCGGGTCACCTGGGTGCATCGTCCGCTGGATGCCGAGATGATGCACCATGCGGGACAGGTGCTGGTGGGTGAGCACGACTTCTCCAGTTATCGCGCCCTCGGTTGCCAGGCCAAGAGCCCGGTGCGCACCCTGCATTCCCTGACCGTCGAACGCCACGGCGACTTCGTGGTGCTGTCGGTACATGCCAACGCCTTCCTGCACCACATGATCCGCAATATCGCTGGGGTCCTGATCGCCATCGGCAAGGGCGACCGGCCCGCGCCCTGGGCCGCCGAGGTGCTCGCCCTGCGCGACCGCACCCTGGGCGGCGTCACCGCACCGCCTCAGGGACTGTACTTCGAACAGGTCGAATACCCGCCTGAATTCGGCATTCCAACCCCGACCCTGAGCGGCTTTCCGGTTGCGTAGGGGGATGGAAGGGAACCACGAAGAACACGAAGAACACAAAGGTTTTGGAGTTCGGGGAAGCTCTGATTAATCCCTCCCCCCGCTTGCGGGGGGAGGTTAGGAGGGGGGTAAATCGTTGTTTGAACTCTCCCTTCCCGGTCCCCCGTCGCTCTTCCCCCACTTGTGGCGAAGGTGAAAAATCGAATTTTTCAGACCTTTCTCAGGGGCTCCGTGTTCCTTCTTAGGGTCTGTAACATGGTCGAGGCCCTGATTGCCATCGGCAAGGGGGCAACTCGAGTCTTGGGCTCCCAAGGTGTCAGGAAAAAGCCAATAGGTTTGAGAATTCTCTATCTTTGTGTTCTTCGTGTTCTTCGTGGTTGAAACATCTGTGCCCTTTGTGGTGAAAATGGGCCCGCGCACTTCGGGACGGCTAGGGCATAATAGGCACCCATGCGAACCCGCGTGAAAATCTGCGGCATCACCCGTGTCGAGGATGCGGAGGCGGCCGTGGAGGTGGGGGCCGATGCGATTGGCCTGGTGTTCTATCCGCCCAGTCCCCGTCATGTCGAGGTGACCCGAGCCGCGGAGATCGCGCGCTGCCTGCCGCCCTTTGTGACCACCGTGGGCCTGTTCGTGAACGCCGACGCGGAGACCATCGCCGAGGTGGTCGGGCAGGTGCAGATCGACCTGATTCAGTTCCATGGCAACGAATGCCCGGATTATTGCGTCGGCCACGGCCGGCCCTGGATCCGGGCGTTGCGCATGAAGGATGACATCGACCTGGGGGCCGAGGCGGCGCGCTTTACCGGCGCGCGCGGATTGTTGCTCGATGCCTACCGCCCCGGGGTGCCTGGCGGCACCGGCGAGACCTTCGACTGGTCGCGCATTCCCCAGGTGCTGGCCGGGCGCATCGTGCTCGCCGGCGGGCTGGACCCGGACAACGTCGCGCAGGCGGTGCGTCAGGTGCGGCCCTTCGGGGTGGATGTCAGCGGCGGGGTAGAGGCCGAACCGGGGATCAAGGACAAACACAAGATCGCCCGCTTCATCGAAGCGGTGCGCCGTGGAGAACAAGCGAAATGAAGTTGACTGAATTGCCGGACACGCGGGGCCACTTCGGCCCCTATGGCGGCATCTTCGTGGCCGAGACCCTGATGGCGCCGATCGAGGAGCTGCGGCAGGCCTACGAAAAATACATTGAGGACCCGGAATTCCTCGCCGAGCTGGATGCCGATCTGCAGCACTACGTGGGCCGGCCTTCGCCCATCTATCATGCGGAGCGCCTCAGCCGCGAGCTGGGTGGGGCGCAGATCTACCTCAAGCGCGAGGACCTGAACCACACTGGCGCGCACAAGGTGAACAACACCATCGGCCAGGCCCTGCTGGCGCGGCGCATGGGCAAGACCCGCATCATCGCCGAGACCGGTGCCGGCCAGCACGGGGTGGCGACCGCCACCGTGGCGGCGCGTCTGGGGCTCGAGTGCATCGTGTACATGGGCGAGGTGGACGTGGCGCGGCAGGAGGCGAATGTCTACCGGATGCGCCTGCTGGGTGCCGAGGTGCGCAGCGTCTCCTCGGGCTCCAAGACCCTGAAGGACGCGCTCAACGAGGCGATGCGCGACTGGGTCGCCAACGTGGACAACACCTTCTATATCATTGGCACCGTGGCGGGCCCCCATCCCTATCCCGCCATGGTGCGCGATTTCCAGGCGGTGATCGGTCGCGAGGCGCGCGTGCAGATCCAGGACATGACCGGCCGTCTGCCCGATGCCCTGGTGGCCTGCGTGGGGGGCGGCTCCAATGCTATCGGGCTCTTCTATCCCTTCCTCGAGGACGAGCAGGTCGCGATGGTCGGTGTCGAGGCGGCGGGGGAGGGCCTGGAGACCGGCCACCATGCCGCGCCCCTGTGTGCCGGCCAGCCGGGTGTGCTGCATGGCAACCGGACCTATCTGATGGAGGATCCGGATGGGCAGATCATCGAGACCCATTCGATCTCCGCAGGACTGGACTATCCGGGGGTGGGCCCGGAACACGCCTGGCTCAAGGACAGCGGACGTGCGACCTATGTGGCGATCACCGATGAGGAGGCGCTCGAGGCCTTTCATCGCCTGACCCGCACCGAGGGCATCATCCCGGCGCTCGAATCCAGCCATGCGGTGGCCCAGGCGATGAAGATGGCACCGCAGCTATCGCGGGACCAGATTCTGCTGGTGAATCTCTCCGGGCGGGGCGACAAGGACATGCATACCGTGGCCGCGCGGGAGGGGCTGAAGCTGTGAGCCGTATCGAACGACGTTTCGCCACATTGCGCGAGCAGGGGCGCACCGCGCTGATCCCCTTCATTACCGCCGGGGATCCGCTCAAGGAAGTCACGGTGCCCTTGATGCACAAGCTGGTCGAGCAGGGCGCCGACATCATCGAGCTGGGTGTGCCCTTCTCCGACCCCATGGCGGACGGGCCGGTGATCCAGCGCGCCAGTGAAAGGGCCCTGGCCCACCATACCTCGCTGCACGATGTGCTGGAGATGGTGCGCGCCTTCCGCGAGACCGACAACGACACGCCGGTGGTGCTGATGGGCTATCTGAATCCCATCGAGGTGATGGGCTACAAGACCTTCGCCGAGGCGGCCGCAGCGGCGGGCGTGGATGGCGTGCTCACTGTGGATGTGCCGCCGGAAGAGGGCAGCGGGTTCCTGGCAGCCCTGCGCGAGCACGGGATCGATCCGATCTACCTGCTGGCGCCGACCAGCACGGCCGAGCGCATCCGCAAGCTCACCGCCGCGGCCAGCGGCTTTGTCTACTATGTCTCGCTCAAGGGCGTGACCGGCGCGGGTAACCTGGATATCGCCGCGGTAGCGGACAAGCTGGCGCAGATCCGCACGGTGACCGGCATGCCGGTGGGCGTGGGCTTCGGCATCAAGGACGCGCCGACCGCCCGCGCCATGGCCGAGATCGCCGATGCGGTGGTGGTGGGCAGTGCCATCGTCTCGCGGGTGGAGCAGCATGCCGACGATCCCGAGGCCATCCTTGAAGACATAGGAAACTTCGTTGGAGAGATCCGGGAGGCCCTGGATCAGGGGAACGGCGACTGACTCCGGCTGTGGGAGAGCCTGCAGGCCCAATCAGTCTACTTGCGCGGCTGTCGGGTTGAAACCCAACCTACAGCCGTGGGTCGGAATTCATTCCGACAATTGAGCTCTCTGCTAGAATCGCCGGTTAACACCTCATCTTCCCGAGCAATAAAGAAAATCTTCCATGAGCTGGTTCGAAAAACTCATGCCCAGCCGCATCCGTACCGAGGGCGGCAACAAGAAGACCGTGCCGGAAGGCCTCTGGACCAAGTGTCCGACCTGTAGCGCGGTACTCTACCGGGCCGAGGTGGAGCGCAACCTGGACGTGTGTCCGAAGTGCTCCCACCACAACCGGATCGGCGCGCGGCGGCGCCTGGATATCTTCCTCGACCCGGAGCCCCGCGAGGAGATCGGCGCAGACCTGGAGCCGGTCGATCCGCTCAAGTTCAAGGACAGCAAGAAGTACAAGGACCGGATCTCCGCGGCACAGAAGGCCACCGGGGAGAAGGACGCGCTGGTGGCGATGCGCGGCCAGCTCAGGGGGCGCGACATCGTCGCCTGTGCCTTCGAGTTTGCCTTCATGGGGGGCTCGATGGGCTCGGTGGTGGGTGAGCGCTTCGTGCGCGCGGTCAACACCGCCCTGGAGAATCAGTGTCCGTTGGTGTGCTTCTCGGCCAGTGGCGGGGCTCGCATGCAGGAATCCCTGTTCTCGCTGTTCCAGATGGCCAAGACCTCGGCGGCGTTGAATCGCCTGGCGCGACGCGGCCTGCCGTTCATCTCGGTGATGACCGACCCGACCATGGGCGGGGTGTCGGCGAGCCTGGCGATGCTCGGGGACATCAACGTGGCCGAGCCCAAGGCGCTGATCGGTTTCGCCGGCCCGCGGGTGATCGAGCAGACGGTGCGCGAAAAGCTGCCCGAGGGTTTCCAGCGGTCGGAGTTCCTGCTGGAGAAAGGCGCCATCGACATGATCATCGACCGCCGCGAGATGCGCGATCGCATCGCCAACCTGCTGTCCGTGCTCCACGGGGGCAATAGCGCCGCCTGATCCGCGCGATCTCTGAGACACCCTTCCCGCCAATGCAGCGCACCCTTTCCGAATGGCTGGCGTATCAGTCGCAGCTGCACCCGCGCGACATCGAGCTCGGGCTGGAGCGGGTCCGCGCGGTGTGGGAGCGGCTCGGCGCGCCCTGTCCTGCCACCCGGGTGGTCACGGTGGCGGGCACCAACGGCAAGGGCTCCAGCGTCGCCTTTCTCGAGCAGATCCTGACGGCTGCCGGCTACCGCACCGGCTGCTATACCTCTCCGCATCTGCTGCGCTACAACGAGCGTATCCGCATCGATACCGATGAGGTCGATGACGGGATGCTCTGTGAGGCCTTCGAGCGCATCGAACAGGCCCGGGGCGAGACGCCACTGACCTATTTCGAGTTTGGCACCCTGGCCGCCCTCTGGTGTTTCGCCCGCCAGCCCCTGGATGTGGCCATCCTCGAGGTGGGGCTGGGCGGGCGGCTGGACGCGGTGAACATCATCGATGCCGACGTGGGACTGGTCACCGGCATCGCCCTCGATCATACCGACTGGCTGGGTGACGATCTGGAGCAGATCGGCCGCGAAAAGGCAGGCATCGCGCGGCCCGGTCGGCCGCTGGTCTATGCCGCGGCAGCGATGCCGGCGAGTGTCGAGCAGACGGCGACGCAGGTCGCTGCCAGCCTGTGCCGCCTGGGCCGTGACTACCACTATCGGGTGAACGGCAACGAATGGACCTGGCAGATGGACGGGCGGCTGCGGGTCGGCCTGCCGCTGCCTTCGCTGCGCGGCACGGTGCAGGTGCAGAATGCGGCCGGGGTGCTGGCGGCGTTGGCACTGCTGCCGGATCTGGCGGTCGGCCAGCAGGCGGTGCGTCAGGGCCTGCTGAACGCCCGGGTGCCGGGGCGATTCGAGGTGCTGCAACGTCGCTGTCGCTGGGTCCTGGACGTGGCGCACAACCCCCAAGCGGCGCAGGTGCTGGCCGCCCAGTTGGGCGATCTGCCCGTCACTGGCCGTTGCCATGCAGTGGTGGGGCTCTTGCGGGACAAGGCAATCGCCGAGGTCATGGAACTGTTGGCGCCGCGGGTCGACCGCTGGCACCTGCTGGACCTGTCGGACGAGCCCAGGGGGGCCAGCGCTGAGCAGCTGCGGGCCGCGCTGCCCGCGATGCTCCGGTCCGCCAGCGAATGCTGGCAGGACCTCGATACCGAGCTGACCGGGCTCGACGCGGCCGCCTCCCCGGATGATCTGATCCTGGTGTTCGGGTCTTTCGTCACCGTCGGTCGGGCCAAGCAGTGGCTGCGGTGCCACGCCTGAGAGACCGTCCGAAGCAAGGCGACGAGGCGGCGCGCAGGACAGCGCGCGAAGCGGTACCATGGGGCGCCGGTGGGCGCGAAGGCGGGAGAGCGACACATTGGACGAACAACTCAAGAAACGATTGATCGGCGCGGCGGTCCTGGCGGCCCTGGCGGTCATCTTCGTCCCCATGCTGCTCGAGTCCCCTCGCGAGCAGCGGCCGCTGGGGGAGATTCCGCCCCCTCCGCCACCCAGGCCTTTCGATTCCAAGCTGCTGCGTGAGCCGGTCCCGCCGCCGGCCAAGGTGGCGCCCCTGGTGCCGCGGGTGAGCGAACAGGCGCCGCCGGCTGCGAGGCCGACCAAGCCCGGGAAGCCGCCTCGGGCAGAGAAACCGCCTTCTGCGCCGGCTGCCAAGACCCCGCCCAAGCCGAAGGCATCCACTGCTGAGACCGTCCCGCGAACCGGGCTTGCGGCCTGGGTGGTGCAGGTAGGCAGCTTCTCCAGCCAGGAGAATGCGCGCAAGCTGGCGGACAAATTGCGCAAGGCCGGCCTTCAGGTGCTGGATCCGGAGCGCATAGAACTGCGCGGCAAGGTCTTGTATCGGGTGCAGGTCGGGCCGGTCCTGGAGAAGAAGCGCGCGGAGGCCCTGCTGCCCAGGGTGAACAAGATCGCCGGCACCAAGGGTAAGGTTCGCGCCTATCCATGATGCGCAGGGAGCCTGCCGTGCCGGCCTTTGATAGAATCCCCCGCAGTCTGCAATCCCGAGTGAGTGTCTGAATGCCCTGGCTGGACTATGTACTGATCGGCATCGTGCTGGTCTCGGCCCTGATCAGTCTGGCACGGGGTTTCGTCCGGGAGGCCTTTTCCCTCGCCGTCTGGATTCTGGCGTTCTGGGTGAGCTGGAGTTTCTTTCGCGAGGTGGCCTTTCACCTGCGGCCCTGGATCGAGTCACCCACGGCGCGCTTGGGGCTCTCCTTTGCCGGCCTGATGCTGTTGATCCTGTTGGTCGGTGGAATGGTCAACTATCTGCTGATCCAGCTGGTGGAGCGCACCGGCATGTCGGGGACCGACCGCTTCATCGGCATGATCTTCGGCGCTGCGCGCGGCCTGCTGGTGGTGGCGGTACTGGTGCTGTTGGCGGGGCTCACCAGCTTTCCGCAGGAACGCTGGTGGCAGGAGTCGCGGCTGGTGCCCTACTTGCAGGAGCTGGCCTTCTGGTTGCGGGATCTGCTGCCGCCGGATTTGTCCAAGTATTTCCAGTATGCTTCGCGCATCGGCATCGGCGGTTATTGGGGGATGAGCTGAAATGTGCGGGATCGTCGGAATCGTTGGCAACCTGCCGGTCAATCAGTCGCTCTACGATGCATTGCAGGTGCTGCAGCATCGGGGTCAGGATGCAGCGGGCATCATGACCTGCGAGGACAACGGGCGTCTGCACCTGCGCAAGGACAACGGCCTGGCGCGGGATGTGTTCGACACCGAACACATGATCTCGCTCAAGGGCAGCATGGGGATCGGGCATGTGCGCTACCCGACCGCCGGTTGCTCCTCCTCGGCGGAGGCGCAGCCCTTCTACGTGAACTCCCCGTATGGGATCGCCCTGGCTCACAATGGCAATCTCACCAACGCCGCCCAGCTGAAGGATGAGCTGTTCCGTCAGGACCGGCGCCACATCAACACCGACTCGGATTCCGAGATCCTGCTCAATGTGCTGGCCCATGAGCTGGCCAGCCTGAACGACAGCCTGGAGCTGGAGGCGGCCGATGTCTTCAAGGCGGTCAGGGGTATGCATCGCCGCTGCCGCGGGGGCTATGCCGCGGTGGCCATGATCGCCAATTTTGGCGTGCTGGCCTTCCGCGACCCCAATGGCATCCGACCTGCGGTTTTCGGGGTGCGCGAGACCGAATCCGGCCCGGAGATGATGGTGGCCTCCGAGAGCGTTGCGCTTGACACCCTCGGCTTCGAGCGGGTGCGGGACATCGAGCCGGGCGAGGCGGTGATCTTCACCCGTGACGGCCAGCTGCTGTTCGAGCAGTGCGCCGATCACTGGCAGCGCTCTCCCTGCCTGTTCGAGTTCGTCTATTTCGCCCGTCCCGACTCCATTATCGATGATATCTTCGTGCACAAGGCGCGCCTGCGCATGGGCAAGAAGCTGGCGAAGAAGATCGAGCGGGTGATGGACAAGCAGCAGATCGACGTGGTCATTCCCATCCCCGATACCAGCCGCACCTCGGCCATGAGCCTGGCGGCCAACCTGGGCATTCGCTATACCGAGGGCTTCATCAAGAACCGCTACATCGGCCGGACCTTCATCATGCCGGGGCAGGCTACGCGCAAGAAGTCGGTACGGCAGAAGCTCAACCCCATCGACGTGGAGTTCAAGGGCAAGAACGTCCTGCTGGTGGACGATTCCGTCGTGCGCGGCACCACCTCGAAACAGATCGTACAGATGGCGCGCGATGCCGGTGCCAGGAAGGTCTATTTTGCCTCCGCCGCGCCACCGGTCCGCTATCCCAATGTCTACGGCATCGACATGCCGGCGGCCTCGGAACTGGTGGCGCATGGGCGCACCGAGGAGCAGGTGCGGGAATGGATCGGTGCCGACACGCTGGTCTACCAGGATCTCGACGACCTGATCGCTGCGGTGCAGAAGAAGGGCCGGACCCATGTGGATCGCTTCGACACCTCGGTCTTCAACGGCGAATACGTGACCGGGGATGTCACCCCGGAGTACCTCGAGGCGCTGGAGTGCCAGCGCAACGACGATGCCAAGACCGAACGGGACGCGGCGACCCGTATCAACATACTCGGTGTACACAATCACTGAGTCGTTTTTGCCCGTCTCTCCCGGGGGAGAGGGCTGGGGTGAGGGGGTCCGCCCGACTCTCGCAAAGGAACGCCAAAGACCATGAGTGAATTCGATCCAGACTGGGAATTGGCCACTCGCGCCATCCGCGTCGGCCACCACCGTACCGCGGAGATGGAGCATTCCGAACCCATCTTCGCCACCTCAAGTTTCGTGTTCGGTTCGGCCGCGGAGGCCGCGGCGCGCTTTGCCGGCGACGAGCCCGGAAACATCTATGCGCGCTTCACCAATCCCACGGTGCGCGCCTTCGAGGAACGCCTGGCGGCGATGGAGGGGGGTGAGGCCTGCGTCGCTACCGCCTCGGGCATGTCGGCAATCCTGTCCACCTGCATGGGGCTGCTGCAGCAGGGGGATCATCTGCTCAGCTCACGCAGCATCTTCGGCAGCACCACCGTCTTGTTCGATAAATACCTTTCGCGCTTCGGTATCGAAACCAGTTATGTCGATCTGGCCGATGTCTCCGCCTGGGAGGCAGCGATAAGGCCCGAGACGCGGATGCTGTTCGTCGAGACGCCCTCCAACCCATTGACCGCCCTCGGCGACATCCGGGCGCTCGCTGAGCTGGCGCATGCGCATGACTGCCTGCTGGTGGTGGACAACTGCTTCTGCACCCCGGCATTGCAGCGCCCTCTGGAGCTGGGTGCGGATATCGTGATCCATTCCGCCACCAAATATCTGGATGGCCAGGGGCGCGCGCTGGGCGGTGCCGTGGTGGGCGATGCCCAACGGGTCGGCGAGGAGGTCTTCGGCGTGCTGCGTACCGCCGGGCCGACCATGAGTCCTTTCAACGCCTGGATCTTCCTCAAGGGACTGGAAACCCTGGCGCTGCGCATGCGCGCCCATTCGGCCGCGGCCCAGCAGCTCGCCGAGTGGCTGGAATCCCATCCGGCCATCGAGCGGGTCTACTACCCGGGCCTGGCCAGTCACCCCCAGCACGACCTGGCGAAGCGCCAGCAGAAGGCGCCCGGCGGCATCGTCGCCTTCGACGTCAGGGGCGGGCGCGAGGCCGCCTGGCAGGTGATCGATGCCACCCGGATGCTCTCGATCACCGCCAACCTGGGCGATACCAAGACCACCATCACCCATCCCGCCTCGACCACCCATGGCCGGCTCAACGAGGAGCAGCGCCAGGCTGCCGGCATCGGCCAGGGCCTGATCCGCGTGGCGGTCGGATTGGAGGCCATCGAGGACATCCAGAAGGATCTGCAACGAGGTCTGGATGCCTTGTAGTTCCGTTGAATGGTGGGTTTCGCACGGCTCAACCCACCCTACAAGTTGAGAAGATACGCTGGTGGTAGGGTGGGTTGAGTGAAACGAAACCCACCAAAGTGATGAAACTCATCGATAGGGAGATCGCAATGAGTAACTATCGACGCGATCGGGTGTCTGGTGGCACTTGGTTCTTCACCGTAGCAGTGGCGGACAGGAAATCCGATCTATTGATCCGTGAAATCGACATTTTGCGCGATGCAGTGCGGCGTGTGCGTCACGATTGGCCATTCCGTATCGATGCCTGGGTGGTGTTACCGGATCACTTGCATACGATATGGACGTTGCCCCCAGACGACCATGATTTCTCGACCCGGTGGCGTTTGATCAAATCACATTTCAGTCGGGCATTGCCGCGACAGGAGATCATTTCTCGAAGCCGGCAGAAGAAGGCGGAGAGGGGCTTGTGGCAACGTAGGTTCTGGGAACATAGGATTCGAAACGAGCGGGATTATCGCTCCCATCTCGACTATGTGCATTTCAACCCGGTGAAACACGGCTACGTGACGCGAGTAGCCGATTGGCCCTATTCGAGTTTTCATCGTGATGTTTCGCAGGGTCTGTATCCGAATGACTGGGGTGGGGACGTGGATCTGGATGGCCGGTTTGGTGAATGATGGTTGGTGGGTTTCGCGGAGCTCAACCCACCCTACACATTCGATATTTCCGAAGGTGATCGATGAACGAAGAAACCAACCGCCGCCAGCGCTGGCAGGCCCGCTACGAGGCCGCGGAGGGTGAGCCGCAGCCGGCGCGGGTGCTGCGCGAACTGGGTTTTCTTCTGCCGCGGGAGGGGCGGGCCTTGGACCTGGCCTGCGGGCGCGGCGGCAACGCCCTGCTGATGGCTGCGCAGGGTCTCGCGGTCAGCGCCTGGGACTATGCACCGGCGGCCGTTGAAGACCTGGAGCGGCGGGCAGAGGCGCAGAATCTCGCGTTACGGCCCGAGGTGCGCGACGTGGTGGCCGAGCCACCCGCCCCGATGCAGTTCGACGTCATCGCGGTGAGTTACTTCCTGGAGCGCGAGCTGGCACCTGCCATCGGCGCGGCACTGCGTCCTGGCGGTCTGCTGTTCTACGAGACCTTCATCCGCGATGCGGTCGGAGAGCACGGGCCGTCCAACCCCGCGTTTCGGCTGGCGCGCAACGAACTGCTGCACCTGTTCGCGGACCTGCAGGTGGTGGACTATCGCGAGCACGGTCGCGTGGGTGATCTGACACAGGGGCTGCGGGATGTCGCCTGGCTGGTGGCACAGAAAGCGGCATAGTCGGGTATCGAAACGACCGCCTGGCCTGAAGGCCCTTCCGCACAGGGTTCAGCGCGCCAGCAGTTGTCGCGCGAAGGCTGCGGCGGCGGCCGAGAGCTGACGTTGCCGGCGGGATACCACCGCCAGGTGACGACGAATCTGCAGGCCCCGCACCCGGAGCTGCACCACGTCGCGCTGGTCGGCCAATGCCAGGCGGCTGACGAAGGCCAGGTGGCCGGTGGTGGCCACCATGCGCAGGATGGAGGGGATGGAGCGCAGTTCCATCACCACGTTGGGTTCGATGCCCGCCTCGCGCAGTGCCTGATCGATCAGGCGACGCAGGGCCGTGCCGGCCTCGAAGCCGACGAAGCCTTCGCCGGCGAGATCGGCAACCGCCAGCCCCCGGCGGTGCGACAGGGGGTGATCGCGCCGTGCCACCAGCACGAT
>JANTHJ010000055.1 GCA_024762475.1 Chromatiales bacterium | reverse complement strand
TCGTAACACGGCATCTTGCGGCGCTAAATCGCCCATTTCCGCGTTGCGAATCTTCGCAATAGCTAGCTATTACGTGCGATCCGCGCCTTGAACTGGATGATTTTTCGCCGCAATCTGCTCGCGCCAGAATTAATCAGAGCTTCCCTAAGCGCGTCGCCCTTCATTACGCCAATCGCTTGACGGGCTTTCGACTGTTGCAATTTCCGGGCTGGGCCGCCTCCTCAAGTGGCACCTTTGCTGAAAGTGCTAGCTGGTTCACATCGGTTGCGGGACGCTGCCCACCCTCCACGGCGGGGAAGGAACTTCGCAATCCATGGCTAGTCGGAGGGATCGGCGTGAGGGGAAATCCCTTTTGTTCTTCCTACCTCACGCGTCTGGATAGAACCTTCCCTACGCGCATCCTGTTTTGGGGCCACGTCCATGTCGAAAAAGCGGCTCTCGAATTTGGCCCTCGCCGTGATTGCCTTGTCGGCCGTATGCGCGCCGGTACTTCAAGCGGCCGGCTTCGATTTCAAACGGGTGATCGCCAAGGCCGAGACGCTGGCGAAGCAGCCTTACCAAGCGCCCAAGCAGGTGCCCCAGTTTCTTCAGGAACTCGACTACTCGAGCTTTCAGCAGATTCGTTTCAAACCCGACCGGGCGCGGTGGCGCGAGAGTCGAACAAACTTTCAGGTCATGCTGGTACCGCCAGGGCTGTTCTACACGCATGCGGTGACAATCAATGTAGTCGACGCCCAAGGTGTCCACCGGCTCGGATTCGACAAACAGGATTTCATCTATCCGGACAAGGCTTTCGCGCAGAAGGTTCCGGCCGACCTGGGATACGCGGGCTTCAAGCTGACCTATCCGCTTGACGGACCGGGCGTCGCCAATCAGTTTTTGGTGTTCGCCGGCGCGAGCTACTTCCGCGGGGTCGCCCAAGGCAACAGTTTCGGTCTGTCGGAACGGGGCGTTGCTGTCGATACCGGATTACCGTCCGGCGAACAGTTCCCGAGTTTTACCGAGTACTGGCTGGTACGCCCGAGCCCCTCTGCGCGGGCGATGCGGCTCTATGCCTTGCTCGACGGCAAGAGCCTGACCGGCGCCTACCAGTTCATTGTTCGGCCCGGAGCCCCGACTCGTGTGCAGGTCAAGGCGGTGCTGTTCCCGCGTGCTGCGATCAAGCAACTCGGCGTGGCGCCGCTGACCAGCATGTTCTTCTATGGTGCGAATACGCCGCGACCGGCAGGAGAGTGGCGTCCGCAGGTGCATGATTCGGACGGATTGCTGATTCATAACGGAACCGGAGAATGGTTGTGGCGACCGCTGATCAACCCCCGCCATCTCGAGCTCAATTATTTCACCACAGACAACGTGCGCGGTTTCGGGCTGCTGCAGCGAGGAACCGCCTTTGCACAGTACGAAGACGCCGAGGCGAACTACCAGGAGCGCCCGAGCGCCTGGATCACCCCGGCGGGCGATTGGGGCAAGGGTAGGGTTGTCCTGGTCGAGATTCCAACCAGCAACGAGACCAACGACAACGTCGTCGCCTTCTGGATGCCGCAGCAACCGGTACGGCCTGGACAGCGCCTGCGCTTCGGTTATGCCATCGATGTCGGTGGGCCGGAGATCTCGGAGGCACAGATGGCGCGCACCGCCCAGACCCTGGTCGGCAGGGGCGACCTGATCGGCGGTGGTAACGTCAAGGGTGCCTACCGTTTCATCGTCGATTTCCAGGGCGGTCCGCTCGAAGGGCTGGATGCCGGGGCACAGGTGACGGGCGTGGTGACTGGAATCGATGGCACGAAGGTACTCGAACACACCGTCCGGTATCTCCCACAGGCCGGGCGATGGCGCCTGTCCGTGCTGGCCGAGCCAGCCAAGGACAGGCCCACCGTACTGCGGGGGTTCCTACGTCACGGCGAGCAGACCCTGAGTGAGACCTGGACCTACAGCCTGCCGGCACAGAATGCGGTCGGCGGAAGGTGAAGGGCATCTTGTTGGAGGTCGTGCCGTAATGAATACTTTTTTCCGCGTCGCGCATGGAATCGCGTTGCCGACCGAGGTGGGCAGATGAAGAACGACGAAGTTACCTGGCGATTGCAGGCCTATGCCCTGCTTTGGGGAGGGCCCGGCCAGACCGAGGCGCTGGCGTTGCCTCACCTGCCGGTTGAGGCTGACGACAGGGCCCTGGAGTGGCTGCTCGAGCGGCTTGGTGGTGAGGAATCGACGGCGCCCGTCGACTGCGCACCGCCGATCCAGCGCAGAGGCATGCAGTATGAGTGAGCCCCTGCAAGAGGTGTTGCCACTGAACCGGCCGACCGGTGTGGAGAGTGCATCACGGAGTTGGCGTCTGGCTGCCTGGTGGCGGCGTGGTGTCTTTACCACCCTGGTGCTGGCCCAGACCGTGGCCGGGATCTGGGCCATGCTCGGCATCCTGCCCTACCATGGCGCCACGGGTGTAGAGTTTGCGCTCATCGTACTCTTCGCGCTGCTGTTTGGCTGGATTTCTGCCGGGATGTGGATCGCGGTGTTCGGCTTTGTCGTGCGCAGGGGCGGGGGTGATCGGCTGTCGCTGTTGCAGCGGCATCGCCACGACCTGGGGCAAACGCCACTGGCGCCGACGGCGGTGGTCATGCCGATCTACCATGAGGATGTGGAGCGTTCGATGCGCGGTCTGCGCGCCACCTATCGCTCCCTGGAACGCACCGGTCGCCTGGCTCATTTCGAATTCTTCATCCTGTCCGACAGCCGCGACCCGGAGTACTGGCTGGCCGAACAGGAGGCGTGGCATCGTTTGTGTTGCGAACTCGGCGCCCAGGGTCGACTCCATTACCGGCGGCGGCGTGTCAATCTGAAGGCCAAGACCGGCAACGTGGGCGATTTCCTGCGCCGCTGGGGCCAACGCTTCCGCTATTTCATCGTGTTCGATGCCGACAGCCTGATGTGCGGCGATACGCTGGTCCGCATGGTGCGGCTGATGGAGCGCGAACCGCAGTGCGGTATTCTGCAAACGGCGCCTGCGCTGATCAATGCGCGATCACCCTTTGCGCGCTTGCAGCAGTTCTCCAATCACGTCTACGGCCCCCTGTTTACCTCCGGTCTTGCCGCGCTGCAGCTCGGCGAGGCGGCGTATTGGGGCCACAATGCGATCATCCGTACGCAACCCTTCATGCGCCACTGCGGTCTGCGCGCGATGCGCGGGCTCGGTCTGTTCCGCGGCCCGGTATTGAGCCACGACTTCGTGGAAGCGGCGTACATGTCGCGTGCCGGGTACGAGGTCTGGCTGGAGCCCGAGTTGCACGGCAGTTACGAGGAGTCGCCGCCGTCGCTGGATGACGAGTTGACCCGCGATCGCCGCTGGGCAAAGGGCAATCTCCAGCACCTGCGCCTGCTGGTGGGAGGGCGCGGTCTGCATTTCGCCCATCGCATGGCATTTCTCAATGGCATCCTCTCGTACGCGGCGGCGCCGCTGTGGCTTGGGTTTCTGATCCTGAGTGCAATCGAGGCGGCGCGGCTCACGCTCTGGCCCATCGATTATTTCCCTCGCCCGTACAGCCCGTTTCCCGCTTGGCCTCAATGGCATCCGGACTGGGCGCTCGTGCTGGCATTGGCGACGGCGGTGGTGTTGTTTCTGCCGAAGATTCTTGCGCTGACCGATGTGCTCCTGCGCCGCGCCCGGCGACGCGCCTACGGCGGCTACTGGCGTCTGTCGGCCGGCATCCTGCTGGAGTCGATCGGCTCGGTGATGCTGGCGCCGGTACGCATGTTCGCGCATACGCGGTACGTGCTGGGTGCACTTCTCGCCATCCGGGTTCATTGGACGGGTCAGAATCGCAGCGAGGAGCTCGCCTGGGGGCCGACGTTGCTGCGACACACACCCGCAGCGCTGATTGCGGTCGGGTGGGGCGCGTTTGGTTACTACCTGAGCCCGGAGTTTTTCTACTGGTCGCTGCCAGTGGCGATCCCCCTGTTGCTCGGCGCGCCGACCTCGGTCATTCTGTCGCGTTTCGCCTGGGGGGAGCGCCTGCGTCGTGCCGGTCTCTGGGTGATTCCGCAGGAAGCTGGCGAACTCGCCGAGCCATTACTGGTCGACCTGGACAAAGGGCCGTTGCTGCGCGAGGCGCCACCGGGTTTGAACGCGTTCGAGATGACCGTGCTGGACCCGCACCACAATGCGCTGGCGCGCCGTCTCGCGCGCACCGACCGTGGTCCGCGTGGCCGTCTCGTGGAGGAACTGCGCACGCGCTGTCGCGAAGAAGGACCGCAGGGGCTGAGCGTGAGGGAGGCGAGCCTGCTGGCGGACAGTCGTGAAGCGCTCGCCTGGTTGCACCGCGCGGCCTGGATGGTCGGGCCGGAGCAGCCTTGGGGCGCGCGCACCAACGCGCTGGCTGTGGCGATTTGCAACTCCCCCGGGCGCGGCGTGCCGAGCGGAAAAACGTCACAACCGGACCGAACGGAGGCAGCCGTGTTGTGCGAGCGCGAAAGTCAGCGCAGCGGGTCCAGCTGACAGGGCCGGTCAGATCGGTGCGAGGGCGCGTCCAGCGGAGGCCGGGTAACATTGCGCTACCCGCTAATATAGGAAGAATGCCATTGGCAACCCGTCATTTATCATCAGCGTTGAGCGACCGGGTGAAATGTCCGGGCCATGGGTCGCAACGTTATCTCTCTTAGCGACGTACATTTTGTCGTGGGGGTTATCCCTATAGTCAGTCTGTCGGACCCTCCGGATACTGGACTGCAAGAACAGGCGGAGGGGTTCGATGGAAGGGGCGAGGCCCACCCTGGGTCATTATGTTGTCGCGTACCTGGGTGTGTTCCTGCTCTGGCTGCTGCTGGTGCAGACTGTCGCCGCGGATGAACTCATTCTGGGTGCCCTGGTTGCAGGCCTGGCGCTGCTGGCGAGCGGCCCCCGCCTGCAGTTGCTCGCCGGATTGCGCCTGGAGGCGGGCGCGCCGCTCGCGCTGGTGCGCTATTTCGGGTATTTCCTGACCGCCCTGGTACGTGCGAATCTCGATGTCGCGCGTCGCGTTCTGTCCCCCCGCCTGCCGCTGCACCCCGAGATCGTCGAGGTCGAGACCGGCCTGCGATCCGAGCTGGGACGGCTGTGGCTGGCCAATTCCATCACCCTCACCCCCGGCACGCTTACCGTGGATGTCCTCGACCAGCGGTTGCGGGTGCACTGGATCGACAGCCGCCCGGCGGGCGGTGATCTGGAAGCGGTCACTGAGCGAATCGTCCATGGATTCGAGCGACACATGCGGGGGTTCCTGCATTGACCCCGAATGCCCTGGAGGTGCTGGCACTGATCCTGGTGGGGGTGGCCCTGGTACTGGCCATGGTGCGACTGCTGCTGGGGCCGCACGCGCCGGACCGGGTGGTGGCCGCGGATACCCTGGGGGTGATCGCTACGGGAGGGCTGGCGCTGTTGGCCTGGCTGCTGAACAGCGCGCTCTATCTGGACGTGGCGCTGGTCCTGGGGATGCTTGCCTTTATCGGGGTGGTGGCGATTGCCCGGGCCATCGAGGGCGGACCGCGATGAGGCTGCTGGCGGACCTGTTCCTGCTGATCGGCGCGGGCTTCGTCTTTCTCGGCGCCCTGGGCCTGTATCGCATGCCCGATGTCTACAACCGGATTCAGGCGGGCACCAAGGCGGTGACCCTCGGCTCGCTGTGTCTGCTGCTCGGGCTCGCGCTACTGATGCCGTCCTGGTGGGCCAAGCTGCTGTTGATCGCATTGTTCGTGCTGCTGACCAACCCCATCGGATCCTCGACCATTGCCCGGGCGCTGCTGCTATCGGGGGTACGTCCCTGGCAGGCGCCGAAACAGGAGCAGGGCCATGAGTGAATGGCAGTCCTGGCTCGCCCTCCTGCTCATTCTGATCATACTGTGCAGTGCGCTGGCGGTGCTGCTGTTGAAGAATCACGTGGCAGCGGTGGCGGCGGCCTCAGTGGTCTCGTTGGCGCTGGCGGTGCTGTTCGCACTACTGCGCGCACCGGATGTCGCCATGACCGAGGCGGCGGTGGGTGCCGGTCTGAGCAGCCTGATCCTTGCCTTCGGCCTGCGCCGTCTGGGCCTGTGGCGGATCGGTGCTGAAGCGCAAGAGAAGGGCGAGGATGATTAGGATGGAGATAGCCCGTAGCCCGGATGCAGGCCGCCGCCCGAAATCCGGGGCAACAGCAGCGGAGCATCCCGGATTGCGCTTCGCTCCATCCGGGCTACGCCGCTTCCATGGTCAGCCCGTAGCCTGGATGCAGGCCGCAGGCCGAAATCCGGGGCAACAGCGGGGCATCCCGGATTGCGCTTCGCTCCATCCGGGCTACGCCGCTCGTCGGGAGGGTTGGGGTGGGCAACTCGAATCAGGTCCCGGCGTTTGCCCCCTCCCTACTTGTGGAGAGGGTTGGGGTGGGGAGGAATCCAATGCGTAGATTCACCTCGCTGCTGTTCGCCGGCGGGCTGGCCTTTCTGCTGTTCAGCCTGGTGGCGACCCTCGACTTCGGCGATCCGCCGATGCGCATCGGGAGCGGCATCCTTGCTCAGGCGCCAGCCCAGGTGGGGACTGCCAACATCGTCACCGCGGTGGTGCTGGCCTATCGCGGCATCGATACCCTGGGTGAGCTGTCCATACTGTTCGCGGCGGCCACCGCCGCGGGCCTGGTACTGGCGCGCCCGGGCAGGGCGGTCAGCGCCCCGAAGCCCGGCGGCTTCGTCCTGCGGGTGGGCGCCGACCTGTTGTTGCCGCTGCTGGTGGTGATCGGCCTGTACATCATCGCCCATGGCCACCTGACGCCGGGTGGTGGCTTCCAGGGCGGGGTGATCCTGGCGGCCGCCTTCTTCCTGCCGCTGCTCGCCTCGCCCGGCCGCGAGCCGACCCATGCAGGGCTGAGCCTGGTGGAAGGGCTCGCCGGCGGCGGCTTCATCCTGATCGGCCTGTTGGCGCTGTGGCAGGAGGGGGCCTTCCTAGAACCTCTGCTGGGGACCGGTCAGCTGGGCGCCCTGTTGTCCGGCGGTACCCTGCCATTGCTCTACCTGGCGGTGGGGTTGAAGGTGGGGGCGGAGCTGTCTGCGCTGCTGGCACGCCTGATGGGAGAGGGACATGATGTTGGCGATTGAACCGATCCTGTACGCCGGCGCCATCGGCCTGATCGCGATCGGCGTGGCCGGCATGGCGCTCTCGCGCCATGGCTTTCGTATCGTCCTCGCCCTGGCCCTCGCCGAGGCCGGGGCCAACCTGCTGCTGGTGCTCGGGGGCTTTCGCGAGGGTGGGGTGGCCCCGATTCTGGTCGGCGGCGGGAATACGGCATCGATGGTGGACCCGGTGCCCCAGGCCATGGTCCTGACCGCGATCGTCATCGGCGTCGGGGTGCAGGCGCTGGCCATCGCCCTGCTCATCCAGGTAAAGGAGCACCTTGGCCCCATCGATCGACAGGGCCTGCGCGACGCCATGGAGGCCGATATCGACCGGCATGCCGGGCTGCCACTGCCCGAGAGCCTGGACCGTCCGCTGTCGAGGGAGGGCGAACGGTGAGTCAGGTGGTGCTGCCGATCGTGTTGCCCCTGTTACTGGCGTTTTTGCTGCCGGTGGTGATGCGTCCGCTGCCCGGCGTGGGACGCTGGCTGGGCCCGTTGCTGCTGGTCTACGACCTGTGGCTGCTGGGTCAGGCCTGGCCAGCGGCTGGCGCCGCACCCTTCTCGGTGGCCATCGGCGGCTTCGCCCCACCCCTGGGGATCAATCTTTATGTCGATTCCCTGGCGCTCCTGTTTGCCCTTGCGGTTCAGCTGATGGGGCTGCTGCTGTGGCCCTGGTCCGATGGCGAGGAGGCACCACGTCGCCAGTCACTGGCATTGCTGCTGATCGCGTCCTCCACCGGCATGGCGCTGTCGGGTGATCTGTTCAATATCTATGTCTGGTACGAGCTCGCCTCGGTGGCGGCCTTCGGTCTGGTCATCGATCCGGCGCGCGCCGCCAGCTTCGCCGCCAGCCTGCGTTATCTGCTGATCAGCGGCCTGGGTTCGGTGCTCACGCTGGTGGGCATCACCCTGGTCTATGTCCGCACCGGTACCCTCAACCTGGCCCAGCTCGCGGAGCTGGCACCGGGTACATTGACCGGCCCGCTGGGAATGGGGGCCTTGGTGCTGATGCTGCTCGGGTTCGGGGTCAAGGCCGAGCTTTTCCCGGTCAATCACTGGGTGCCCGGTGTCTACGCGAGTGCGCCGGCGCGGATCTCGGCGCTGCTCGCCGGCGTGATCTCCAAGCTGGCGGTGCTGGTGTTGGCGCGCCTGCTCTACCTCATGCAGCCGGGCGCCGAGGTGGCCGGCCTGGTGACGGGACTGGGTATCCTCGGCATGGTGAGCGGAGAACTGGCGGCCTGGCGCGCGCGCGATCTGCGGCGCATGCTGGCGTACTCGTCCATCGGCCAGCTGGGAATGATCTTCGTCGCCTTCTCGCTACCCGGCAAGGCCGGCGCCCTGGCCGGGCTCGCGTTGGTGTTGCACCATCTGGTGGTCAAATCGGGCCTGTTTCTGCTGGCCGAGCGCTGGGACGGGGCACTCGAGCGACTGCGCGGGGCCGGACGGGTCTCGCCCCTGGCCGGCGGCCTGTTCGTGCTGTTCGCCCTCTCTATCGTCGGGGTGCCGCCGCTACCCGGTTTCTGGGCCAAGCTGATGCTGATGCAGGGGCTGGCCGCCGAGGGCGGCTGGCTGTATGGGACGGCGATGGCCGTGTTCATGACCGCCACAGTGGTGGAGGCCAGCTACCTGTTGCGTGTGGCGGACAGGCTGTTCGCCGCCCCCGAGGGTAAGGCGCCGCGGCCGGCAGTGGGCGGTCTGGCACTCACCTCGCTCCTGGGTGGTGGGTTGCTGGTCGCTCTGGTGACCGTCAATCCGCTGGCCCGCACCCTCGACAAGGTCGCCGGCGTGGCAGTGGATCGGGATGGCTACCTGTTGCACTCCCTCCCCCGCGAGCGGGGGAGGGTTGGGGAGGGGGGCGACCCTGGTTCCCATTCCCCCCTCACCCTGGCCCTCTCCCCCCGAGGGGTGGAGAGGGAACGGGGGGCAAGGCCATGAATGCACTGGGTTGGCTGGTTCTGCTCTCGGCGCTCACGCCCCTGGTTGTCCTGATTCTGGCAAGGACGCGCATGGTCGGATGGGTACACGCGGGGCTGTTGGGCGTGCAACTGCTCCTGCTGCTGGCGATGACAGGACCGGTGATCGGCGGCGCAACGGTACCCGGCTGGACGCTGTCTGTAATGGGCTGGCAGCTGCAATGGCGCCTGGATGCCAGCGGCTGGTTCTTCGCCCTGATCACCCTGGGCGCAGCGCTGGCAAGCACCTGCTATGCGGCCGGAGAGTGGGGCGAGAGGCACCGGGCCGCGGGCGGGCGGCTGGGGCTGCTGCATGCCAGCGTGGCGTTGAATGTCTTTGCCATGCTGATGCTACTGCTCAGCGGCGATCTGATATCGCTGTTCCTCGGCTGGGAACTGGTCAGCTGGGCGAGTTATCTGCTGATGCTGGTGGCCGGCGGCGTCGCCCGCGAGACCGCCATGCGCTACATCACCTATGCCATGGTCGGGGCGATGGCGATCTTCGCCGGGGTGGTGTTGCTGCTGCAGCAGGCCGGAACACCGGACTTCGCGGCGGTGATCGCAGTGGTTCCGCGACTGGGATCAGGGGAACTGGGCCTGCTGGTGCTCCTCTTCGCATCCGGCTTCGGAGTCAAGATGGGCCTGCTGCCCTTCCACCTGTGGCAGGCCGGTGCCTATGCGGAGACGCCGGGACCGGGCGCGGCCTTCCTCGGAGCGATCTCCTCGCGCATGGGCTTGTTCGCGATCCTGGTGGTGCTGGTCAAGCTGATCGGCATCGCCCGCCTGGATGCGCTCTCCCTCGGTCAGCTGCCTGTCGACGCGCGTGATCTGCTTGCCTGGGTGGCGGTATTCACCATCATCTTCCCCACGTACACCGCCATGCGTCAGAACGATGCCCGCTACCTGCTCGCCTGGCACGGGATCGGCCAGGGCGGCTATATGCTGTTGGGGATCATCCTTGGGGATGCCCTGGGCAGCGCAGGCGGGATTTTGCATGTATTCAACTATGCCAGCTGCCAGGCGGCCTTGTTCCTGGCGGTGACTGCGGTGGTGCATCGCACCGGTACTGCCGACCTGAACCGGCTCGGCGGGCTGGTGGTGCGCATGCCGCTCACCTTTCTCACGCTGTTGATCGGCATCATCGGCCTGGCGGGGCTGCCGCCGATGAACGGCTTCGTCTCCAAATGGATGATCTACCGCGACCTGATCGAACAGGGGCGGCCGCTGTTGTTCCTCGGGACGGTGATCGGCACTCTGGGCACCATCCTCTCGGTCTACAAGCTGATCCACAACATGTTTCTGGGGCAGCTGCGTCTCGAACACGACAAGGTGCACGAGGCGCCCTGGAGCATGCTGGCCCCCATGCTCGTGCTGGCCACGGTGATCCTGCTCAGCGGCGTCATGCCGGGTATTCCCCTGGCCTGGGTGGCGGCGGTGCAGGAGGCTGTCGGCCTGCCAGTGCTGCAATCGACCTTGGGCGGGGTGGACCGAGCCGGTGGCTCCCTGGACATGCTCTGGGTCTTCGGCGTGATGCTGTATGGCTTCGGTATCGGCGCCTTGTTGTTCTACGGCGCCGGGCGGGCCAAGCGGGTGCATCAGCTCGACAACTACGCCGGCGGGCACTTTCTTTCCTCCGACGTGCGCTATCAGTACAGTGACAATTTCTACGCCGGGTTGATGCGCCTGATCGGCGGCTGGTACCGCGGAAGCTTCGCCTGGGCGGAGCGCGCGATCGCCTCGCTGGTCGATTTCGCCTCGGTGTTGATGCAGGCCCTGTACCGGCGCGCCAACGGCGAGGCCTGGGCGATGCTGGCGAGCGTTCTGCTGCTCTGGGTGGTGGTGTGATGGAAGGGTTGAGACTGCTGTCCGAACTGGTGCTGATGCCGCTGATCGCCTTCATGGTGGGCATGGCGATGGTGCTGATGATGCGCCGTATCGCTGCGCGCCTGCAGCGCCGCATCGGCCCACCCCTGCTGCAGCCTTTGTACGACATCGCCAAGCTGTATGCCAAGACGACCCAGGTCTCCCATGGCCTGATCCACGACATCGGCATCGTGATGGCGGTGGGGGGGTATGTGGCGGCGGAGATCCTGCTGCCGGTGCCGGGCATGGATGGGATCGCGGACAAGGCCGATCTGATCACCCTGATGTACGTGATGATGGTGCCCTCCCTCGGCTTGGCCTTGGGGGTCGGCCAGTGCGCCAACCCCAACGGCTCGATCGGCATCGCGCGCGCCCTCACCGCCATGCTCGCCTACGACATCCCCTTCGTGATCGTGGTGTTCGGCGTGGCCTGGCACTTCGGCAGCACCGACCTGATCGACATCATCGGGCGCCAGCAGGCGGCAGGGCCTGGCGGATGGGGTGTCGTGCAGATGCCCCTGCTGGCGATAGCGGGGCTGTGGGCCATGCACGCCTCGCTCGGCAAGCAGCCCTTCGAGATCTATGTGGCGCCGGCCGAGATCGCGACCGGACCCATGGTCGAGATGAGCGGCAAGTTTCTCGGCGGCCTGTTCGTGATGCAGTGCTTTCAGTTCTATACCAATGCGGTCCTGTATACGGCGCTGTTCCTCGGCGGCGGCAGCCACTGGATCGATCTGCTGGTCAAGGCCTTCGCCGTAGTGGCGATCCCCATGACCATCGCCTTCCTGTTTCCCCGCCACCGCACCGAGGACATGCTGCGGATCCTTTGGAAGTGGCCAGTCATGCTGGGTCTGCTGGGCCTGGCCTTTGTGATGTGATGCAGGGAGAGGCCATGAAGCAACTCGACTGTCGATCAGATCACTGCACCGGGAATCGATCATGGACGCCGGATGCCTCCCCTCGATCTCGATCCGGGCGAGGCATCGCTGAATACCCAGTGGCAACGACTTCGACATCGATCTGCAGATATTACGTAGGTCGGACTTTAGTCCGACATGTCGGGCTGAAGCCCGGCCTACGAGGCAGGGCCTGCCTCAGGTGCACTGATCAACATCCGACCGGACTGAGGCACAAGCAAAGATGAAACGACTCGAACAGATACCGGTGAAGGGCGAGGGCAGGGGCAATCCCCTGGCCAGGGCGTTCGACGAGCTGGCGAACTTCTGCCGCTCCCGTTCCCTGTTCATACTGCACTACTGCACCGGCTGTGGTGCCATCGAGCTGCCACCGGCCATGACCTCGCGCTTCGACATGGAGCGCCTGGGCATCCAGCCCATGGTGACGCCGCGCCAGGCGGACATCCTGCTGATCACCGGCTATGTCTCGATCAAGACCCTCAAGCGGGTGCTCCTGACCTACGAGCAAATGGGCTCTCCCAAGTACGTGATCGGCATCTGCTCGTGCACCGTCAACGGCGGCATGTACTGGCAGAGCTATGCCACCGCCAAGCGCCTGGATGAGTACATGCCGGTGGACCTGTACATCGCTGGCTGCATGCCGCGGCCAGAGGCGGTGATCGAAGGCATGCGCCACCTGATGAGGCGCATTGAAAGTGGCGAGGCGAACGGCTGGGAGGACTACTACCGGCGCTACGACCGCTATCTGGGCAACCAGCAGGCCCTGTTCGGCGACGACTGGCAGACCCCCACCGACGTGATTGCCGAGGCGCGCCACTATGGCCTGCTGGGCGAGCAGACCCTCGGCCCCCACACCGAGTTGCTGCAGCAGGTGCAAAGGCCGCTCGAGGCGTTGGAGATGCGCCTCGGTCACGGTTCGGAGGACGAGTCGTGAGCGAAGGCCAGCTGGAGCGGGTATTGCGCGAGATCGAGGGGGTGCAGGTGCGCCAGACCCGGCCGCGCCGCACCCGTCTCGACCTGCCTGCCGAGACCCTGCCGGCCTTGCTCGAGTTGCTGCAGGGGCGGGCCGGCTACGTCCACCTTTCTGCGATCAGCTGCGTGGACTGGATAGAGGAGGCGCAATTCGAGCTCGTCTATCATCTCTGGTCCTACGAGAACCACAACCTGGTATCGGCGCACATCCGCATCCCCCGCGAGCCCGGGGTCTATCTGTCGATCTATGACCTGTATCAGCCGGCGGCCTTCTTCGAGCGGGACATCCACGAGATGTTCGGGGTGCGTTTCGAGGGCAGCCCGGACATGGCGCCCTTTATCCTCACCGAGTGGAACGGCCCCCCACCGATGCGCAAGGAGTTCGACAGCGAGGCCTATGTCAACGAGCACCTGAATTTCCGCGACTACCGGCCCGAGTGGCTGCGCGAACTGGAGGCGGAAGGCGGCGGTGTCGCCATCCGGCCCGAAGAGCAGCGCTTCAGTCGCCGCGAAGAAGGAGAGGACTGATGCGTCCCGAGAACTACCAGGCGCGCAGCCATCCGCCGAGCCATGAGTACGAACTCAACTTCGGTCCCAACCATCCGGGTATCGAGGGTAACTATGCGCTCAAGGTGAAGCTGCACGGCGACCGGGTGCTGGAGGCGCGGGCCGACGGCGGCTATCTGCACCGCGGTTTCGAAAAGCTGATGGAACAGCGCCTGTGGATCCAGAACATCGCCCTGGTGCCGAGGATCTGCGTGCCCGATCCCTCGCCCATGGAGCTGTGCTATTCCATGGCGGTGGAGCAGCTGTGCGGCCTGCAGGTGCCGGAGCGGGCGCAGTGGATACGCGTCATGCAGCTGGAGCTCTCGCGCATCGCCGCGCATCTGTTCACCTTCGGCGGACACGCCGCCACCACCGGCATGTACAGCACCATGTTCTGGGGCGTGGCCGACCGTGATCGGGTGCTCGATCTGTTCGAGGAATTCACCGGGGGGCGGGTCTACTCCATCTACAACATTCCCGGCGGCGTGCGGCGCGAGTTGCCCGAGGGCTTTCTTGCGCATGTCTCGGCCACCCTGGACTATCTCGAATCGCGGCTGGCCGACTACGACAACCTGTTCTTCACCAACCAGGTCTTCATCGAGCGTGCCCGGGGGGTGGGAGTGATGAGTCAGCAACAGGCCCTGGAGTGGGGTGTGACCGGACCCAACCTGCGCGCCACCGGTCTGGACTTCGACGTGCGCCGCGACGATCCCTATCTGGTCTACGACCAGCTCGAGTTCGACATCCCGACGGAGAGCGCCGGCGACGCCTGGGCACGGGCCCTGGTGCGGCGTGCCGAGCTGCAACAGAGCTTGCGTATCGTGCGCCAGATAGTGGCGCGGCTGCCGGAGGTCGAAGGCCCCATCCGTGCGCCCATTCCCAACCCGCTGGCCTGGAAGGTGCCGGAAGGCGAGACCTATACCCGAGTGGAATCCTCCAAGGGCGAGCTGGCCTACTACGTGGTCTCCGACGGCGGGGTCAAGCCCTACCGGGTACACGTGCGCGGGCCTTCCTCGATGCATGCAGTGCAGGTGCTCGAGCGCCTGGTGACCGGCGCGCGTATCGAGGACGTGGCCCAGATCATGTTCTCTCTGGACGCCTGTCCGCCGGAGGTCGATCGCTGATGAGTAAGATCGACTACAAGATCAAGGGCTCCATCCTCAATCCGTTGAAGAACCTGCAGTTCTTTGGCCGCCCGCCGGTGACCGAGCCATTGGGGCCACGTCCGGCGGCGGACAACTATCGGGGATTCCATCTCAACGATCATGAGAAGTGCATCGGGTGCAGCTCCTGCCAGAAGGTGTGCGATAACGCCGCCATCACCATGGTGCGGGTTCCGCAGCTGCCCGATGATCCGGTGAAGGGTATCCGTAACCTGCGCCCGGCCATCGACTACGGGCGCTGTTGCTGGTGCGCCCTGTGCGTCGACATCTGCCCCACCGGCGCCATCCATCTGTCGCGCGAATACGTGCATACCTGCACCGAAGAGGAGATCGACAGCTACTTCATGCTGCCGGACGAACAGGGCATGCATGGCACGCCCTACCCGGCAGGCTGGACCAAGACCCCCGATTCGGACCTGCTGGACCTGCATCGCCAGCCCATGCAGGAATTGCCGCCAGAAGAAAGAGTGCACGGCTTCGATGAGATCGTGCGCGGCTTTAGCCCGCAGGAGGCGATCATCGAGGCATCGCGTTGTGTACAGTGCGGCATGTGCCACGATGCCTGTCCCACCCACATGGATGCCCCGGAGTACATCCGCGCCATCTGGCAGGGCGATGTCGAGGCAGCGGCGCGCCAGATCTACCACACCAATCCCTTTTCCCATACCTGTGGCCGGGTGTGCACCCACCGCTGCGAGACCGCCTGTTCGGTGGGCCGGCGGGGCGAGCCGTTGGCGATCCGCTGGCTCAAGCGCTACGCCCTGGACCAGGTCGATCCCGAGCGGCTCAAGGCGATTGCCGCCGAGGGCGTTGCCGCCCAGCCCAGCGGGCAGCGGGTGGCGATCGTCGGCTCCGGTCCGGCGGGCCTGACCGCCGCCTGGGACCTGGCGCGCAAGGGCCACCAGGTGACGGTTTTCGAGGCGCGCGAGCAGCCCGGTGGCATGCCGCGCTACGGCATCCCCGAATACCGTCTGCCCTATCCGGTGCTCGACCGCGACATCGAGGTGATCGCCTCGGTGGGGGTGGAGATCCGCTGCAACACCCGGGTCGGCAGCGACATCCCCATGGGCCAGCTGGCCGAAGAATACGATGCATTGGCCCTGGCTGTTGGCCTGCACCTGGGCCGCTCGACCCGCATCCCCGGCAGCGATCACCCGCACGTGGTGGCCGCGATTGCACTGCTGCGCGACATCACCGAGGGCAAGGCCTTCGAGATCCCGCAGCGCGCGGCCGTGATCGGCGGCGGTAACGTGGCGATGGATGCGGCGCGCAGCCTGGCGCGTCTGCAGATCCGCGAATATGGCGAGGTGGGAATCACCGTCTGCGCGATGGAGGACCGCGACCACATGCTCGCCGATCCGGTCGAGATCGAGGAGGCGCGGGAGGAGGGTGTCGAGATCCTGGATGCGCGCGGCCCCCGTGCCTGCGTCATCGAGGGGGACAGCCTGTGCGGCCTGCAGACCCTGAAGGTGCTCTCCATCTTCGACGAACAGGGGCGCTTTTCGCCGCGTTACGACGAGTCGGACGTGCGGCTGCATGAGGCGGACATGGTGGTCGAGGCAATCGGCCAGATGGCCGATGTCTCGCTGCTCGGCGAGGACCTGACCGAGCAGCTGGAGTGGCAGCGGGGGCGCCTGCAGGTGGACGAGGACGGCCGTACCTCGGTGGAGTGGCTATGGGCGGCGGGTGACTGCGTGCATGGCCCGGACGTGGTCCACGCGGTGGCCGACGGTCACCGGATCGCGGCCAGTATCGACCGGTGGCTGGGGAGCCGCGTGCGGGCGCAGCGCTGAGGGATGGCTCCGTGCTCACTCGGATCAGTAGGGTGGGTTGAGTGAAACGAAACCCACCATTGTGGTGATGGGCCTACCGGTGCAGGTCCGCGGTGGGTTTCGCACGGCTCAACCCACCCTACAGCTTTGTCGGGTTGAAACCCGGCCGACGGTGCAGGGTAGGTCGGAATTCATTCCGAGAACCTGTTGGACTGTGGCTCAGGATCAGGTCCGTGGTGGGTTTCGCGCCGCTCAACCCACCCTACAACCTTATCGGGTTGAAACCCGTCCGACGATGCAGGGTAGGTCGGAATTCATTCCGACAATCCGTGGCTCAGGAAACGAATCGATGAAAGCAAGCGAGGTGTTGTCATGAGCGAAGGTTCACCCAGTTCCCGCGAACGCCTCGCGGCCAGCCGTACCCTGCAGGAGATCCTCTCGGTGGCGGTGGAATTCGAGCGCAGCGCACAGCGGTTCTACACCGACCTGGCGCCCAAGGTGAGCAAGCAGATCCGTTGGCTGGTGGAGGAGCTGGCCGAGGAGGAGCAGCGCCATGTGCAGCTGTTCAGCGAGCTGATGCAGCGTCCCGACATCGAGGATCACCTGCAGCAGCGCCTGGCCGCCCCGCCCAGCGATACCCGCTTCTCCGATGCCATCCATCTGCCGGACCTGGGGGAACGACCCGACGACCAGGCGGTGCTGCAATACGCCCTGGGCCGCGAACAGGCGGCGATGGAGCAGTACCAATCATTGGCCGACGAGGCCGAGCCGGGGCCCATCCGCGACCTGTTCGCCTTCCTCGCCGCGGAGGAGACCGAGCACAAGGCCGAGCTGGAGAAGCTCTACTACGAGCTGGTGCACAGCGGCGGGGTCTGAACGGTTACAACCCGGGTACTGTCGCCTCTGCCCGACGTCCGTTTTCTTTACGACTGTTGAGCCCGGGACGGGCGGGGAGCTGCGCCCTTTGTCTTGCGCTACCCCGTTGCTGTTGCCGAGGGCGGCTTGGGGAGAGCGCGCGGCCAGATCGCACCTGTGTCCTTTCAGAGTGTCAGGTTTTTTTACAACTTTCATGCCTGCGGAGGTCGGGGGGGGGGATCCCTGCGCAATAAACTGATAAACAAGAAGATTCTAATTCCGGCACGATTACTGCCTAAATGATCCGCGGGCGAGCGCGACGCTGTTTCGACCGAGGGGAAGCAGGGACCTTTGCCTGTGCTCCAAAGGGACTCAAACGCGGCACTTTCGCCAGGACTCTTAAGAAAACGAGAAGGGAGTTGATATGAAAACAAAACGATTCAGGAAGAGCCTGCCGGCCGCGGCGGTATTGGTCGCGCTGGCGAGTGCGCCGG
>JANTHJ010000054.1 GCA_024762475.1 Chromatiales bacterium | reverse complement strand
CGCTGAACCGGCTTGCGTAGATCAGGGTGAAACTCCCGCTGTCGAAGGCAATGGTCTCGCCGCCTTTGTCGTGTGCCTCCCAGCGATAGTCGGCGGGGCTGACGTAGCGCAGGGCATCGCGGCCCACACCCTGGGGGAGATGGAAGCGATGAATGGGACTGTCCGAGCGGATGCTTCGTTGCAGCAGATAGTGCCTGCCGTCGGGTTGCAGGGAATAGAGCGTCTCGCTCACCACTTCGGCCAGCGCCTTGCCATTGGCGAGTGCCAGAACGATAGCCGTAATGGGTGCAAGTCTCGTGATCGGCATGGTGTTTCCTGTCAGCCCGGATGGCGCATCCGCCAGCAGCGGTGCGCACGGTAGCGGGCGAAGTCTCTGGGTACCGTCTGTTCGGTGATCTCTTCCACCTCCGCCCAGTCGTTGACTCTCGGCTCCAGCCGGAAGTCACGGCGATTGTTGGAGAAAATCAGCTCGCCCCCCGGGGCGAGCAAATCGAGGCTGTTGCGCAGCAGTGGCAGCTGATCCCGTTGGACGTCGAAGGTCTGTTGCATACGTTTGGAATTGGAGAAGCTGGGCGGGTCGAGCACGATCAGGTCGAAGCGGGCGCGGGCCTGGCGCATGCGCTCCAGAAAGCCCATCACATCCGCCTGGATAAACTGGTGGCAGGACGGATCGTCCAGTCCATTGTGCTCCAGGTTGCGCCGGCTCCAGGCCTGGTAGGTGCGGGACATGTCGACCGTGACGGTGCGGTGGGCGCCGCCCCCGGCGGCATATACGGTGAAGCTGCCGGTATAGGCGAACAGGTTGAGCACGCGCTTGCCCTTGGCCGTTTCTTCGACCATGCGACGGGTCTGGCGATGGTCGGGAAACAGGCCGGTATCCAGGTAACGGTGCAAGTTGACCTCGAAACGGTAGCCGCCCTCGTTCACCTTGAACGAGGGGGCACTGGCGGCCAGCTTCTCGTACTGTGCCGCGCCGCGCTGGCGGCGTCGGTGTTTGATGGCCAGCTGCATCGGCTGCAGGTCGAAATGCTCGAGCAGCGCCTGGCGCAATGCCTCTGCCTGCTCCGGCTCGAGCGGGCGGCGACGTTCGAACACCTGCACATGCAGAGCGTCGCCGTAACAGTCGATGGCGAGCGGAAACTCGGGCATGTCGCGATCATAGAGGCGCCATGCCTCGACGCCCTCGCGCCTGGCCCATTTGCCGAGCTGGCGGCGATTCTTGTCCAGGCGATTGAGCAGGGGGTCGAAATTCATCGCGAGCGGAACAGGCCCCATGCGAGCGAGGCCCAGCCGACCAGAAAGGCCAGCCCGCCGAAGGGCGTCACCATGCCGAGCAGCGGCGTATCGACCATCGCCAGCAGGTAGAGACTGCCGCTGAACAGGAGGATACCCAGGGTGAACCCCCAGCCGGCAATACGATAGGCCCGGCAGTCTTCCGCGCGCAGTAGCAGCCCCACCGCCAACAGCGCCAGCGAGTGGGTGGCCTGGTAGTGCACGCCCGTGCGGAACACCTCCAGCAGGCCGGGGCTGAGTATCTCGGTCAGGGCATGCGCGCCAAAGGCGCCGAAGGCCACCGCGAAAAAGCCGCCAATCGCGCCGAGCAAAAGGAACAGGCGCGACTCCATCATTCCGCTGAGCCTTCCAGCTGCGCAAGTTCCTGGAGGATCTGTTCCAGCAGCTGACGGCCCCGGTCATCCATCTTTCCGGCCAGTCGATCGGGGTCGCGCTCACCATCGATCATGGGTCGGATGGCCCCGGCGATCCGCGCCATGTCGCCGCCGACCTTGCTCATCTGCTCACCCATCTGGCCCAGCAGCACCAATGCCTGCATGTCGCCGGTCGCCGCCGCGTGGATCATGCCCGCCAGGCCGGGGGCGGCCATCGCCGGCTCGGGCTTCTCGTCAGGGTCCGGCAATGTCTTGGGGTCCTGCAGGCCGCACAGCACGGCCTCTGCGATTACCCGGTCCTCGGCATCCAGTCCGGCGACGCTGGAAAGGTCCCTCTGGCCCTCCAGAATGGCGCGGAGGGCCTGGACCAGGGCACCCCAGCCGTTTTCCTGTGCGCCTTGCAGTAGCTGGTCGAGCTGCGCGCGGGCATCGGCATTGCCGGCGAGCTGCACCACCTGGCAGATAAAGGCGGCATGGGCCTGGACGATCTGTTGATCACGGGGGTTGAGCATGGAACTGACCCGGGGTATTGGGCAGGAAATGGTACCAGCGGCGGCCGGGTCAAGCATAATCGGAGCACGGGCGGTCGACTGCCATTTCCAGGATAATGCGCCGACATGAAACCGATCTTTTGGATCCTGTTGCTGTTGCCGCTGGTCTTGATCGCCTCGACTCTGTGGGGCAATCGGGCGCCGCTGTTCGCACCCCCCGGCCCCTGGGCGAGGCTGAAGGTCTACCTGGGGAGCAACTGGGCCTGCACCGCGCCGGATCATCCCTTTGCCGAATTGCGCCAGGCGCGCTTCGACTTCCCCGCCGACCGGCTGCAAACGGTCGTGGAGCAGGCCCTGCAGGCCCTGGGTTGGCGCTACCGGCGTCTCGGCCACGGGCATTTGCACGCCGAGGTGGTGACGCCGCTGCTGCACTTCACTGATGACATGGATATCCGTATCCTGCCCGAAGGACCGCGTAGCCAGCTTCTGCTGTGCTCGCGCTCGCGCGTCGGGCGGGCTGATTTTGCCGCCAACCAGTGGCATATCCGTAAGCTGCTCGATCAGGTCCAAAGAGCCGCAGGCGCGATCGCGCGATGATCCGCGGCGCCTCAGTGCGGAATCGGCAGAGCCGTCAGTGCCTCTCCGGCGATCTCGCGTACCTCGGGCGCCGGATCTTCCAGCAGGGGTTCTAGCCACTCGCGCACCGTCGGGTTGCCGCTCAAGCCCAGATAATAGGCCGCATCCGCACGCACCGGTGCCTCCGGCGCCTGCAACAACTCGCGCAGGCCGGGCAGGAGGGGGTCGAGCTCATCGTGTTCGGCCAGGTCCTCGAGCATGGCGCTGGCGCCGATCCGCACCCCCACCGGGGTTTCGAGGTCCGAAACCATGCCCAACAGGACCGGATTCCATTCCGGGTGGGCTCGGATCTCCCGCAACGCCAGGTCGAGCCGACGAGACTCGATCAGCTCGCCCAGATAGTCTGCGATGCCCTGGTTGCGGGCGGCCCGCTCGGCCCAGCGACGCAGCTCTGCCGGGGTGTGGTTGCCCTGCAGGGTGAAGGGCCCGATCTGGATCCAGGGCACCGAGCGGACGCCAAGGTCTTTCGCCACCTCCGGGTGGGTGGCGATGTTGGTGACCTCGAGGTGCCCGATCACCCCTTCCTCGATCAGCCTGGACAGGGCCTGAAGCACGGTGGGGCAGTGGGCGCAACCGGTGGCGATCAGCAGGCGGGCGGCGAGGGGAGCGCGACCGGTGGGAGGGGGAGGTGCAGGAGTGCTCATGGTGCCGGGGGACTCTCCAATATGAAAATGATTCCCGTTATCGTTCCTATGGCGTGTGGCCTGCCACCAAGCGGCGGGGGGTCTGGGGCTGAAACGGTGTATCAGCATATGAAATAAGGCTGATTTATGCCAGCTGCGGGTAAAACTGTTTGGCGTTTCCTTCCCCCCCTCACTATGTTTACACACCCCGATGCCCCGGCCGGTCCAGCGCGATCCTCGATCGACCACTCGGGCCGGTGCCGGAAACGCCCGCGGGCCCTGTTTCCGGGCGGGGGCTAGAGATCCGGGATGCGCCTCCGGGGGCAGCCCAGAACACCCACACACTGCAGTGTAAACCTCAGGAGAACTTTCGATGCCTACATTCGTACGTACCGACAAGTGCGATGGCTGTAAAGGCCAGGACAAGACCGCGTGCATGTACATCTGCCCGCACGACCTCATGAAGCTGGACAAGGACGGCTCGGAAACCGGCCACGCCATGAAGTCCTATAACCAGGAACCCGAGCAGTGCTGGGAGTGCTACTCCTGCATCAAGATCTGCCCGCAGAACGCCATCGAGGCGCGTCCCTATGCAGATATCGTCCCGCTGGGCGCCTCGGTACAGCCACTGCGCGGTACCGATTCGATTATGTGGACCATCAAGTTCCGCAACGGCACCATGAAGCGTTTCAAGTTCCCCATCCGCACTACCCCCGAGGGCTCCATCGATCCGTACGGCGGCAAGCCGAAGGCCGACCTGGGCAAGATTGCCGAACCCGGTTTCTTCAACAAGGGCGAGCAAAACGGCTGGCGTGAGGGCGATGCGAGCGAGCTGATCTGCAAGTGATCGCGGCATTAAACGAACATTGACTACGAGGTATTGAGTAATGGCTGAATTCGGAAATCCCGAAGTCGTCGAAGAAGAAGTCGACATCCTCATCATCGGTGGCGGCATGGCCGCCTGTGGCACTGCCTACGAGATCGGTCCCTGGCTGGACGCGGCCAAGGACGCCGGCGCCGACATCAAGGTCAAGCTGGTCGACAAGGCCGCGCTGGACCGTTCCGGCGCCGTCGCCCAGGGTCTGTCCGCGATCAACACCTACATCGGTTCCGAGCAGGATCCTGCCGACTACGCGCGCATGGTCTCCAACGACCTGATGGGTATCACTCGCGACGATCTGGCGTATGACCTGGGCCGCCACGTGGACGAGTCGGTGCACCTGTTCGAGGAATGGGGCCTGCCGATCTGGAAGATGGACGAGAATGGCGAGCGTCACAACGGTGCCGAAGGCCTGCCTTCGCTGAAGGACGGCGGCAAACCGGTCCGTTCCGGTAAGTGGCAGATCATGATCAATGGCGAATCCTACAAGTGGATCGTGGCCGAGGCCGCCAAGAAGGCGCTGGGCACCGACCGCATCCAGGAACGCGTGTTCATCGTCAAGCTGGTCAACGACAAGAACGACAAGAATCGCGTCGCCGGTGCTGTCGGCTTCAACGTCCGCGAGCACAAGCTGCATGTCTATAAGTTCAAGGCCTGCATGCTGGCCGCTGGTGGCTGCGTCAACCTCTTCCGCCCGCGTTCGGTTGGTGAAGGTCAGGGTCGTGCCTGGTACCCGGTGTGGAACGCCGGTTCCACCTACGCCATGGCTGCCGAGGCTGGCGCCGAGCTGACCATGATGGAGAACCGCTTCGTGCCGACCCGCTTCAAGGACGGTTACGGCCCTGTGGGCGCCTGGTTCCTCCTGTTCAAGTCCAAGGCGACCAACGCGTTCGGCGAGGTCTACATGGACCGCAACAAGGAAATGCTGGACGACTATCCGCCCTACGGCCACGCTGCCGTGCCGGCTTCCTGCCTGCGTAATCACCTGATGCTCAAGGAGATGCGCGAGGGTCGCGGTCCGATCTGGATGGATACGGTGACGGCCCTGGCGAATCTGCGTGAAACCCTGTCCCCGCGCGAGGTGAAGCACCTCGAGGCCGAGGCCTGGGAAGACTTCCTCGACATGTGCATCGGCCAGTGCGGCATCTGGGCGGGTGAGAACATTGAGCCGGAGAAGAAGAACTCCGAGCTGATGCCCACCGAACCCTATCTGCTGGGGTCGCACTCCGGCTGCTGCGGCATCTGGGCCTCCGGTCCCGAGGATATCGGTGCACCGACCACCGAGGAGCATCCGGAGAAGGACAAGATCCCCTCGCACCTGCCGGAAGGCTGGAACTGGGGTTATCGTGGCATGACCACCGTGAAGGGCCTGTTCACCGCCGGTGACGGCGTGGGCGCCTCCGGCCACAAATTCTCCTCCGGCTCCCACGCCGAAGGTCGCATGTGCGCGAAGTCGATGGTCAAGTTCGTGATGGACAACAAGGACTGGACCCCGGAGCTGGATACCGACGTGGATACTCTGATGGAGGAGATCTACCGTCCGGTTCGCAACTACCTGGAGTTCAAGGACTACACCACGGCGATCGACGTGAACCCCAACTACATCACGCCACGGATGCTGCAGTTCCGCCTGCAGAAGATCATGGACGAGTACGTGGCCGGTGTCGCAACCTACTACACCACCAACGAGCATATGCTCAACCTGGCTGAGCAGAAGCTGGAAATGCTGAAGGAAGACTCGCTGAAGATGCGGGCCAAAGACCTTCACGAGCTGCTGCGTGCCTGGGAGAACTACCACCGTATCCTGACGGCGGAAGCTCACATGAAACACATCCAGTTCCGCGAGGAATCCCGCTACCCGGGCTTCTACTATCGCATGGACAAGAACTTCGTCGACGAAGAGAACTGGAAGTGCTTCGTGAACTCGGTGTACGACAAGGAGACCAAGACCTGGACCTGCTTCAAGCGGGCTCACAAGGATCTGGTCGACAAGTCCAAGCTGTTCAAGTAACAGCCCGACAGCCGGCAACGGCTGAGCCGTAAGGCTGAGGAGTCCGGGCGCCCGCTGGGTGCCCGGGCTTTTTTCGTTAGTAAATATCGGTCGGACGGTACCCGCCGGGCTGGCCAAAACCCTATAATTCGCGGCCTGATCGGCCCTGGCGGCTGTGTCAGGCTGAAGCGTTGGGCCCGTTATGGTCCCCCTGCCAGAGAGGTGAGGTCGATGAGTGACGAGAAACTGGACATCCCCGAGGAATTGGCCAGCGCCAACCTGCCGGTACTGCTGACGGCCGATTCGAAGATCAAGTTCCGCTGCTACAAGGGCATCTCCTGCTTCAACGCCTGTTGCAAGGCGGCGGATGTCACGCTTGCGCCTTATGATGTTCTGCGCCTGCAACGCCGACTGGGTATGGATTCGGAAGAGTTCCTGAAGAAGCACACGGTGCCCTTCCAGCTCGAGCGTGATGGCGTGCCCGGCATCAAACTGCGCACCGATGACGAAGGGGCCTGCCTGCTCCTGGACGGCGAAAACGGGTGCAGCGTCTATGAGGACCGGCCCACCGTCTGTCGCTACTACCCCGTCGGCCTGCTGGCAATGCGCCGCAAGGATTCGAACGTCGCAGAGCAACAGTATTCCCTGGTGGTCGAAGAGCATTGCAAAGGACATGAAGAGGATCGCGAGATCAGCGTGGCCGAATACCGCCAGGAGCAGGGTGTCGAGGAATACGACGAGTTCAACCGGGAATGGTATGAGCTGATCCTGAAGAAGCGCTCCGGTGGCCCGGGGGTGGGGCGCCCCAACGAGATGAGCCTGCAGCTGTTCTTCATGGCCTCGTTCAACTTCGACATGTTTCGCAAGTTCGTGCTGAGCGAGAATTTCAAGAAGACCTATGACCTGCCGCAGCAGACCTACGACGAGCTGGCTCAGAGTGATGAGGCGCTGATCAAGTTCGGTTACCGTTTGATGCGCCAGGTGTTGTTCGGGGAGATGAGCATTCCCGAGCAGAAGGAGGCCTGGGACCGCCGGCTCCAGGAACGCAAGGAGGTCTGGGAGGCGCGCATGCAGGCCGAGATCGCGGCGCGCAACGCCAAGGCAGAGGAGGCCATGCGCAAAGAGACCCTGGGCGCCGATTGCGGTACCGAAAGCTGTGGCGACAGGGATTGATCGGGCGGTATCCGTTCCGATAACGACAGGGCGCCCCAAGGGCGCCTTTTTCTATTGCAGACCCGCTACCCGGCGCCTGCCTCTTTGGCTGGCAGGACCGGCTTTGCCCCGATCCTCGGGTCTCGAAAGGTGTTGATCGCGAGGCAGCGCATCCGGGGCGTGCGAACCTGCCTGGAGCAGCAACTCCTGCTGCGGCTGCGCCACTACTGAGGTTGTGCCGACCCGTTTTCCCTATCTTCGCGACGCGGTGGTCACCGCTCTGGCATCTTCCCATTCCTCGCGTTGCTTGCGAATCAGGTTCAGGGCATCCAGATAGGGTACCGCCCCGGTCTTGCGAATGATCTCCCGACCCTGGCGGGTATGGGCGAAGTCGACGAACCGCTTGACCTCAGGGTACTGTGGATCGGCCGGATTGGCAGTGATATAGAGCGGTCGATAGAGCAGATACTCGCCGCTGCGGATGTGTTCGTAGTCCGGCTGCTTGCCGTTCAGGGCGAGCATCTTCACCGCACGCTTCTTGGCGCTGCTCACACCGGTCACCGCCAGTGCCCAGGGGTCATTCTCGACCGCCTTCTCCAGCGGTCCGGATGACTTGTAGACATGGTCGGAAGCGAATTTCTTGTCGAAGTCGTTGAAGACCAGCTGGCGCAGGGTGCGCCCGACGCCCGAGAATTTTCCCCGTCGAATCAACAAGTCGATAGGCTGGTTGCTGCCTCCGAGTGTCTTCCAGTTGGTGATCTTTCCTTCGTAGACCTGGCGCAGCTGGGAGAGGGTAAGGTTATTGACAGGATTATCTGGATGCACGATGACCACCAGGGCGTCCCAGGCGACCGGGTTCATGCGTGTGCGCAACTCTTCGGTTGCACCGCTCAGCTTGGGACGGCAGCTCCCGCCCATGGGGACAGTGCCTTTGGCGACTTCACGGATGCCCTTGGTGGCACCACCACCCTCTATGACGATCGTTACGCCGGTCTTTTGTTGGTAGGCCTTGGACAACTCGGCCATGAAGGACTTCTTGGTGATACCGCACCCAACCCAGTGCAGGGTGGTTTTGTCGCCCTGTGCGAGGGCGGTGAGCGGAAGGATCAGGATCAGCAGCACGGGCAGCAGGTGTTTCGGCATGATGGTCTCCCGGGTGGTACAGCTCTCGTTATCGTATTGTGCCGGCACGTCCCAGTGCCGCCAGGAAGCTGAGTGTTTCAGACCTCCTTTGCATGCCACATTCTGTGGCCGCCAATGATTAGTGACGGCCAAACGCCCGAAAAATTCAACGGGTGAGGAATCGTGTTCCCATTGTTGACGGGCGGAGGCGGTGGTGCGGCAGGAGATCTCACCGCCACAAAAAAACCCGCCGAAGCGGGTTTTTTGTGGTGGCCCTGTGTGGGGGCGCTATTTTGCGGCGATATCGTCCAGTTTCTTGGCCTTGATGATCTGTCCATCCAACGCCGCATCCTCGGCGGAGCGCCCATAGGCCACGTCGATCAGCTGGCTGTAATAAACCACTGGCATCTCGAACTTGGTACCGAAGCGTTCGTTGATCTGATCCTGGTAGATCTCCACATTGGCCTGACACAGTGGACAGGGCGTGGCGATCATGTCGGCGCCATTGTCGTAGGCAGCCTCGATGATACCCTTGATCATCTCCTGCGACCTCTCCGGTTCAGAGAAGGCCAGCGCGCCGCCGCAGCACTGCACCTTCTTCTCGTAGGTCGGGATGGCTTCGGCGCCCAGCGAGTCCACCATCTTGTCCAGGTACATCGGGTTCTCGAAGGACTCGCCGGCGATGCCGAAAGGCCGGTTGGTCTGGCAGCCGACATAGCCCGCGATCTTGATGCCTTCGAGCGGCTTCTTGACACCCTCCGAGAGGGCCTCGTAGCCGATGTCCTCGATAAGCACCTCGCACATGTGGCGGATGGGCGTCTGGTTGGTCATTTTCAGGTTGGCCTCGGCGAGTGCCGTATTGGCCTCCTGGAAGAAATTCTCGTCCTCCTTGAATCGCTCGGCGGCCTCTTTGGTCGCCAGCCAGCAGGCCGCGCAGGTGGCCACGATGTCCTGCCCGGCGTTGTGCTGCTCGGACAGGGCGATGTTGCGCGCTGACAGGGCCATGCGTGGCAACACCCCGCCGCTGCCATAGCCGATGGAGGCTGAACAGCAATTCCAGTCGGGGATCTCGTTGAGCTTGACGTCCAGCACCTCGCACATGGTGTCGATGGAGCGCTTCAGGTTGGACGAGGAGGCGCCATCCTGCGAGGAGCAGCCGGGGTAGTAGGAATATTCACGTTTAGCCATCTTCGATGCTCCGTTAGGTATTGGCCTTGAGCTTGGCCAGCTCGATCTCTTCGGCCTTCTTGATCATCTTCTGCAGGCCGCTGGCATCCTTGATGCCGTGGCCGCCGAAGAACTCGGCCGGGCTCATGCGCTTGGCCTTCATCATACTCATGCCGAGCTTCTGGTTCGCCAGGGCATTCTTGATGCCTTGGCCGAACCCATCCTTGAAGTACAGGGAAAGCCCCAGTTTCAGCTCGTTCACCCGGCCGCGCTTCATCATGTTGTTCCAGAAGATCTCCGAGAACTGCGAGGTGGGCTGAGTCTTCGGCGCCAGACCCAGGCGCTTCGAATAGGTCGCCAGGCCGTGCATGATGTGGGTGATGGGCAGCTCGCGCGGACAGCGCACGATGCAGTTGTAGCAGGAGGTGCACATCCACATGGAATCGGACTTCAGCACCTCGTCGCGCTTGCCGGCCCGAATCATCATGAAAATCTCCTGGGGCGGATGCGCCCAGGCATTGCCCAGCGGGCAGGAGCCGGAGCACACGCCACACTGCATGCACATCTTGACCCACTGGCCTTCTTCGACGTTCGCCTCGACTTCCTTGAGGAAGTCGTTGCGATACTTTTCAACCATTGCTGTATTCATATCGCTCATTGTCTCTCTCCCTCAAGGTCAGAACTTGAATGGGCTCAGGCCCACCCTTTCGACTACGTCCTCCATCTCCTTGATCAGGCGCGGTGCGCGCTCGATGTCGGTGATGGCGACCTCGTGGACCACCACCCGTTCCGGTTCCAGGTTGAGGGTGGAAAGGGTGTCGCCGACCTTGGCCATACGCTCGGCAGCCATCGCAGAGCCACGCACGAAGTGGCACTGGTAGTCGTCGCCGCGTTTGCAGCCCATCATGATCACGCCGTCGAAGCCGTTGTTCATGGAGTCGGTGACCCATGAGAGGGAGACCGAGCCCAGGCAGCGCACCGGGATGACCCGTGCCCACGGGCTGATCTCCTGACCGCTGACAGCGGCCTGGTCAAGTGCCGGGTAGGCGTCGTTCTCGCACGCCAGCACCAGGATGCGCGGCTTTTCCTCGAACTCGTCGGGCACATCCACGTTCTTGATCTGCTGGCCGACCGTGTCGATGGAGTAGTTGTCGAACGAGATGACCCGCACCGGGCAGGCGCCCATGCAGGTGCCGCAGCGGCGGCAGCGCGATTCGTTGAACAGCGGATAACGCTCCTCGTCTTCGTTGATGGCGCCAAAGGGACATTCCACGGTGCAGCGCTTGCACTGGGTGCAGCCTTCCTTGCGAAAGCGCGGATAGGAAAGGTCGCCCACCCGCGGATGCACTGCCTCTCCATGGGCTGCGTGTACCGCTGCCTGGACGGCCTTCATGGCCGCGCCGGTGGCGTCGTCCTGGGCCTGCTTGATGTCCATCGGGCGGCGCACCGGACCGGCAGCATAGATACCCGTGCGGCGGGTCTCATAGGGGAAGCAGATAAAGTGAGAGTCGGTGAAGCCCCACTTGAGCTGCGGCAGGTCGGTGCCCTGACGGTAATCGAGGTTGAGGATGGACTCGACGGTGACCGCGGTCTCCGATTCCAACTCTTCCTTGACGGCCTCCTGCTCCTCTTCGGACATGCCTTCGAGGGACTCGTTGGCGGCGTAGGGATCGGGACCGGAGTTAGGTACCATGCCGATGTCGAGCACCACCAGGTCGACCGGCAGCTCCACGTCTTCGTCCAGGATCTTGTCCTTGAACTTGACCTTGGCGCCGGAGCCGTCGGCGGCAACCTGGTCCACCGACGCCTTGGTGAAGATCACCATCTTCTGCTGGCCGGCGCGGTAGAAGTCTTCGCCCGGTGCGCCAGGGGTACGCAGGTTGTCGTACAGGATGGTGGTGTCGCAGTCGTCACCGTTCTGCGCCTTGAAGTACATCGCCTGCTTGATAGAGATCAGGTCGCCGATCCCGGAATGGTAGGGCAGGTAGCCTTCCTTGGTGGAGGTCTGGCCTGCGTTCTGCACGAAGGCCACCGATTTGACCTCCTTGCCGTCCGAGGGGCGCTTGATGGGGCCGTCGCCGGCCTCGCGCGCCATCTGCTCGAGTTCGACGTTGGTCACCACGTCGGGATGCTGGTGGCCATACTCGGGCAGACTGTCGATGTCGAAGGGTTTCCAGCCGGAGGCCTGCACGATGGCGCCGAAGTTCTCGGTGGTGGTCGAGCCGGACTCGGTGGTGATGTCTGCGGCAAACCGTCCCGGGGCGCCGGAGGTGCGGGTCACCCGTGCGTTCAAATGCACTGAGATCTTGTCACTCGCTTCCACCTGGCCAATCAGGTCGGCCACGTCGTTGTCGACCGGGTCGGGCAGATGGGCGGTCAGGGTGTTGGGCGTGCCCTCGGGTGCGGCGCGGTAGGGAATGCGCTTGTGCCACTTGGCGGCCCAGCCACCCAGCTCGCCTTCCTTTTCGACGATGTGGCAGTTGAAGCCAGCCGCTGCTGCCTCGAGTGCCGCGGTCATGCCGGACACCCCGCCGCCGACGATGAGGATGTTCTCGACGCAGCCCTGCTCCTCGGAAGGCTGGGGCACTTCCATGAAGCGTACTTCGGCGCAGGCCATGCGGACATAGTCGTCCGCCATCTCCTGCGTGGTCTCCTGGTGCTCGTCGCCCTCGGGGCGGGACCAGATGACCCCCTCTCGCAGGTTGGCGCGGCTCATGGCCACGTCGGTGAAATTGAAGGCCTCGACCTTGGCGCGGCGCGAGCAGGCCGCAATCATGATGTGATTGGCGCCCTCATTGTCGATCTGGTCGCGAATCAGCTGGACGCCTTCCTTGCTGCACAGCATCTCGTGGGAGTGGCAGCTCTGCATCTTGCCGTCACGAGTGGCGGTCATTTCCAGTTGCTTGGCATCCAGGCGGTCACCAATGCCGCAGCCGGTGCAGATGAAGGCGGCAAATTTCTTCTCGTCTGACATGGATTAACCCTCCACGCATGCAACGCGGTTGACCACCTGGATTGCCTTCAGGGCGGCGCCGGTTGCGTGCTGTACCGAACGGTTTACATCGAGCGCGTCGGATGCGCTGCCTGCGGCGAAAACCCCACCATTGGCCGGGTCGGGCTCGACGAAGCCCTCCCGGTTGATGACGATGTCCACCGGGAAATCGCTCTTGGTGACCGACGGTTCCATGCCGGTGGCCAGCACCACCAGATCATGGGGGTTTTCATAGCGGTGATAGCCCTCGGTATCTACCCCGCGGCAGATGGGGTTGCCGTCCTTGTCGCTAATGATGTTGGCCACCTTGGATTTGACGAAACTCACGTTTTCCATCGCCTTGACCGTCTGGTAGAAATCCTCGAAGCGGTCGATGGCGCGGATGTCGATGTAGTAGATGGTCACCTGTGCATCGTCATAGGCGTCCACCACGTAGTGGGTCTGCTTCAACGAGGCCATGCAGCAGATGCGCGAACAGTGCAGCAGGTGGTTGCGGTCGCGCGAGCCAGCGCACTGGATGAAGGCGACGTTCTTCGCCTCCTTGCCATCGCTGGGGCGGACGATTTTGCCGCCGGTCGGGCCTTTGGGATCGGCCATGCGCTCGAACTCGACGTTGGTGACCACATTCTCGAAGCGATCGTAGCCATAGGGCTGGATCTTCGCTGCATCGTAGGGTTGCCAGCCGGTGGCCCAGATCACCGCGCCGCAGGGAAAATTGATCTCCTGCTCCTGCATGTCCAGGTCGATGGCGCCGTACTTGCAGGCGTCCTTCGCCTTCTGGGCATCATCGGTGCCGATGATGCGCGGATCCAGCACATACTGCATGGGGTGGGCCATGACGTGCGGCAGGTAGGCACCCTTGCGCTTGCTCATGCCATAGTCGTATTCGTTGTCGAACTCCGCCTCGACTACTTTCGCGCAGTCGCCGCAGGCAGTGCAGTTGTCGTTGACGTATCGAGGGCTGAGCTTCACCGTGGCGGTGTAGTTCCCCGGCTCGCCTTCCAGGCCAGTGACCTCGGCCATGGTCAGGATGGTGAGGTTCGGGTTCATCTTGGCCCGGCGCTGATTGATCTCCTGGCCACAGGTCGGATGGCAGAGCTTGGGAAAGTACTTGTACAGCTGGCTGACCCGTCCGCCCAGGTAGGGGCGTTTCTCGACCAGCACGACCTTTTTCCCGGTCTCGGCGGCTTCAAGTGCGGCGGTCATGCCGCTGATGCCGCCACCGACGACGAGAATGGTCTCGTTGGTGGCTACGACTTCCGTCATGGATATTCCTCCGTCGCGGATACTCAGAAGTTCATGGCCCGGCGGATGCGCCGGGGCGGGCCAGGCAGGCTGGCCGGCTGGCACCCGAAGGGGCCTAATCTAAGGATCGCTAAAGATACTCTCACCGGCGGTCGACTACCATGCGCTGATAATCGAATTTTCCGATGTGCTAATAGATGTGCCGTATGTAGGCGCCGTGAATGGTTTTCATTAACCAATGTCGGGTTGCCCGCGGGGTTCTCGCGGCCGATCATGTGCGCGGATTTGGCATTCCAATGGAGAGAGATTGGTGACTGAACAGGCGAAGGTACTGAGGCCCCAGGACTACCGGGTCGAGGACGAACCCTACTACGAGCCGGTCGGCGATGAGATCGCGGTGTTCGAGGCAGCCTACCGCAACGGCTTGCCCGTGCTGCTGAAGGGGCCTACCGGCTGCGGCAAGACCCGCTTCATGGAGTATATGGCGTGGCGTCTGCAGCGGCCGTTGATCACCGTTTCCTGCCATGATGACCTGACCGCCTCCGACCTGGTGGGACGTTTTCTGGTGCGCGGTGGTGAGACGGTATGGGTGGATGGTCCGCTGGCAGCGGCGGTGCGCGCAGGGGCCATCTGCTATCTCGACGAGGTGGTCGAGGCGCGCAAGGACACCACCGTGGTGATCCATCCGCTGGCCGACGATCGGCGCGTGCTGCCCATGGAAAAATTGGGGGAACTGCTGGAGGCGGGCCCCGAGTTCTGCCTGGCCATCTCCTACAACCCTGGTTATCAGTCGGTGCTCAAGGAGCTCAAGCAATCCACCCGGCAGCGCTTCGTCGCATTGGAATTCGACTATCCGGACGCGGACCTGGAGGCGGGCATCATCGAGAAGGAATCGGGCGTCGAGCGCAAGCTGGCCGACCGCCTGGTGAAGTTTGCCCACATGACCCGCAATTTGAAGGGGCAGGGCCTGGACGAAGGCGCCTCGACCCGCCTGCTGGTGCATGCGGCCAAGCTCATCGCCAGCGGTGTGGACCCGGTGGTGGCCTGCCGTGCCAGCGTGTCGCAGGCCCTCACCGACGAGCCGGAGATGCTGGTGGCGATCAACGAGCTGTCTTCTTCGCTGTTCTGAGGACAACCGGCGCCACGCGGTCGCTTCACCGTTGTCCTGCCAGCTCCGCAAGGCTGGTCGCCAACCCCATCGACTCGATGCTCTCACCGGTCTGCCTGGCCACCTGGGTGGTGGAGACGATCCCGGCAATCCGGTCGAGTTCGTCTCCGCTCCCACGCTTTACGACCAGCGCATGTTGCCGTCCCAGGCGGCGCAGGGTCTCGACGACATCGCCGACGCGGGCCTCGAGGATATCGTCGTATTCAAGCACCTCGATATGGTGGCGCGGGGTCATGATGTCCCGCACCATCAGGTCTGCGCGCTTGCCGCCATGCTCCTGTATATAGCGCACGGTACGCTCACCGGTGATGTCGCGGGCGGTGATCAGGCCCATCACGTGATAGTACTGGTCGGTGACAAAGAGCAGGCGTACATTGGCGGCGATCATCCGCTCGTTGGCCTCTTCGATGCCGGCGCAGGGGCTGATCGTCATCGCGGCGACCTGCGCGAGGTCGGTCACCACACTACTGGCGGGGGCGTTCAGGTTGACGTGCCTGGCCAGCTCCTGGTGAGGACGTTCGAGGGCGGTTTCACTACCTAGGGTGTGGCTTTCCAGTGCGTAGAATTGGCTCATGATGATCCTCCGGCGAATCGGTGGGCTTTGGCGGGCGACATGGCCCCGAAGTGCGGGACTATCTGAATCGCTCTGCTCCTTTATTGACTTTAGGCCTGTCCGAACGCTTCGCCAATTCACGGATTTTTATATTGAGATTCAAAATGCCAGTATTTTTAATGTGGGTTAATGCCGGGAGGTGGTATTGATGTCGCAGCCGGCCAAGTTGAGCCACGACGAGATCGTGGCGTTCCTGGATGAATGTCTGGAGGTGGAATTCACCTTTCTGCACAGCGAGGACCTGGCCGGGCCGCTTGCCGATGTGCCGCCCGATGCCCAGCGATTCGTGCTCGACTGGACGCGCCGCGCCGCGGCGACCAGCACCAACCTGGCCTTTGAGTTCGCCCAGCGGGCGCTGGGCATGATCGGGTCGGTGGAGCCCGAGGTGATCGTCAACTGGTGCCTGCATGCGATGGACAGCTACGACCGCAGCGGGTTGAATGCGGCGATGGCGGTGATCCGTGATCTGGAGGGTTTTCTGGCGCTCGGGCATCGTCGGGCCAACGGGGCCCTGTACGAAGCGTCGGTAGGCGTTCTCGGCCATTTCGTCCAGGGGCTGGATGGCAGGCGGCTCAAGATAGAGCGGGACGAGGTGGCCTGGACGGATGGGGAGATCATCTATCTTCCCGAGATTATGGCGCACCTGGACAATCGCGAGGACAATTTCCAGCTCTACAAGGCCCATGTGGCCCAGCTCTGGGCCCAGACCCGTTGCGGCACCCTGAACCAGGATCTGGCCACGGCGTTCGCCGCCTGTGCCGACCCGGCGCGAGCGCAGGCCGTTTTCGGGCGCCTCGAGGCGATCCGTCTGGATGCCTTCATCCAGCGTGAACTGCCCGGGCTTTCGAGGACCATGCGTCGGCTCAGCGAGGCCCTCGAAGACGACCTGCTGCCCGCCAGTTGGGCGGCGGCACGCCAGGCCCTGGAGTCGCCCGATGCAGGGGTGGCCGATACCCTCGCCTGGATGGCGCGCCTGTATGAAGCCGAACTGCCCGGCCCGCTGTGTTACCAGGGGCAGCTACGCCCCGCCGAGGCCTGGGCTGCGCGCCAGGCGCGCCTGGCCCGCGACAAGGACTGGTTGCGCCAGATGTTGCGCGTGATCGCCGACGAGATCACCGAGGGGGCGCCGGAGCGCGAGCCGCTCGAATCGTTCGAGCTGAAGGAAAAGGAAGAGGCCGCAGAGGACGACCTGCTGCCCTTCGAGATCGCCCTGCAGGATGCGCCCATCCCGGTGCCCGAGCAGGTGACCGAGCGCCTCACCTCGGTGCTGTTGGATCTGGGCGAGATCCCGCCGGAATATCTCTCTCCGGCCGGAGATGGCGAGTACGATCCGACCCTGTTCAAGCCCGACGAGCAGGATGCCAATGACGTCTGGTCGGGTACCTATCACGAGGAAGGGGCACACCGGTACAACGAATGGGACAAGGCGCGCCAGGCCTACAAGAAGGACTGGTGCGTGTTGCGCGAGATCGAGGTGGAGCCGATCGATACCACCTTCTACGAGCAGACCCTCGGCAAGTATGCAGGGCACGTGCGTTCACTGCGCCGCACCTTCGAGATCCTGCGCGGCGAGGACAAACTGCTCAAGCGTCAGCGTGACGGTGACGACATCGATATCGATGCCCTGGTCGAGGCCTGGGGTGATGTCCATCAGGGGCTGGAGATGTCCGACCGGGTGTTCACGCGCCAACACCGCGAGGAGCGCAACATCGCGGTGATGTTCATGGTGGACATGTCCGGTTCCACTCGGGGCTGGATCAACGAGGCCGAGCGTGAGGCGCTGATCCTGTTGGCCGAATCGCTCGAGACCCTGGGTGATCGCTATGCCATCTATGGTTTCTCCGGCTGGACGCGCAAGCGTTGTGATGCCTACCGGGTCAAGGATTTCGATGAGTCCTGGGACGAGCGGGTGATCGGCCGGGTCTGCAATATCGAGCCCAAGGACTACACCCGTATGGGGGCGCCCATCCGTCACCTGGTGCAAAAGCTCAAGCAGGTGGAGGCGCGCACCAAGCTGCTGGTCACCCTGTCGGACGGAAAGCCGGACGACTACGACCTGGAATACCGGGGCGACTACGGCATCGAGGATACCCGCCAGGCCCTGCTCGAGGCGCGCCGGGAGGGGGTGCATGCGTATTGCATCACCATCGACAAGGAGGGGCAGGACTACCTGCCCCACATGTATGGCGCGGCGAACTACACGGTGCTCGACGATATCGCCCGTCTACCCCTGAAGGTCTCGGATATCTATCGCCGGATCACCAGTTGAAACCGCCTCTCCGCGGACCCTGTCAGCGCCAGGGGGCGTAGGGCCTGCCCGGAGCGACAGGGGGCATGCCCCCCATGCCACTCATACCGCCCATGCCACCCATCGGTGCGGGCGCCATCGGCGGGCGCGCTGCCTGCTGGCGATACCAGGCGCGGCGAGCCATCTCCTGGGCCAGCATGCGCCGGTAGTAGACCGTGGCGCGACTGCCATTGGCGGCGATGTCGATGATGCGCCAGCGTGGGCCGTCCAGGGCCACGCGGAAGTCGATCCTCGCCGGATAGCTGCGTGGGTCGATGATCAGCATGGTGACATCGGCCTCACGCCCATCGGTGGAAATGCGTGGCCGCAGGAATCGCACCTCTTGATTTTGATAGAGCAACAATGCCTCGGTGAGGCGCGTCAGGAACAAGCGCTTCATCTCTTCGGCCATGGCCATTCGCTTCTCGGGCGTGAGTCTTGCGTACCAGCGCCCCCCTGCCTGGCGGGCCATGGTCTGGAAGTCGAACAGCGGCGCGATCTTGGTGTCCAGGAAATGCGCGATCTCCGGACCAGAGGGGGGCGGCTGTTGTCGGAGGAAGGTTCTGAGGG
>JANTHJ010000053.1 GCA_024762475.1 Chromatiales bacterium | reverse complement strand
CTTCGTTCGACAAGCCGCCGCAGGCGGCGCAGGACGTCGGAGCGTAGCGACGACGCCCCGCAGGGGTGAGCGGCATAGCCGCGAATCCATCCCTGCCGAAGACCTGGTCCCACATGAACGGCCCCCGCGAGGGGCCTTTTGCGTTAATGAAGACCTGAAGAATTCGATTTTTCACCTCCCCCACTTCTGAAAGAGGCAGGAAGGGGAAGTTCAAACAGCGGTTTACCCCCCTCCTAACCTCCCCCCGCAAGCGGGGGGAGGGATTGATCAGCTATTCCTCGATCGGGGAGTGCAACCGGAGAGCGCCCTTCGTTCCACAGGCCGCCGCAGGCGGCGCAGGTTCGGCCTCGGGACAGAACCGCGCCAAAATCAGGCTGTCACAGATGGAAGGACCATGGCATCAAGGGGCAGCCACATGAATATCCGTTCGCTCGTCGGGATTGGTCTCGTCTTTCTCTTGCTGGCTGGTTGCCGAGGCGGCGGCAGCAGCGTGCGTGAAGCGGGTTCGCTCGATCGATACATCGACCTCGAAGGTGGCCGCGTGGTGCTGCACAAGCCGCTGCACGTCAGTGCGGGAGAGGCGCGGGTCTTTCTACAGGACGGCAAGGTGGTGGGCGCAGCCAATGCCTACGCGCCGCAGTGCGATTTCGAGATCGACCGTGTGGACCACCAGGGGGTCGATATTCAGCCCGGCAGCTTCCGGATCACCGGCGTCGAGCATGTGATGGAGGAGGTCGTACGCGCTGAGTCGCCGCTCCGCGTAGCGTCGCTCACGCTCGCCGGCATTGATGACGGAGGAGGCGCAAGCCAGTATTTCGAGGGCTATCATTTCTGGCTCGCGTCGCCGCGCCAGCCGAATGTGCTGCGCATGACCTGCCTTGGGGTGTTTGCCGAGCCGGGTGATTTGTACGCGCCCACGCTGCAGGAGATCCGCGCCACCCTCGGCAACATCGCGACTATCGAACGATGATCGAGGAGGTGCTTTGCGTCCTTTGCAGTCGAATATTGACCACATCGAGGCCGTGGGAGCGGCTTCAGCCGCGATGGCAAGTCCGTCGGGCCTGAAGGCCCTCCCATAGGGTGCTACTGGTCGGTGTCGCGCCCCAATAACGCGCCAAGCCTCTCTCGTGATCTTGGGTGTGGATAGCGACCCCGTTGTGGTTGGCTACCCAGTGGACTGCCGAGAAAGGCCGGATTGCACTCGCCGCTGATATGGAAAACCTCTAACCGCAAAGGACGCGAAGAACCGCAAAGAGGAGAAAGGCAACGACAGATCAGCAGGATGCCCTCCTGCTCGTTTGCGAGGGACCTCCTGGCGATCTCTCGTAGGGTGAGGTTGAGCTCCGCGAAACCCACCACCGGGCGCCGCAGCCGATCGGTTTCGTTGAACCTCACTCATCCTGCATGGTGTTCCATGATCAAGGGCGTGGGTCACCCTCATGAAAGTCAGCAGCAACCAGTGGCGTCTTCCTGCGTTCTTTCCATATCGAAAGCCAGTTGCTCTCCACAGCCTGAGAACAACCCATAGTGGACACTGGTGTCGCCGAAGGATTCGAAGTGCCGCGCAAGGCGGGACTCGTTCAGCATGCGGTAGGTATTGCCACAGACCGGGAACATCCGGCCGGTCTCGATCGAATGGTGCTTGTCCAGGACGAACCGGTGCGGGTGATGGGGGATGGTGCCCTTGTAGCGCACCGCCTGGCCATAGTCCTCGCAGGCGGGCTCCAGGTCCTCCAGTTTGAACAGGCGGTAGGTAGCCGAAAAGAAGCGCACATTGCCGACCTTTTTCCGCACTTCTGGCTGGGTCAGTGTCAGCGGGCGATCAGAGACCAGGCGTGGATCGCCGAACCCGGCCGTTTTCGCCAACTGTAGAAAATCGTTCCAATAGAGGGCGCCGCTGAGGCATTCTCCATAGAGGACGGGGTCTTCCTTGAGGTTGTCAGACATCCGGCGGTCGGCGTAGACGTCGGAGAAGTACAGTTCGCCGCCCGACTTGAGCAGGCGGTAGACCTGCTCGAGCACCCGCAGTTTGTCCGGTACCAGGTTCAGGACGCAGTTGGAAACCGCGATATCGAAGCTGTTCGGTTCCAGGTCAAGGTGATCCAGGTCCTCGAGCTGTCCCTCCAGGAAGCGGACATTGGACTGCGGATGCCCGAATCGATCTGCATGGTAGGCGACATGGGCGCGCGCGACGGCCAGTTGCTCGGGCGTCATGTCGACCCCGGTGACCGCGCCTTCGGGCCCCACCAGGGCAGAGAGCAGATAGACATCTCTGCCACTGCCGCACCCCAGGTCCAATATTCGACAACCCGCGAGATCTTCCGGGACCACCAAGCCGCAGCCATAGTAACGGCCAGTCACCTCGGGGTGGATCAGCGCCAGCGGTTGCTCGATATGGGGCGGCATGTCGCCGGGCGTACAGCAGGCGTCGGTCTGGAGGTCATCGCTCTTTTCCAGTACCTTCCCGTAGTAATGTTTTACCTGTTCATTGAGTTTCATGTCTTCCTCATTCGATTCGAAACGGCGCCTGGAGTACTGCCCATGGGGATGGCATGAGCTCGGTTGACGATACCTCATCCAGCGTACCGGTCACCCCCATTGTAAAGGGCCTGCTGGCGATCAATATCGCGCTGTTCCTGCTCGAGCTATCTCGACCCGAGGCCCTGATCGGGTATTTTGCCCTTTGGCCCCTGGGAGCGGGCGTAGAAACGGGCTTTCCCGCCCAAAGTCCCGGCTTCGAGCCGTGGCAGCTGGTCAGCTATGCCTTTCTGCATGGCAGCTGGATGCATCTTTTCTTCAATATGTATGCCCTGTGGCTGTTCGGCGTGCCCATGGAGCGAACCTGGGGCTCCGGGCGTTTTCTGGTGTTCTACCTGGTGTGCGTGGTGGGGGCGGGGTTGACCCAATTGCTTGCGGCCTATTACAGCGGCGGTGCCTATCCCACCATTGGGGCCTCCGGCGGCGTGTTCGGGATCCTGCTGGCGTTCGGAATGACCTATCCCGATGTCCGACTGATGCTGCTGTTCCCCCCCATGATCCTGCGGGCGAAGTGGTTCGTCATCCTGTACGGCGGGGTGGAGCTACTGTTCGGCATCACGGGCACGCAATCGAGCGTGGCACATTTCGCCCATCTGGGCGGGATGTTGTTCGGCTATCTGCTGATTCGCTATTGGCGGTCGGGCTCGCGAGCCTGATCCAACTCCGCGAGGTATTTGCAGCGGATTTCGTCGATGTCCACCGAGGGCGGCGGGAGCGCCATGTTCAGGCCTTCCAGGGTTTCGACCACGATGCGCGAGACCGCCAGGTTACGAAACCACTTGTGATCGGCCGGGATGATGAACCAGGGGGCATGCTTGGTGTTGCAGCGGGCGATGGCGTCCTCATAGGCGGCCTGGTACTGGTCCCAGTAGCGGCGCTCGCTATAGTCGGCCTCGCTGATCTTCCACTGCTTGGCCGGGTTCTCCAGGCGCTTGCGGAACCGCCGCAGCTGCTCCTGCGGGCTGATGTGCAGAAAGAACTTCAGAATGGTCGTGCCGTTGTCGGCAAGCAGGCGCTCAAAGTCATTGATGCGGTCGTAGCGCCGGCGCCACTGCGCCTCGGGCACCAGGTCATGCACGCGCACCACCAGCACGTCCTCGTAGTGAGAGCGGTTGAAGATCGAGACCCGTCCGCGGCCCGGCGCATGAGGATGGACGCGCCACAGGAAGTCGTGGGCCTTTTCCTCGTCGGTCGGCACCTTGAACGGCGCGACATGACAGCCCTGGGGGTTCATGTAGCCCAGCACGTGACGGATGGTGCCGTCCTTGCCGCCCGCATCCATTGCCTGGAGTACGATCAGCAGGCTGTGCTTACCCTCCGCGTAGAGCAGGTACTGCAGTTCGCGCATGCGCTGGGCATATTGTTTGATCTCCTTGCGTACCTTCTTCTTGCCGTGAAGACCATCGGTTTCGGCCGGGTCGATATCGCGCAGATGCCATTGGCCACCATGAGGCGCACAGAAGCGGTCGCTGAAAGGTCTCTGACTCATAGGGGCTCCGACAGGTAGTGCTTAGATCATCAGGTTGGCCTTGCGCTTGCGATAGTAGCGCAGCACCGCCATCTTGACCGCATCGTTGAACACGAACCAGCTCAGTGCATAGGCCCACATGCCCAGCGCCCAGCCCCAACCGATGGGTGTCATCAGGCCGAATCCGTATACCGCGATGATGGTGCCAATCACCCGGCTGGAAAAGGTGGAACCGAACAGCACCCAGGACGGCCAGGGGCGCTTGAAGAACCAGTCGTCGATGCGGGTGTTGTAGATGGTGCCGTGGCCCGCGATCACCAGCTTGGCGAAGAATACCGACTGCACGAAGTCCAGCGGTAGCTTCAGGTATTCCATCGCGATCCAGAACAGAGCGAAGGAAGAGATCACGCCGGCCACACCGAGCCAGCTCGCCATCACCAGCACCTGCCCCATGTCCCAGCGGATGGGGCGGTTGCGCAGCTTGGTGTTGTCGTAGGCGATCGCGAGGATGGGGATATCGTTGAGCAGGGCCAGCACGATGATCATCAGTGCGGTCACCGGGTAGAACTGGAAGACCCCGATGGCCAGGCCCATGAAGAAGATGATGCGGATGGTCTCGGCGATGCGAAAAATGGTGTAGCTCTGCATGCGCTCGAAGACGATACGTGCCTGTTTGATGGCATCCACGATCACGCCGAGGCCCGGCGTGGTGAGCACGATCTCCGCGGCAGCCCGGGCTGCATCGGTAGCGCCGCTGACCGCGATACCTGCATCGGCCTTCTTCAGCGCAGGGGCGTCGTTGACCCCATCGCCGGTCATGCCGACGATGTGATCGGCCTTCTGCAGCTCATCGACGATGAAGTACTTGTCTTCCGGGTAGACCTGGGCGAAGCCATTGGCCTGCTCGATATGGGCGATGATCTCCGACTCGTGCTTGCGTACCGTGCCCGCCGGTAGCGGCATGTTGTTGAGCTCCTTCTGCACCAGGCGGACCACGTTCGCGGCGGCCCGGTCGGCCTCTTCGTCTGACTGGTCTTCCTCCAGGGTACGTACCAATGCCTTCGAGATCAGGCGGGTGAGAAACAGGTACTCCTCGATGCTCTGACCCTTGAGTTCGCGCACATCCTCGATCTGGTCGCCGATATCGAGCAGCCGCGCGATATAGCGGGCCACCGCGATGTTGTCGCCGGTGACCATCTTCACCTCGATCCCCTGGGCGCGCGCCTCGGCGATCACCGCCTTGGAGTCCTCGCGTGGTGGATCGAACAGGGGGATCAGGCCGACGAAGGTGTAGCTGTCCTGCGATTCGCTGCGAAAGGCAACGCCGAGGGTACGGAACCCGTTGTCGGCAAAGGACTCGACCGCCCGATAGGCGGCCTGCTTGTCGAAGTCATGGTTATGGCACAGCTCGATCACCACCTGGGGCGCACCCTTGGTGACGACGAGGCGTTTGCCCTGGTCGTCCACCAGGGTGGCCTCGGTGCGCTTGCGCACCGGGTCGAAGGGTACGAACTGTTCGAGCCGGTAATGGGCGAGCGCATCGCGCAGGCCGCGCTGGTCGACCTCGGCGAAGATCGGTATCTCGATCGGGTCCTTGTTCTCCTCCCGGCTGGCCAGACCCGCGTAGCGATAGAGATCGTCCTCGGTGAAGTTGCCGGCCACGTAGGGGGACGCAGTGGTCATGCGGTTCTGGGTGAGGGTGCCGGTCTTGTCCGAGCACAATATATCCACCCCGGCCAGCTCTTCGATCGCATCGAGCCGGCTGACGATGGCCTGTTTCTTGGCCAGGGCCACGGCGCCGATGGCCATCGTAACCGTCAACACCGCGGGCATGGCCACCGGAATGGCCGAGATCGTCAGGACCAGCGAGAACACCAACAGCTCGACCACCGGTTCATGCCGCGAAATGCCCAGCAGGACGATGATCAGGATCACCACCGCGGTCAGCAGGATCAGGAAGTCGCCGACCCGGATCACCATCTTCTTGAAATGACTGCGTCCGGCCATCTCCGCCTTGGCCACCAGGCCGACAGTCTTGCCGAAGCGGGTGTTCAGGCCGGTGGCGGTGACCATCGCCAGCATTTCGCCCTGCTTGACCACCGTATTGGCGAAGGCCTCCTCGCCCGGCTCCTTGTTCACCGGGAGGGATTCGCCGGTCAGAGCCGATTGGTCGATCTGCAGGAAGTCTCCTTCGCCGATCAGACGCACATCGGCCGGGACGATGTTGCCGATCTTGAGTTTGACTATGTCTCCAGGCACCAGTTCGGCGGCATCGACCTCGTGCCATTGCCCGTCGCGTTTCACCAGGGCCTTGAGCGCCAGTTTCTTTTTCAGGACCTCCAGGGCGCTGAGGGCCTTCGATTCCTGGTAGAAGTCGACGAAGGCGTTCACCAACAGCATGATCATGATGATGGTGAAGTCTTCCCAGCGCTGCACCGAGGCCGAGAGAACGGCCGCGATCTCGATCATCCAGGGGATGGGACCCCAGAAGCGGGCCAGCAGGCGTTGCCACCAGGTCTTTTCCCTGGCCTCGATCTTGTTGGGGCCGAACTGCTGCAGCCGCTGCCGGGCCTCGGCGCTGCTCAGCCCGGTATCCGGCGAGGTCTGGGTGAGGGTGTCGTCGGTCTCTTGCATGGGGGAGCTGCTCGCGTTGGTCATCATCGTTGCCAAAGAATCAGGTGGTTCTCGAGGGGCACCCTCGCTCGAGGGTGATGGGGCACGACCCGTACCGTATAGTCACCGAGGGACCTGGTCGGCGGCAACACGATTTCATAGAGGTAGCCATTGACCGACCCCGCCAATGCCTGACCCCGGACCATGTCGTGACATTCGGGCTCGGGCCCTTCCAGGGGATCGGCATACAGCTGGACCCGGACACTGTTTGGATCGATACCATCGAGATAGACCTGGAGGGTGAGCCGGTGCTCTCGATCGTCGCTGCCGGCCATCAGGCTGCCGAAGTGGATGGCATCCCAGAGACTGCGCAGGCGCTCGCTCCATGCGGCGATCGCCTTCGCCACGGCAGCACCATCTGCACAGCGCTCGCTCACCGATTGGGCCATCGGCAGGTAATGGGACTGGGTGTACTGGCGCACCATGCGGTTGCTGGAAAAGGCCGGGGTCAGGGTGCCCATGCTGCGGCGTATCATCCCGGTCCAGCGCATGGGGATGCCCTGGGCGTCACGCTCGTAGAAGGTGGGCACGATCTGCTGTTCCAGCAGGTCGTACAGCTCGGCGGCCTCGTGCGCATCCCATTGCTCGTCGTGCTCGCGTCCATCGCCCAGGGCCCAGCCGACTTCCGGATTCCAGGCCTCGGCCCACCAGCCGTCCAGCTCGGAGAGGTTCAGCCCGCCGTTGACCAGTACCTTCATCCCGCTGGTGCCGCAGGCCTCCCAGGGGCGCCGAGGGGTATTCAGCCACAGATCGACCCCGCCGACCAGCCGTGCCGCGGTGAGCAGGTCATAGTCTGCCACGAACACCACATGATTACGCAGGCCATGCTCGCGGATGAATCGAATCCATTCCTGCAGCATGCGTTGTCCGGCCTGGTCCCTGGGATGTGCCTTGCCGGCGATGACCAGCTGTACCGGGCGATCATGTCGCGTGAGTAGTCGGTGCAGACGCTCGCGGTCGTTCAATAGCAGGGTGGGGCGCTTGTAGGTGGCGAAGCGCCGGGCGAATCCCAGGGTCAAAACGTTCGGATCGAGCAGGCCCGCGCCATCACCGGGTACCGCCTGCTGGTGGGATCGGAGTGAGCGAATCCACTGTACCAGTCGGCTACGGTTCTCGGTTCGCATTGCCCAAAATTGCCGGTCCGACAGGGCATCGATGGCGGCTTCCAGAGTCTGTAGCTCGTCGCGCCAGCGATCCTTGCCGCAGCTCTCGGTCCACAGGCGGTCGGCGGCGGGGGAGTCCCAGCTGGGGATGTGGACGCCGTTGGTGACGTGGGCAACCGGCACCTCGTAAACCGGCCAGCGGGGGAACAGCCCCTGGAACAAATGGCGACTGACATCGCCATGCAGGCGGCTGACACCGTTGACCGCACCGCTGCCGTGGATGCCCAGCCAGGCCATGTTGAAGGGCTCGGTGGTGCCGGCGTCGGGAGGTCGCCCCAGCGCCAGCAGTTCGTCTAAGCCAATTCCCGCCTGTTGGGCCCAGCTGGCCAGGTACTTTTTCAGCAGTGCCGGTGCGAAGCGGTCGAAGCCGGCGTCCACCGGTGTGTGGGAGGTGAACAGATTGCCCGCGCGCGTCGCGGTGAGTGCGGTGGCAAAGTCGACCCTTGCGGCCTGGGCGAAGTCTCGGGCCCGCTCGAGCACCGCGAACGCGGCATGGCCCTCGTTGAGGTGGCAGACCTGGGGTGCCTGTCCCAGGGCGCGCAACAGGCGATGGCCGCCGATACCCAGCACGATCTCCTGCTGGATGCGCAGCTCGGTGCCGCCGCCATAGAGTTCACTGGTAATCCCCCGGTCGGCGGGGTCGTTGAGCGGGTCGTTGCTGTCGAGCAGGTACAGATTGACCCGCCCGACACTGGCCTGCCAGGCACGTAGTCGCAGGGGACGGTCGGGAAAGTCGAGCTCGATGCTCAGCCATTCGCCGTCACCGGTGCGGACCGGCAGCACCGGCATGTAGGAAGGGTCGTTGAAGGGAAAGAAGGCGAGCTGGTTGCCGTCGCTGTCGATTCCCTGGCGGAAATAGCCCTGCTGGTAGAGCAGGCCGACCGCGTTCAGCGGTACCCCCAGTTCGCTACAGGTCTTGAGGTGATCGCCCGCCAGTACGCCCAGCCCGCCCGAATAGAGGGGAAGGGATTCGCTGACGCCGTACTCCATGCAGAAATAGGCGACCGGTGCGGTCAGGGCGCCGACCGGCTGACGGTCGAACCAGGTCTCCGCGCTGAGGGCCGCCTTCTGTTCCTCACGCAGCTCCTGCAACAGCGAGAGGAAATCCTTGTCTTCGGCCAGCTCCCGCAAGCGACGCAGGCTGACCGTCTGCAGGATCAGCCAGGGGTTGCGGGTATGGCGCCACAGGGTCTCGTCGATGCGCCGCCACAGCCGGTCGGCCACATGGCTCCATGACCAGCGCAGGTCCAGCGCCAGCACGCGCAGATCGGCCAGGGCCTCCGGGATGTCGGGTCGCAGTTCGTAAGCACTCGGGGTCATTGGGGCGCCTCGGTTCGAGTCAGGCGGTGAAAATCAAGGCCGCGTGGGTCGGGCTTCAGCCCGACAGGTTGGACTGAAGTCCAACCTACGGGGGTACCCGCATGGTTTGTCATTCTCCTCCGGCCGCCCACTTCCAGTCCTTGATCTCGGGCATATCGTCGCCATGGGTGGTGATGTACTGGCGGTGTTCCACCAATCGGTCGTGCATCGCCTGGTGGATATGGCCCGCTCGATCCTTGAGCGACGCCACCCGGTCGGCCACGTCCATTACCAGATGGAAACGATCCAGGTCGTTGCGCACCACCATGTCGAAGGGGGTGGTGGTGGTACCTTCCTCCTTGTAGCCGCGCACATGCAGCTGATCGTGGAAGCGGCGTCGGTAGGTGAGGCGGTGGATCAGCCAGGGATAACCATGGAAGGCGAAGATCACCGGGATGTCGGTGCCGAACAGGGCATCGAAGTCGGCATCGCGCAGCCCATGCGGATGCTCCTCATGGGGCTGCAGGGTCATCAGGTCGACCACATTGATCACCCGGATACGCAGCTCGGGCGCCAGCTCGCGCAGCAGCTGCACCGCCGCCAGGGTCTCGATGGTGGGCACATCACCGCAGCAGGCCATGACCACGTCCGGGCGTTCGCCCTGGTCGTTGCTGGCCCACTCCCAGATGCCGATGCCCGCGGAGCAGTGCTTGATGGCCGCGTCCATGTCGAGCCACTGGGGCTCAGGCTGCTTGCCGGCCACGATGACGTTGACCAGGTTGCGGGAGTTCAGGCACTCATGGGCCACATACAGCAGGCTATTGGCGTCCGGCGGCAGGTAGACGCGCACGATGTCGGCCTTCTTGTTCACCACATGGTCGATGAAGCCGGGATCCTGGTGCGAGAAGCCGTTGTGATCCTGGCGCCATACATGCGAGGTGAGCAGGATGTTGAGCGAGGCGATGTCGGCCCGCCAGGGGATCTCGTTGCACACCTTCAGCCACTTGGCGTGCTGGTTGAACATCGAATCGACGATATGGATGAAGGCCTCGTAGCAGGAAAAGAGTCCATGGCGCCCGGTGAGCAAATAGCCCTCCAGCCAGCCCTGACAGGTGTGTTCTGAAAGGATCTCCATCACCCGGCCATCCGGCGCCAGGTGATCGTCGTAGTCGAAGGTGGTCGGCATCCAGACCCGGTCGGTGACCTCGAACAGGGCGGCAAGGCGGTTCGAGGCCGTCTCGTCCGGGCCGACCACGCGGAAGTTGGCCGACGCCAGATTGAGTTTCATTACATCGCGCAGAAACTCGCCCAGGCGGCGCGTGGCCTCGCCCAGTTCGGCGCCGGGTTGACTGACCGAGAGGGCATAGCCCCGATAGTCGGGCAGGTGCAGCGGCTTGAGCAGCAACCCGCCGTTGGCATGCGGATTGGCGCCCATGCGGCGGTCACCCTCGGGCGCCAGGGCGGCGATCTCCGGCCTCAGCCAGCCGTTCTCGAACAGTTCCTCGGGGCGGTAGCTCTTCATCCATTGCTCGAGGATCTGCAGATGCTGCGGGGTGGTGACCTTGGGGATGGGTACCTGGTGACTGCGCCAGAAGCCCTCCACCTTCAGCCCGTCCACCTCCTTGGGCCCGGTCCAGCCCTTGGGCGTGCGCAGGATGATCATGGGCCAGCGCGGCATCTGCCGATTACCCTTGTTCCTCGCCCGGTCCTGTATCCTGTGGATGTCTGCAATCGCCTTCTCGAAGGTGGCGGCCAGCGCCTGGTGGACCTGCATCGGGTCGTCCCCGGCTACGACATAGGGGTGGTAGCCATAGCCCTCGAACAGGCGGATCAGGTCCTTTTCGTCGATGCGCGCCAGCACCGTGGGGTTGGCGATCTTGTAGCCATTCAGGTGCAGCACAGGCAACACCGCGCCGTCGCGTGCCGGGTTGAGAAACTTGTTCGAATGCCAGGCGGTGGCCAGGGGGCCGGTCTCGGCCTCGCCATCACCGACCACGCACAGTGCCAACAGATCGGGATTGTCGAAGACCGCGCCAAAGGCATGGGCCACCGAATAGCCCAACTCACCCCCCTCGTGGATCGAGCCGGGGGTCTCTGGTGCACAATGGCTCGGCACGCCGCCCGGGAAGGAGAACTGGCGGAACAGGCGTTGCAGCCCCTCCCTGTCCTGCGAGATATTCGGATAGCGCTCGCTGTAGCTGCCTTCCATCCAGGTGCTGGCCACCAGCGCAGGGCCGCCGTGGCCAGGGCCGGTGATGAAGATGGCATTCAGGTCGAGCTTGCGGATCATCCGGTTCATGTGGGCATAGAGCAGGTTCAGCCCCGGCGTGGTACCCCAGTGGCCGAGCAGACGCGGCTTGATGTGCTCGGGTTTCAGTGGCTCTTCCAGCAGCGGGTTGTCCATCAGAAAGATCTGACCGGCGGACAGGTAGTTGGCGGCCCGCCACCAGGCGTGCAGCACTTCCAGTTCTTCCTTGGAGAGCGGTTGGTTCTTGGCCGAATGAGGCATGACGGGGTTCCTCTCGTCGTGGTGATCGGTACCTTCGGGAAACAGGTCGATGTCGAAGTGGCGCGCCAAGGCGTACAGGCCGGGCAGGGTGACGAACCCGCCGGGCAGAATCCCGACCAGGGCCACTCCCAGGCTCTTCAGGATCTCTTTGAGGGCATGGTTCGCCTGCTCCATTTCGGCGGGTGGAATCGTCTCCCGCTCGGCCAGGCGCAGGTAGGTATGGCCGACGATCCGGGCATTGGCGCTGTTTCTGGCCAGGGCCTGTTTCAGTTCGAGCAGGAGATCGCGCAGGCGCTGGCGCAGCTCGGCCGGGCCGAACTGGGACTGCCAATGGGCCTCCAGCTGCTGCAGGAGTTGCCGGACGTCGATTCGGCGGCCGGTATGCTTCATTCCGTGCTCTCCTCCACCAGGCGAGCGGTGTGGCGGGCGATGATGTGTTCCTCGTCGGTTGGTATCCGCCACACCGAGATCGAACTGTCGGTCCGGCTCAATCGCACTGCCTGAGCGTGGTTGGCCTCGTCATCCAGTGCGATACCCAGCCAGGCCAGCGCTTGGCACAGCCGGGCCCGGATGCCGGGGGCGTTCTCGCCGATGCCGGCGGTGAACACCAGCGCGTCCAGGCCGCCGAGTGCGCCAGCGAGAGAGGCGATGGCGCGTGCCGTATGGTGCACGAAGTAGTCGACGGCCAGGGCGGCCTCCGGGGCGTCACTGGCCAGCAGTTCCTGCATATCGCCGCTAATGCCGGAGAGGCCGAGAAGACCGCTACGGTGGTTGAGTAAATCGTCGATCTGGGCGGCGTTTAGTCCGGCCTCACGCAGCCACCAGATGATCACGCCGGGGTCCAGATGGCCGGGGCGGGTTGCCATCGGTATCCCATCCAGCGGGGTGAAGCCCATGGTGGTCGCCACCGAGCATCGCTCATGCAGTGCGCACAGGCTGGCGCCATGGCCGAGGTGGGCCACGATCACCCGACCGTCGGCGCTCGTTCCCAGGTGCTCGGGCAGCTGGCTCGCGATGTATTCATAGGACAGTCCGTGAAAGCCATAGTGCCGGACCCCGCGCTCGTACCATTCGAGCGGCAGGGCGTAGCGCTGCTCCAGCGCGGGCTGGCTGCGGTGAAAGGCCGTATCGAAGCAGGCCACCTGGGACAGGCCCGGCCGCTGACTAGCCAGGGCCTCGATGGCGGCCAGGTTGTGCGGCAGGTGTAATGGGGCGAGCGGGATGAGGTCGTGGAGCTGCGCCAGCACGTCGCCCTGAACGATCACCGGCGCGGTGTACTGCGAGCCGCCGTGCACCACCCGGTGGCCGGCGGCGTTGACCTCTGCCAGCAGACCGGCCTCGTCCAGCCAAGTCAACAGGTGGGCGATCGCCTCTTCGTGGTTGGTCGCTGTCGTTGACGCCTCCTGGTGGCGGCGCCCCGCATCCTCGACGATCGCCAGTCGGGGGCGGCTGCCCAGCCCTTCGAAGCGTCCGTGCAATTGCCGGCGCGGGCTCGTCTCGTTGGCCTCGAAGAGGGCGAACTTGAGGCTGGAAGAGCCGGCATTGAGGACGAGCAGGGTCACGGATGGCGCCAAGTGACTAGAACGTCCTCGCCGGAAACCGAGGCGCTGGCGTATATGGCAGAAACCGCCGGGCGATCAGCATGCGCGCTGCCCCTCCGGGGAATCGCCGTCTGCCAGGGCGGCCAGCAACTTGCAATAAGAGGCCTGGAACTTCTCCACCCCTTCCTGCTCCAGCTGGCGGGCCATGTCCTCGAAGCGGATGCCCAGCCCCTCCAGTGCGGCCAACGCCGCCTCGGCCCCATCGATATCCGACTCCAGGCGCGGCGCGGGATCGCCGTGGTCGCGATACGCGTCCAGGGTCTTGGGCGGCAGGGTATTGACGGTCTGGGGGCCGACCAGCTCGTCGACATACTTGACATCGGAATAGGCAGGATTCTTGGTCGAGGTGCTCGCCCACAGCAGACGCTGGGGATGGGCGCCGCGCGCGATCAGATGTTGCCAGGCCTCGCTGGCATGCAGGGCCTTGAAGTGCTGGTAAGCGACCTTGGCCGAGGCCACTGCGATCCGGCCCTGCCAGCGGGTCGCTGTGGGATCTTGCTCGGACTTCTCGGCCAGCAGGCGATCGGCCAGAGTCTCGATGCGGCTCACGAAATAGCTCGCAACCGAGGCAACCCGGGTGATGTCTTCACCGCGTGCGGCACGCTCGGTCAGACCCGCCTGCCAGGCCTCCGCGACCTCGACGTAGCGGGTCGGACTGAAGATGAGGGTCGCATTGATGTTCTTGCCCAGTGCGGTGAGCTGGCGGATGGCGATCAGACCGGGCTTGGTCGCCGGCACCTTGACCATCAGATTGGATCGATCCACCGCGTGCCACAGGCGCTGGGCCTCGCGGATGGTGGTCTCGGCGTCATAGGCGATGTCGGGGGAGACCTCCAGGCTGACATAACCATCGAGCCCATCGGTCTGCTGGTACAGCGGCAGCAGCCGGTCCGCTGCCATGCGGATATCCTCGATCGCCAGGGCCTCGTAGAGTGCCTCGACGCTGCGGCTGTGGCAGCGAAGCTCGCAGATGATCTCCTGATAGACATTGTGCTCGATGACCGCCTTCGCAAGGATGCTGGGATTGGAGGTGACACCACGAATACCGTCTTCCTCGATCAGCCGGTCGAAGCCACTCTGGAGCAGTCCGCGTTCGATGTAGTCGAGCCAGGGGCTCTGGCCAAACTCAAAAAGTTTCTTTACTGGATTCATAGTTCGATCTCGTCGCCGATGGCAGGCATCTCGACGGAGGTGCCTTGCAAGTGGGTGGCGAAGCTCTGCATGGCCTCGGCTTCGCCGTGTATCAGGATGGTGCGTTCCGGCTGGCCCGTGTGCCGATGCCAGGCCAGCAGCTCATCGCGGTCGGCATGGGCGGAGAAGCCGCCGATGGTATAGATCTTGGCCCGCACCTCGATTTCCTCGTGAAAAATCCGGACTGTCTTGGCCCCGTCCACGATGCGCCGGGCCAGGGTGCCCCTGGCAGCATAGCCGACGAAAATGACAGACGAGTTGGTGCGCCACAGATTGTGCTTGAGGTGATGCCGCACCCGGCCGCCGGTGCACATGCCCGAGCCGGCAATAATGATGGCGCCGCCGCTGATTCGATTCAGGGCGATGGATTCGGCCGTCTCGCGGGTGAAATGCAGTCCCGGTACCGAGAAGGGATCCTTGCCGCCGCCGAACAGCGCCTCGGTCTCACCGTTGTAGCATTCCGGGTGGCGCTCGAAGATCTCGGTCGCCGAGATGGCCATGGGGGAATCGAGAAAGACCTGCATGCTGCCGGGCAGGCGCCCCTGGGCCACGCCCTCGTGCAGAAAGTACAGAATCTCCTGGGCGCGCTCCAGGGCAAAGGTGGGAATGACCACATTGCCGCCCCGACCGAAGGTATCGAGCACCGCGCTATAGAGTTCCTCGATCGAGGGTCGCAGGGCCTTGTGCAGGCGGTCGCCATAGGTGGTCTCCATGACGACCACGTCGACGGGCGGCGGCGGTGCCGGACCGCGCAGCAGGGGGCGGCCGCCGTAGCCGAGGTCGCCGGAGAACAGGACGGTCTTGCGCCGGCCGTTCTCTTCCAGCTCGAGCACGATCGAGGCCGAGCCCAGGATATGCCCGGCATCGATGAAGGTGGCGCGGATACCGGGAGCGATCTCGATCGGCTCGCCGTAGCGGGCGGACCGTCCGAACAGGTGCATCGCATTGAGGGTGTCGAGGACACTGTATAGAGGCTGTGTGGCCTGCTTGCCGGTGTGATGATGGTGTTTGCCACCGCCACGTGCCAGCTTGCGCGCCTGGTAAGCGGCCTCTTCCTCCTGCAGGTGTGCCGAGTCGAGCATGACCAGTTGCGCCAGCTCGCGCGAGGCGTCGGTGGTGATGATCTCTCCCTCGAAGCCGCGCTTGACCAGCAGGGGAATGCGCCCGCAATGGTCCAGGTGGGCATGGGTGAGCAGCAGGTGGTCGATGCCTCGGGCCTCGAAGCCGAAGGACTCTGCGTTGTCCTCGGCCATCTCCCGGCTGCCCTGGAACATGCCGCAGTCGATCAGGACCTTGTGCCTGTTGCACTCCACCAGGTGGCAGGACCCGGTAACCTCCTGATCGGCCCCATGAAAGGATATCTTCATTCTTCGTCTCTCCGGTCGGTTGCCGAACCAGGACGCGCCTCCGCGTCCTGCTCGCTGGCGGTGAGGGCCATGCGGTGTTTCATCAGTATCGCCAGCGCGGCGGCGGCCAGTCGCGCCGTCTCCGGATCGGAGCGCGAGGGCAGCATGATCGGAACCTTGGCGCCGATGACGATGCCCGCCAGGGTGGCGCCCGCCAGATATTCCAGGTCCTTCGCCAGGATGTTCGCCGCGTTGAGGTCGGGTGCCAGCAGGATATCCACATCGCCGGATACCGGACTGTCGATGTGCTTGATCTGCGCCGCCTTGCGGGAGATGGCGTTGTCAAAGGCGAGGGGGCCATCCACGATGGCGTGCCGGATCTGGCGGCGGTCGGCCATCTTGCTCAGGCAGGCGGCATCGATGGTGGATTGGATGGCCGGCTTCACGACCTCGACCGCGGACAAAGCGGCGGCCTTGGGCCGTTCCACACCGAGCGCCCGCGCCAGGTCGATAGCGTTCTGCAGGATCGCCGCCTTCTGCGACAGGTCCGGTGCGATGTTGATGGCGGCATCGGTGATGAACAGCAGCTTGGGGTAGGTCGGCAGCTCGGCGACGAAGACGTGGCTGACCCGGCGCCCGGTGCGCAGATGTTGCAAGACCGGATGCATCAGCGCATCGGTATGGATCCAGCCCTTCGCCAGTGCCTCCACTTCGCCGCCCTCGACCAGTCGCACCGCCTGCTCGGCGGTGCCGATCCCCGGGCTCGCGGAAATGATCTGCAGGTCACCACAGTCCCTGCCGAGGCCCTGGCAGATGTCGTGGATGGCCGCAACATCGCCGATCAGCACCGGCTCGACCAGGCCGTAGTCGCGCGCGGCGAGCATCCCGCCGACTACATGCGCCTCCTGGGCATCGACCACCGCGACGCGAATCGGCGGATACTGTCGCGCCTGTTGCAGCAGGGCCTCCAACCGGCCAGCGGGTAGGGGTGCACTGGGATTCATCCGTCTGTCGCTCGCTCCCATTCGTTGATGTGGAATACATGCTCGAGCCGAGTCCGACATGGTTCGGTAGGCTCACCGCATGCCACGCAACCCTGTCGGGCTGAAGCCCGACCCACAGTCCGGGGTAGGTCGGAATTCATTCCGACGATTCGTCGTGTCAATCTGGAAAGACATCCGGGTTCTCCATGGTCTGGGGTGTACCGAGGCTGCCCCATGGCAGTCAGTCCAACGATCCTTCGACGAGCTTTTCCGGCGAATCAAACGACGTCGCCAGGGTCTCGAAGAAGCGTGCCGCGTCGGCCCCGAAGACCACGCGGTGATCGCAGCTGAGGGTGAACTCGGCGTGGCCGTCGCGTTGTGCCCCAATGGCCAGGATCGCCGCCGCGCCCAGCGGCACGATCGCATCGAAGCGGGCGACCTGTGGGAACACCCCGAGGTTGGACAGATAGAAGGTAGCGCCCAGATAGTCGTTGGGGGTGAGGCGATGGCGTTTCACCTTGTCCTTCAGAATTCGCCAGTCCTCGGACAGCTCGTCCAGGGAACGTCCCGCGACGTCCCGTATCACCGGGGTCACCAATCCGTCCGGGACGTCCACCGCGATGCCCACGTCCACCCGCTCGCGCATCGCCAGTCCCTGTGGGGTATAGGCGGCATTGAAGCGTGGATGCCTGCCCACCGCCATGGCGCAGGCCCGCGCCAGGAGCAGGCTGAGCGAGACCTTCTGCTCGTGGGACAGCGCGATCAGCGCCTTCATCGGGAGGACGGCGCTGACCCGGAAGGTGGGAATGGAGAGACTCGCGGTCATATTGCGGGCCACTGCGCGCTGCATGCCGCTGAAGGGCTGGATCTGCGCGGGCGGGCCGGCCTGCAGATCCGGTACCGGCGGCGCCAGGGCCGCGGCAACCACCTGCGGGGCGCGCACGATGCCGTCCGCATCCGAAGCGACCAGGCTGAGATCGATGTCCAACTCCGCCGCCAGCCCCCGGGCGTAGGGCGAGGCCTTTACTTGCGACGAAGGCGACGGTATCGATGCCTGACGCGCAGGCGGCGGTGAGGGCGTTGGGGTTGGCGGTGGTGGCGGAGGCGGCGAGGTGGCGGCCGGCTTGGCCGCTTCGGGCGTGGCAGCTGGTGCCTCATGATGTTCCGCTGGTGCGGGCGCTGGCTCGGGTGCTGCCTCCGACGTGGGTTCTTCCGGCTGTGGCGCTGCGGACGCGGGAGCCGCCGCCGCGGCACCCTGTGCCTCCTCCTGCGTGTCGGCCAGGTAGCCGATCGCCTCGCCCACCGGGATCTCGCTGTCCGGCGCCGCCAAGGGGCCAGCCAGATAGCCATCCTCGAAGGCCTCCAGATCCATGACGGCCTTGTCCGATTCGACCTCGGCGATGGTCTCCCCCTTCTTGACCGCCTGGCCGGGTTGCTTCAGCCATCTCACGAGGCGGCCGGTGGACATGGTGTCCGACAGGACGGGCATGGTGATCGGTTGGCGGCTCATGGTGTGTCTCCTGCGGCAGGCACATTCAGCAGCTTGCGGGCAGCCTGCTCGATACTGCGCAAGGTGGGAATGCTGGCGGCCTCGATGGTCGCGTTGTAGGCGATGGGCAGTTCCAGCCCGCCATGTCGCGCTGGGGGTGCATCGAGGGAGTAGAAACAGCGTTCAGCCAGTTCGGCGGCCACCTCGGCGCCCGCCCCGGCAAATCTGCTGTCCTCTTCCACCACCAGCAGGCGGTGGGTCTTCTCCACCGATGCAGCACAGGTGTCCCAGTCGATGGGCCGCAGGCTGCGCAGGTCGATCACCTCGACCGAAATCCCGTCCTGTGCGAGGCGCTCGGCGGCCTGCAACGACAGGTCCAGTATGCGCGAATAGGTGATCAGGGTGAGATCCGAGCCCTCGCGTCGGACCAATGCCCGGTGCATGGGGGGCGGCTCGGCCGCGAAATTCACCATCCCCTTGGTGAAGTAGAGCAGCTCATGCTCCAGCAGCACGATGGGTTCGTCGCTGCGGATCGCCTGGCGCAGTTGCCACCAGGCGTCCTGGGGGGTGGCGGGGACGGCGATGCGCAGGCCCGGCACGTTCATGTACATCTGCTCCAGACGCTGTGAGTGTTGCGCGGCCAGTTGCTTGGCGACGCCACCGGGCATGCGCACCACCAGTGGCATGGGGAACTGCCCGCCGGACATGAAGGGGATCTTGGCCGCCATGTTGACGATGGCGTCGAGGGCCAG
>JANTHJ010000052.1 GCA_024762475.1 Chromatiales bacterium | reverse complement strand
GCGGTATTTCCTTCCTCATCAATAGGCTGGCTATTGATTCGGTCGGAAATCCGCTCGAGAACGCCCATCCCGGCACGATCATCGCGTCCCCGGGTGAAATATTCGGGCTACAGGGCATCCAACCATTGGCGCCGTAGCGCGACCTGGTCCTCGAAGAAACGTACCATCGCCTTCTCGTAGGCACAGTCTCCATCGTGTCCGATCTGGGTCAATCGCGCCTCGATGGCAGCGATCTCCTCCTCCACCCGCCCCGAATCAGTCCAGGTGGAGAGGGCCGGCATCGGGCGGGGACGCCGCCGGTTTCGGTACTCGTATTTCGTATTCATGCGTCCAAGTCTGAACCACGCCGATGACAGGCCGATGACAGCATCCGTACTGCGCGGATCGAACGAGTCACCGACCTCAGTCGCGCCGCAATCGATCCGAGACCGCTATCGGCGTGGGGAAGCGCATCACGATCAGGTATGAAGAGGCCAGGAAGGTCAACAGGGTTGCCAGCTGAATCAGGTACGACGCCGAGGCACCAATCACCCCACGGTCTTGCGCGAGTACCGCCAGTAACAGGGAGAATTCACTCATCTGCCCCAGCCGGTAACCCACCTCGTGAGACCGCCTGACAGACTCTCCGGTCTTGTGCAACAGCCAACGGAATACAATGGGCTTGACAATCAACAGTGCACCGGCGAGCAACAATGCCGGCAATAGCACCTCGCGTAGCATCCCCAGGTCGAAACCGGCTCCCAGCGAAAAGAAGAACAGCACCAGGAAGAAATCACGCAGGGGCTTCAGACTGTCGGCTATGAACAGCGCTATCGGACTGGACGCCAGGGTAACCCCCGCGATGAAGGCGCCGATCTCCACCGACAGCCCCATCAACTGACCGGCCTCGGCGATCCCCAGGCACCACCCGATAGCCATGAGGAAGATGTATTCCTGGATACGGTCGAATCGTTGAATCAACGGCAGTAGCACATAGCGCTCGCCCAGCCAGGCCAGCAACGCCAGCCCCGGCAGCGCTGCCAGCAGCTTCAGCAGCTCGAGCAAAGGCATACCACCTCCGCTGCCTCCCTGCACCAGCAGCAGCAGAACGATGGCGAGCAGATCCTGCAGCAGCAGGATGCTGATGATCACCTCGCCGGTATGCTGGTGATGCAGGATAGTCGTTGGCAGGAGCTTCAGGCCGATAATGGTGCTCGAGAAGGTCACTGCACCACCGACCAGGATGGCCTCCATCGCCGAGTGGCCGAACGCCAGGGCAACGCCGGCACCAACCACAAAGAATAGCGCCGAGCTGACCAAGGTCACCACCGTGGTCTTGCGCACCATGTGCAGCAGATCCTGCGGCTGCAGGTTCAGCCCCAGCAGGAACAACAGGAACATGATCCCGAACTCGGAGATCTCCCGCACCAATACCGGGTCATTGACCAATCCCAGGCCCCAGGGACCCAGCAAAATCCCCAGCAGGATATAGGCAACCAACAGAGACTGGCGCGCGTACAGTGCCACCGTGGCCAACACTGCAGCGCCGGTAAAGACAAGAAAGATGGTAAAGCCGATAGATCCGGTGGTCATGGCATTCACCATAGCAAGGGCGCTGCCTTACCGGTACCCGGAATGTTCCCGCATTGTGCGCCAGGGCAAGGAGTGGCCCGACGATCCGTGGCCCGATTGGAGGCCTGATGCGCGCGGATGCTACCGAAGGAGGACCTCAATCAGGGCCTGCATACTGAGAAGACCCTGACCGGGCAACGATCGAAGCCCGATCAGGATCTCTGGTCGATCAGCCCTGCTGCTTGAGGGCCTTCGTGAGCGGCTCAGCCTTCTTCCCGACAGACTGATTGGCCTTGCGCTGAGATACCTTGCGGCAATAGGCGCTGACCTTGCGACCATCCTTACGCATATACCCATCAACCCACGCACAGGCAGGCGTGGCGCCGCATGCCTTCTGGCTCAGGGTCTTGCATTGAGAGGTGGACGCGGCCTGCGCGCCGGTCACAGCTGACACAGCGGCAACGGCAATGGATACAAGGGCCACACGATGACGTGCTTTGAACATGATGATCCCTCCTTGGAATGACATCGGTTTTGGTTGAAACTGTCCTTCATGGACGGGCACAGCTTAACGTAAGCGGCGCCTCGTGTTAAGACCCTCTTCGGCAAAAAATCGGTATCCGTATTGAGCGACGTGAAAATTCCCAGTGTCCTGCAATCGCAGCTGCAGCGGCTCGACGGCACCTCTGCCACGGCCCTGCTGCAACGCTTGCGTCCGGGCGACACCCTGAAGGCGGAAGTGCTCGCCGCGCTCGGCAAGGGCCAATGGCGCCTTGCCGTCGCAAACACCGAGTTGCTGGCCCGTGCAAGGATTCCCCTGAAGACCGGAGAGCGGCTTACGCTGCTGGTGGAAAAGGGATTGCCCGAACCGCTGCTGAAGATACTCCCGAGGAAACAGTACCAGCAATCGACACAGGCATTGGCGCGGCATGCCCTCTCGCGTCAGCAGCCCCCGGCGGAGGTTCAGCGGCAGCTCCGCCAGTTGCCGGTCAAGGGGCAGACAGATTCGCCACCCGTGCAGCAGGCCGTTCGCCTGCTTAGAGAGGGAGGCTTCCCGGTCGATCGCCTCGAACCGGCGATGGTCCGCCAGGCGCTGCAGGAGTCCGGTCTGTTTCTCGAGGCCCGGCTCGGCGCGGCGCAGCCTCCCCTGCCCGGCGATCGCAAGCTGCAGCTCCTGCGACTGCTGCAACGACTGGCACCCGAAAACCGAGCGCCTGAAACGCCCGCCAAGGACCCCACGCAGGAGGCAACCCGCCACTCAGCCGACAGCCTGCTCAATCGACTGAGGCAGTTGGTTGAGACCAGCGTTGCCCGTATCCAGCACCACCAGGCCAGCTCACTCGCCGAGGACGAGCCCAACCGCACCCTGTGGCAGTTCGATCTGCCACTTCAATTTGGTGACCGACGGGAAACCCTGCCACTGAGGATCCTGCGCGAGCAGTCCGCGGAAGAAGACACCACCGCATCGGCCACCTGGAAGGTGGACGTCCACTTCGATTTCGCAGACCTCGGGCCCGTATCCGCAAGGATCACGCTGCAGGGAGATCAGGTCAGCTGCGCCTTTCGCTCGGAGAACGACGACACGGCACAGCGCTTCGAAACTGCCCTGCCCCGCCTGGCGGACAGGCTGCACGAGATGGGCCTGGGGGTCGGCGCGGTCACCAGTCTGCTCGGCGGATTCACCGACGTAGACACGCGACCGCCGGACGGCCTGGTGGACGAAAAGGCATGAGCAAAAAGAGGCCAGACCGACAGACGATATCGGGCAATCGCGATATCGCCGTGGCATTGCGCTACGACGGACAGGACGCACCCAAGGTGACGGCCAAGGGCTGCGACCTGACCGCCGAACACATCCTTGCACTCGCGGAGGAACATGATGTCCCCCTGTATCCCAACCCGGAACTGGCCACTGCCCTGGTACAGATCCCGCTGGGCGAAGAGGTGCCGGAGAATCTATACCGCGCCGTGGCCGAGGTGATCAGTTTTGCCTACCTGGTGGCGGGCAAGATGCCAAAGGATTTCACCCCCGATAACGACTGACAGCTGCCGCCTGAGTGCGTCAGGGACGCCAAAGCAGCGACCGTCAGTGCTGCAGGATCTGGCTGAGGAACAGCTGGGTGCGCTCGTGCTGCGGGTTGTCGAAGAACTGGTGCGGATCGTTGGTCTCGATGATCTCCCCACCGTCCATGAACACCACCCGGTTGGCCACCGTCTTGGCGAAGCCCATCTCGTGAGTCACACAGAGCATGGTCATCCCTGTCTCCGCCAGCTCGATCATGGTATCGAGCACCTCCTTGATCATCTCGGGATCGAGCGCGGAGGTAGGCTCGTCGAACAACATGATGCGCGGACTCATGCACAGGCTGCGCGCAATCGCCACCCGCTGCTGCTGCCCACCGGAGAGCTGCCCGGGATATTTTTGGGCCTGCTCGGGGATACGCACCTTCTCCAGAAAGTGCATCGCGGTCTCCTCCGCCTCGGCCTTGGGCATCTTGCGCACCCATATCGGCGCGAGGGTACAGTTCTCGAGCACCGTCAGATGCGGAAACAGGTTGAAATGCTGGAACACCATGCCCACCTCGCGGCGGATGATCTCGATGTTCTTCACGTCGGAGGTCAGCTCGGTGCCATCGACGATGATGTGACCCTTTTGATGTTCTTCCAGACGGTTGATACAGCGGATCATGGTGGATTTGCCCGACCCCGAGGGCCCGCAGATCACGATGCGCTCGCCCCGATCCACGTCCAGATTGATGTTCTTGAGCACGTGGAACTCGCCGTACCATTTGTGCACACCCTGCATCTGCACGGCGGGCAGCCCTTCGGGCACCGGATGGGTTTTCTTGCTATCACTCATGACTGATGCCTCAACGTTTGTGGCCGGTGTGCAGCTTGCGCTCGATCGCCATCGAGTAGCGCGACATGCCGAAACAGAATATCCAGAATACGACCCCGGCAAAGACGTAGCCCTCGATGGAATAACCCAGCCAGTTGGGATCCTCCAGCGAGGTCTTGATGATCGCCAACAGATCCATCAGGCCAATGATCAGAACCAGGGTGGTGTCCTTGAACAGTTCATTGAAGGTATTGACGATGCCCGGGATCACCAGCTTCAGCGCCTGGGGCAGTATCACCAGCCTCATCTTCTTCCAGTAGCTGAGCCCGAGGGCATCGGCCGCCTCGTACTGCCCCTTCGGGATTGCCTGCAATCCACCGCGTACCACCTCGGCGATATAGGCCGCCTGGAACATGAAGATACCGATCAGGGCGCGCAGCAGCTTGTCGAAGTAAACGCCTTCAGGCAGGAACAGCGGCAGCATCACCGACGACATGAACAAGACAGTGATCAAGGGCACGCCGCGCCACAGCTCGATGTAGGCAATGCTCAGTGCCCTCACGATAGGCATCTGTGAGCGCCTGCCGAGCGCCAGCAGGATACCCAGCGGGAATGCCGCCACGATACCGGCCGTGGCCAGAATCAGGGTCAGCATCAAGCCGCCCCAACGGGTGGTTTCCACCTCCGGCAGGCCAAAAGAGCCACCACCGAGCAGATAGTAGGCAATGATTGGAAACACGATCAGCACGAACAGCGCCCCGTAACGCTTGCCCGGGATGCGCGGCACCATCAGCCACGCGAGTGACAGCGCAAAGATGATCCCGGTCAGGTTCACCCGCCACTGCTCTTCCAAGGGGTAGAAGCCATACATGAACTGATTGATGCGCACGTTCACGAACACCCAGCAGGCACCGCCGGAGCTGCAGGCGTCGCGCGTGTCACCCACCCAGTCCGCATCCAGGATGGCCCATTGGATCAAGGGTGCGAAGGCGGCCCAGGCAAGGTACAGGCCCACCACCGTGAGCAGACTGTTCCACCAGTTGGAAAAAAGATTCTGCCGCAGCCAGCCGATCACCCCCACTTCGGTGGCCGGCGGCGGCAGGTCGGGATGGGTGCCTGGTTCGTACACGGTCGCTGTCTCAGCCATTGCAATATCTCCCGCCTATCGCTCGACCAGCGCCATACGCTTGTTGTACCAGTTCATGAACGCCGAGATCGTCAGGCTGATAACCAGATAGACGCCCATTGTCATGCCGATGATCTCCACCGCCTGTCCGGTCTGGTTGAGGGTGGTGCCCGCAAAAACGGCCACCAGGTCAGGATAACCAATGGCCGGCGCCAGCGAGGAATTCTTGGTCAGGTTCAGGTACTGGGACGTGAGCTGCGGAATAATCACCCGCATGGCCTGCGGGATGATCACCAAACGCAAGGTCTGACCCGGCTTGAGCCCCAAGGCATAGGCCGCCTCGGTCTGACCGTGACTGACCGACTGGATACCCGAACGCACGATCTCGGCGATGTAGGCGGCGGTATAGATGCTCAATGCCAGGGCCAGGGCGAAGAGCTCGGGAATCACCCCGATACCCCCCCGAAAATTGAAACCACGGAGTTCGGGGAGATCCCAGTTCAGGGGAAAACCCGCCAGCCCGTAGGCCAACCACGGCAGCAAGACGATCAATCCGAGCGAAGTCCAGAACACCGGAAAGGGTTGGCCTGTGGCCTCCTGGCGCCGATGCGCCCAGCGCGCGATAAGAATACTGGCAACGATCGCCAGCCCTAGCGCCGCCAGCACCCAGCCGAAACCGGGTTCGAAAATTGGCTTGGGCAGATACAGCCCGCGTTTGTTGAGAAAAAGCTCACCGATCTGGATGCTCTGTCGCGGATGGGGCAACAGCGGCAGGATCGCGAAATACCAGAACAGGATCTGCAGCAACAATGGCAGGTTGCGGAATACCTCGATGTAGAGATTGGCGAGGCGACTGATGATCCAGTTCGAAGAAAGTCTGGCCACACCCACCAAGAAACCGATGAGGGTGGCGAACACGATACCGATGGCCGACACCAGCAGGGTGTTCAGCAAACCGACCAGGAAGGTTCGGCCATAGGTGTAAGTCTCATCGTAAGGGATGAGACTCATCAGAATATTGAACCCGGCCTCGTGGTTGAGGAAATCGAAGCCGGTGCTGATGCCGCGCTTCTCCAGGTTGTAGAGGGTGTTGTGGAAGATATAGGCGAACAGCAGTCCGACCAATGCCAGCACCAGGATCTGGAAGATCCACTGGCGCTTTCTCGGGTCGCGCCAGAAACTTGGGGCGGCGGGTGCCTCGTCGTTGCTTTTATGGCTCATGACTTGGATTGGTACAGCTTGGGACAGTCCCCCGCCAGGGGCGGTGAAGCACCCTGGCGGGGTTCTGCAGAGAACGGACTATCAGCGGATGGGTGGAGCGTATTGGATACCGCCCTTACTCCAGAGTGCGTTCAGACCACGCGCGATCTTCAGCGGTGAATCCATGCCCACATTACGCTCGAAGGCCTCACCGTAGTTGCCGACCTGCTTGATGATGCTGTAAGCCCAGTCGTCGCCGACCTTCAAACCCTTGCCGCCGATACCACTGAGCCCCAGCAGCCGCTGCTTGCCCGGGTCCTTGGTGGTCTTTTTGACCTCATCGACGTTCTTGGAGGTGACGCCCATTTCCTCAGCGTTGACCATAGCGAACAGTGACCAGCGGACTACCTTCAGCCAATCCTCGTCACCATTGCGAACCACCGGACCCAGCGGCTCCTTGGAGATCACCTCGGGCAACACCATGGCACCCTTGGGGTCCTTGAGCTTGATGCGCAGGGCATACAGCTGAGACTGGTCGGAGGTCAGCACGTCACAGCGGCCGGCCTCAAAGCCCTTCACGGTCTCATCCGATGTATCGTAGGTGATCGCCTCATATTTCATGCCATTGGAGCGGAAATAATCGGCCAGGTTGAGCTCGGTGGTGGTACCGGCCTGGATACAGATGGCGGCGCCGTCCAGTTCCTTGGCACTCTTCACGCCCAGGCTCTTATGCACCATGAAGCCCTGGCCGTCGTAGTAGTTCACCCCGGCAAAGTTCAGGCCCAGGTTGGTATCGCGGGTCAATGTCCACGTGGTATTGCGTGACAGCATGTCGATCTCACCCGACTGGAGTGCAGTGAACCGCTCCTTGGCCGTCAGCGGGGTGTACTTGACCTTGGACGCGTCGCCGAACACGGCTGCGGCCACGGCACGGCAGACGTCCACATCCAGGCCGGTCCACTCGCCCTTGTCATTGGTGGCTGAAAAACCCGGCAAACCGGTACTGACTCCGCACTGTACAAAGCCCTTGGACTTGACTGCGTCCAGGGTGGCACCGGCATGCGCCACCGGCAGGGTGCCAACAGCGAGCAGCGCGCCACTGGCAATGAGGTTCTTGATTTTCATGGTTTCCTCCGAGCTTATCCGAACTCAAGATGATTCAACATTCTTACCTACCGTAACCAGCAGGAGGTCCGAGTGTCGCGCCTGCGCCTTACGAGGTCAACACCCTTCCAATATTGCCCGATTGCGGTGCAGAAAGAGGCGGCGATTCACTGAATGCACCAATCTGGCATGGCGAAAGTCCGCCGAAATCCTGCTATCGGCCCTCGAGCATCTTCAGCAAGGCTTCCTCGTCGATCACCGGCACCCCCAGTGACTGAGCCTTGATCAGCTTGGAACCCGGATCCTCGCCGGCAACGACATAGTCGGTCTTTTTCGAGACACTACCCGACACCTTGGCACCCAGAGTCAACAGCCGTTCCTTGTAGTAGTCCCGCGGCTGGGTGAGCGCGCCGGTGAGCACGAAGGTCTTGCCCGCCAGGGGTTGCTCTGCCACCAGCTCCGTCTTCGGGTCCGGCCAGTGCACCCCGGCCGCCAGCAGCTTGTCGATCACCTCCTGGTTGTGTCGCTGGTGGAAGAAGGTCACGATCTTCTCGGCCAGTACCTCGCCTACCCCCTCGATATGGATCCGCGGCTCGTTGACGATGCCCTTGGGGCCGGCATCGAGCAGGTCACCCAGGGTGGGATAATGCTCCGCCAGCATCCGCATGTGCACGTGCCGGCACCACTTGAGATCGGAAGGTGGCGTCACCCTCTCCATCGGGGTCTTGCGATCCTTCCGATCCTTCAACGCCTCATACAGCGCCTTCGCCTGGCTCGGCCGAATCTCGATCAGATCGATCAGCGTCAGGGCGCGAATGGCCTCCAGCGAGCCCAGCGTATGGGCCAGCACGTTGGCCATGGTCTCGCCGATACCCATGATGCCCAGCGCGAACAGGAAGCGCCCGAGGGTGGTCTCCTTGGAACGCTCGAGGGCGGCGATCAGATTGGCCGCCGACTTCTTGCCCATGCGCTCGAGCGATTCGAGCTGCTCCTGGGTGAGGTCGTAGAGATCGGCGGGCGTCTCCACCAGGCCGCGATCCACCAGCTGTTCCACCAGCTTGTCGCCCAGGCCCTCGATGTCCATCGCCCGGCGCGAAGCGAAATGCTTGATCGATTCCTTGCGCTGCGCCGGACAGAACAATCCGCCACTGCAGCGGGCAATGGCCTCGCCCTCTGGCCTGACCACCGCCGAGCCGCACACGGGGCAGTGCTCGGGCAAGACCACCTTGCGGGCGTTCCTGGGCCGACGCTCGGACAGGCTGCGCACCACTTCCGGGATGACATCGCCGGCGCGGCGCACGATCACGGTATCGCCGATCCAGATGTCCTTGCGCTCGATCTCGTCCATGTTGTGCAGGGTGGCATTACTCACTGTCGCGCCCCCGACGAACACCGGCTTCAATCGTGCCACCGGGGTGAGCGCGCCGGTCCGGCCCACCTGCCAGTCCACATCCAGTACCACGGTAAGCGCCTCTTCGGCAGGGAACTTGCGCGCAATGGCCCAGCGCGGGGCACGCGCCACATAACCGAGCTTCTCCTGCAGGTCGATACGATCGACCTTGAACACCACACCGTCGATATCGTAGTCGAGTTGGGGCCGCTTCTCTGCCATGCGGTGGTAGAACGCATGACACTCGGTGACGCCGTGGCACAGCGCCATGTCGCGGGGAATGGGCAACCCCCAATGCTTGAGCAGCTTCATGTTGCCGCTATGGGTGTCGCTCATGGGATGGCCGACGACCTCCCCTACCCCGTAGCTGAACAGTGTCAACGGGCGCTCGGCGGTGACCCGCGGGTCGAGCTGACGCAGGCTGCCGGCTGCCGCATTGCGGGGATTGGCGAACGGCTTTTCGCCCCGGGCCTGTTGGCGGCGGTTGAGCTCCTCGAAGCCCTTCTTCGGCATCACGATCTCGCCGCGCACCTCCAACACCTCGGGCCAGTCGTCACCGCGCAGGCGCAACGGAATAGCCCGAATAGTGCGCACGTTCTGGGTCACATCCTCGCCGGTGCGTCCGTCGCCACGGGTCGCCCCCAGCACCAGCAGGCCGTCCTCATAACGCAGGCTGATGGCCAGACCGTCGAGCTTGGGCTCGGCCGAATAGGTCACCTCGCGCATACCCAGGCGTTCACGCACACGACGGTCGAACTCGTCCACCTCCTCATCGCTGAAGGCATTGTCCAGCGACAGCATCGGCACGCGGTGCCGCACCTCGGCAAAGCCCTCGGCGGGCTTCGCGCCCACCCGCTGGGTCGGTGAATCCGGGGTGACCAGCTCGGGATACTGCGCCTCGAGCTGTTGCAGCTCGCGCATCATGCGGTCGTACTCGGCATCCGGAATCTCCGGGTCATCGAGCACGTAGTAGCGATAATTGTGGTAGTCGATTTCGCGCCGCAGCGCCTCTATACGCTTGCGGACCCCATCGTCGGCGCTCAATGCTTGCTCCGCAGCAGCTGGATCTTGCGACGGTGCTCCAGGATGGCGTCTCGGGTGTGCTCGATGGCCTGACGGGTCAGGGCGCTGCGCGTTTCGTCCAGCAGGTCCGCATCCAGCAGGGCAGCCAGGCGCTCGGCCGTGAACAGCATGTCACTGTAGGTCGCCATCCCGTCCTGCACGCCTGGCAGCTGGGTGAACAACACCAGCCCCGGGGCACTGAAGTCGTCCGCCTTGCCCTTGGGGAAGGTGCCCGGTTCGACCACACTGGCGAGACTGAAAAGTACCTGCCCCTGGCTGTTCTCGCGATGATAGATGTCCATGGCACCGAAGCGCATGTCGGTCGATTGAGTCGCCTGCCGGATCTGCGCCAGGGTGAAGGGCTGGTCCTTGCTCATCACCACGATCTGAACGATCAGGCGCGGCACCTCGTCCATCAACGCCGGGTCGATGTGCAGGTAGTCGTTTTCGCTGTCCGCATTGAAGTCGAGATCCATGCTGAGCTGGGTCTCTTCCGCGGGATCTTCTGCGACCCAGCGTTGCCGGACCACCGGCTCACCGACGAACTCCCCCGGTGGCAGGTCGTCGTCCTCCTCGACCGGCGGCAGCTCCCTGCCGGGTGGCATCGCGGGTAGTTCCTGGATCGAATCGGCGTGTCCCACCGATTCGATATTCTCTATCGAGGGCTCTGCCTGCGGCTGCACACGACGCGCCTGTCCGGGGCGCCATTGCCGTCGCTTGTAGCGATCCCATAGATAGATTCCAACCACCAGCGCCACGCCGGCCGCCGCCAGGATCAGACGTAGGGTGTTTGCATCCATCCCTTCAATGTCCCTGCTTCACACGGCCGCCAATGAGGCGGCCTCTTCCACGTCCACCGAGACCAGACGCGAGACGCCCGGCTCATGCATGGTAACGCCCATCAGCTGATTCGCTATCTCCATGGTGACCTTGTTGTGGGTGATGAAGATGAACTGCACCTGATCGGACATCTCCTTGACCAACTGCGAATAGCGCCCGACGTTGGCATCGTCCAGCGGCGCGTCCACCTCGTCGAGCATACAGAAGGGCGCCGGGTTCAGGCGGAAAATGGAGAACACCAGCGCCACCGCGGTGAGCGCCTTCTCGCCACCGGAGAGCAGATGGATGGACGAATTGCGCTTGCCCGGCGGCCGGGCCATCACGCTCACCCCGGTATCGAGCAGGTCCTCGCCGGTCAGCTCGAGATAGGCGTGACCACCCCCGAAGAGCTTCGGGAACAGCTCCTTGAACCCCGCATCCACCTTGTCGAAGGTCTCCTTGAAGCGGGTCCGGGTCTCGCGATCGATCTTGCGAATGGCCTCCTCCAGCGTCTCCAGCGACTTGGTCACGTCCTCGTGCTGGCGATTCAGATACTCCATGCGCTCGCTCTGTTCGCGGAACTCATCGATGGCCGCGAGGTTGATGGGCCCGAGGCGTTGGATACGATTGGCCAACTGCTCGGCCCGCGCCTGCCAGCGATCGATATCGGCCTCCTCGGGCATCTCCGCCAACAGGGTCTCCAGCTCGAAGCCGGTCTCTCCCAGCTGCTCGCGCAGGGTGCCGGCACGCACCACGATCTCCTGCCGCGCCATTCGCGCCTGGTCCAGGCGGCTGCGCTCATCCTGCACCTTCTGCTCCACGCCATGCCGCGACTGCTCCAGTTCGCGCAGGGCCTGGTCGATGTTCTCCAGCGACTTGCGCGCCTCGGCCAGCTGCGCCTCGACCGCGACCCGGTCCTGCAGGCGCGTCTCCAGGGTGATCTGTTGCTCGCCCATGGGCGCTTTGCTCTCTTCCAACGCCTGGCGAAGCTCGAGCACCCGCTGTTCGAGCTGCCCGACCTGGGAATGCACCCGGTCGATACCCGACTTGAGTGAGTCTTCGGTGCTGCGAATCGATTCGACCCGCAGGGCGAGCTCATGCACCCGGGCATGCGCAGTCGCCGCCGCCTGGCGGGCCTCGTCGAGGGACTGACGATGGCGGTCGCGTTCGGCCAGCAGGGCCTCGCGGCGTCGATCCAACTCGTCGACCCGCGCCAGCGCGGCATGCAGGCGCTCGCGCGCCTGGGTCATGTCCTCCGCACCCTGCCGCAACTGCTCCTGCAGCTCCTGCGCCTCTGCCTCCAGCCCCGACAGCCGCTGGCGGATCTGCTCGGCCCGCGCCTGTTTGCCGCTGAGCAGGGCCTTGAGCTCGGCCAGCGCACGCGCGCCCGCGTCCTGACGCGCCTGGGCCTGTTCACGCGCCTGCTCGGCCTCGCGCAGCTGCTCCCGGGCCTGGGCCAGGGATGCCTCCATCGCCTCGATCCGGGGCAGCAGTTCCTGCTCCCGGGCACTCAGCTCACGCAGCTCGCGCTCGCGGGCCAGCACGCCGCTCTCGACATCGTTGCGCCGCGCCACCGCCAGCCAGCCGCTGCCCACCAGGATGCCCTCGGGCGTGATCCATGACTCGCCCTCTGCCAACTCGCCGCGCTGGGCGAGTGCCTGCGCGAGGTCGTCCGCCAGGCGAATCTGGTTGAGCAAGGCGGTCAGGCCGGATGGCCCCTGCACCTGACTCGCCAGCGTTCCTGGCCGGGACTTCGCACCGGCCCCACTCTCTTCGAACAGCCGCACCCCCGCTGCCTGCAGTGCCTCGGCATCGCCGCTGAACCGGTCCAGATGCTCCACCAGCACCGCCTGCAGATGATGGCCAAGGGCGACCTCCACGGCCTGCTGCCAGCGGCTGTCCACCTCGATGCCTTCGAGCAGCCGGCGCGCGCTGTTCAGGCCGTGCTCGGCCAGCCATTGGTTGAGTTGCTCGTCGTCCTCGCCCTTGGCCGCCTGCTGCAACGCCTGAAGGGAGGACAGCCGTCCCTTCAGGGACTGCAGCTCGGAGCGCAGCTCGTTCAATCCATCCTGGCGCTGCTGGATGTCCGCACGTGCCTGGTCGATCTGCCCACGACTCTGGGCCGTCTGTTCACGAGTCAAGGCCAGTGCCGCCCCGGCCTCCTGCTCACGTCGCAGCAACTCGGCGATCTCGGCCTCGAGCTCGATGTCGGACAGCCGACGCTGCTCCTCCTGATTGCGCTCGATCCGCCGGCGCAGCTGCTGCTCCTGCTGCTCGAGATGATTGATCCGGGTACGCTCCACCTGGGCCTGCTGGGCCGGTTCGTTGACCTGCTCGTTGAAAAGGTCCCATTCGGTCTGCCAGGCCGTCATCACCGCTTCGGCCTCGGCGAGCTTCTGCCGTGTGGCCTCCTCGTTGGCGCGCGCCTCATCCAGACGCGGCCGGTCACGCTCCAGCTCCTCGGTCAGCTGCTGCAGCCGGCTCTGGTCCTGCTGACTCAGCTCGCGCGCCTCCGTCAGCGCCCGTTCGGCCTGTTCCAGGTCGACCTCTTGCTGACGGCGCGCCTCACGCGCGTACTGAATCGCCTCTTCGAGGCGGGCGATCTCCGAGCCGATCTGGTAGAAGCGGCCCTGGATGACATTGAACTGATCATTGGCCTCGGTATGCGCCGAACGCTGCGCCTCGATCTGCGCCTCGACCTCGCGCTGGCGGGCAATGGCCGCCTCGAGGGCATTTTCCTGTTCGGCGATCTGGCGGTCGCGCTGCTCCACGTCCGCCTGCATCTTGGCCAGGCGCAGTGCCAACAGCTCCGCCCGCACCCGTCGTTCCTCATCCTTATAGGTCTTGTACTTCTCGGCCGTGGCCGCCTGGCGTTCCAGATGACGCAGCTGCTTCTGCACCTCTTCACGCACATCGTCCAGTCGTTCCAGGTTTTCGCGGGTGTGGCGGATGCGGTTCTCGGTCTCGCGCCGCCGCTCCTTGTACTTGGAGATCCCCGCTGCCTCTTCGAGATAGACCCGCAACTCCTCCGGACGCGCCTCGATGATGCGCGAAATCATGCCCTGTTCGATGATCGAATAGCTGCGCGGCCCCAGGCCGGTGCCGAGGAACAGATCGGTGATATCCCGGCGGCGGCAACGGACACCGTTGAGGAAATAGAGGGACTGGCCATCGCGCGACACCTGGCGCTTGACCGAGATCTGGGAATATTGGGCGTACTGTCCCCCGGCACTGCCGTCACCGTTGTCGAAGATCAGCTCGATACTCGCCGTACCCACCGGCTTGCGGCTGCTCGAGCCGTTGAAGATGACATCCGCCATCGACTCGCCGCGCAGCATCTTCGCCGAACTTTCCCCCATCACCCAGCGAACAGCATCGATCACGTTGGATTTGCCACATCCATTGGGACCGACGACACCTACCAGGTTGCTGGGAAAGTGGACGGTGGTGGGGTCGACGAAGGACTTGAAGCCCGCCAGCTTGATCTTTTCCAAACGCATGGGGCGCAAAGATACAGGAAGCCGACAGGCGGGCACAAGCCAGGAACCAGTGTGCCAAAAGACCTGAAATATAGTCCATAGCTTATTGATTTATAGATTTTTTATCCTCAGTATTAAAGCCGTTTCGACAGATCGAGTCGCCAAAGTATCCGCCCGACCGGTCAGCCGCCACACATGGCCTATAATGACGCGCCGTCCGAAAGCCAAGCAGGAAAAATCATGTCCTCTTCGCCCAGCAAGTCCCTGGAGACCTTCGACAATCCGCAGCCGGAACGCGACTACACCATCCGCATCCGGGTGCCCGAATTCACCTGTTTGTGCCCCAAGACCGGTCAGCCGGACTTCGCCGAGCTGCATATCGAATACGTGCCGGACCAGCGCTGTGTCGAACTCAAGTCGTTGAAGATGTACGTCTGGTCCTTCCGCGACGAGGGCGCCTTCCACGAGGCGGTGACCAACCGGATCCTCGACGACCTGGTCGCTGCCACCCGACCCCGCTTCATGCGCCTGACCGCCGACTTCAACGTGCGGGGCGGGATCTACACCAAGGTCGTCGCCGAATACCGGGATCCCGACTGGCAGGCACCGGAGCCGGTTCGCCTCCCCTGAGATGAACAGGGCCCCGGTCTTTCTCGGCATCGACCTGGGCACCTCGGGGATACGCGCCTGCCTGGTCGACGAACAGGGTCACGAGCTGGCGCAGGCGAGGACGCCGCTCTCACCTTCACTCTCCGACCAATTGGGCAAGGCGGCACAGGCACCCGCCGACTGGTGGCGCGCCACCCTGGAGACCATCGACCAGCTACCCGCAGGACACCTGCGTGACCTCGCGGCACTGAGTGTCGATGGCACCTCGGGCACGCTCGTGCTTTGCGGCCAGGACGGTGAACCGCTCGGCCCCGCCATGATGTACAACGACCGGCGCGCAACCACAGAGGCGGCGATGCTTGAGCAGATCGCCCCACCCGAGGCGGCGGTGCACAGCCCGACCTCGGCACTGGCGAAACTGATGTATCTGCTCGCGCAGGACGGCTCTGGCGCGCGCCACGCACTGCACCAGGCCGACTGGATCGCTTTTCGCCTCGGCGCCCCGCTCGGCGTGAGCGATGAGAACAACGCCCTGAAACTCGGCTACGACCCGGTGCAGCGAAGCTGGCCCGGGTGGCTGCAGAAGACGGGCGTGCCATTGCGGTTGTTCCCGCGTGTCGTCCCGGTCGGCGCGCAAAACGGCGAGTTGACTCCAGCCCTGCGCGACCGTTGGGGCTGCGCGCACCGCGTGCACATCAAGGCAGGCACCACCGACAGCAACGCCGCCACCCTGGCCACGGGCATTCGTGAGATTGGCGAGGCAGCCACCGCCTTGGGTTCTACCCTGGTGCTAAAGATCCTCTCCGACCAACCGGTCTTTGCCGCGGCATATGGCGTCTACAGCCATCGCCTCGGCGACCGCTGGCTGGCCGGCGGCGCCTCCAACAGCGGCGGCGCCGTCCTTCGGCAGTTCTTCGACGATCAACAACTGGCCGAGCTGAGCCAGCGGATCGACCCTGGGCTCGACAGCGGTCTCGACTACTACCCTCTCCCCTCCCCAGGCGAGCGATTTCCGACCAATGACGAGGACCTGCCACCCCGACTGTTCCCCCGCCCGCCGGACGAAGCGGAGTTCCTACAGGGCTTGCTCGAGGGCATCGCCCGCATCGAGCTGGCGGGTTACCAAAGGCTGCACGAACTGGGCGCCCCCTGGCCCACGCGGATCGTCACCACCGGTGGCGGCGCCCGCAACGCGACCTGGCGAGCGATACGCGAACGCCTGCTGGGCGTGCCCGTCGAAACCGCGGCGCATACCGAGGCGGCCTTTGGCAGCGCCCTGGTTGCCGCCAGTCTGTTCTGAGCGACAAGACTTTTGGCGCCCCTGACAGTGGCTCTCGGTCGGGTTATGTTGGAGCGAGGCCCCACACCTACCGAGGAGAACCACGATGCATGTTGGCAAAGCACTATTGGGCACGGCTCTCGGCTTGTTCATGTCTGTCGCAGCGGCAGCGCCATTTAGCAACCTCTATGTCTTTGGCGACAGCCTCTCGGACACCGGCAACATGCGGAACCTCGTGTTGGCAGCGACCGGCGGCGCCACCGATCCCCTTCCTCCCCCCTATTTCAACGGCCATTTCTCGAACGGCCCGGTGGCCGCAGAATACCTGGCAGCGGAACTGGGCATGACGGCTGACCCCGTCGCGCTCGCCGACGGCAGCATCAACCCGAGCGGCACCAATTTCGCGGTGGGCGGCGCGGCCACCGGCCCCGTGCCCCTGGCCGCACCCCATCCGGTGAGCGGCCGCGGCAGCTACAGCAACTATGTCGTATTCAGTCGTGCGCCGGACTTTCCTCTCGACCCCGGCATCCAGGACCAGGTCGGATTCTACCTGGCCGCCGGCGCGGCCGACCCTGGCGCCCTGTACCTGCTCTGGGGTGGCGCCAACGATGCCTACATCGCCCTCGAGGATCCCGCGATCGACCCGAACGATGCCACGGCGATGAACACGACAGCAACCGCCACCGCAGTCCGGGCTGCCGCCAATATTGCCACCTATATCGCGGCGCTCGAGGCCGCCGGCGGGCAGAACTTCCTGGTTCCCAACCTGCCGGACCTTGGTCGCACGCCGGATGCATTACTGACCCCCGTGGGAACCGCATACGCCGGTGCGTTGACACGCTATAGCGATACCTTCAACAACACGCTCGATACCCTCCTGGGGGGGCTTGCTTCGGATGTAGAACAGTTGGTCCGGTTCGATGTCGCAGCGTTGTTCGACGAATGGTTGAGCAACTCCTCCATCAACAGCACCATCCCTTGCATCACGGTCGCCACCTGCGTGGCTAACGACACTGGCCAATACCTCTTCTGGGACGGTGTCCACCCGACCACCACCTACCACCGCCTACTGGGGCTGGCCATGGCAGCAGCCGTACCGGAACCGGCCACCTCGGCTCTCCTGCCGGTCGGCCTGCTGCTCGTTACCGGCGTTCTGTTGGCAAAACGGCGTCTGCGCGTCTGAGACAGGTCGGCGCATGACCCATCCGCCGCCGTGCCGGAAGAGGCTCGGTCTGATAGCATCCCGCGCCTGAAACTCAACAGGAGAAGCAAGATGCGGGTTCTGATCACCGGCAGCGCCGGCTTCATCGGCAACCAGCTGGCCCTGCGCCTGCTCAAGCGGGGCGACCAGGTCATCGGCGTCGATGCCCTGGACGACTACTACGATGTGGCCCTCAAGGAGGCGCGCCTGGCACGCACCCATGCCTACGACGGCTTCACCGATGTTCGCGCGCGCATCGAGGATCGCAAGGCCATGGCCGAGACGTTCCGCAAATACCAGCCGCAACGGGTGATCAACCTGGCGGCGCAGGCGGGAGTCCGGTATTCGATAGAGAATCCCTACGCCTACATCGACAGCAACCTGGTGGGCTTCGGCAACATCCTCGAGGGCTGCCGTCACCACGGGATCGAGCATCTGGTCTATGCGTCGTCCAGCTCGGTGTATGGCTCGAACACCAAGATGCCCTTCTCGGTGCATGACAACGTCAACCATCCGGTGAGCCTGTATGCCGCAAGCAAGAAGGCCAACGAGCTGATGGCTCACACCTACAGCCACCTCTATGGCATTCCGACCACCGGCCTGCGCTTCTTTACCGTGTACGGTCCCTGGGGACGGCCGGACATGGCGCTGTTCCTGTTCACCCGCAAGATTCTCGCCGGTGAGCCCATCCCGGTATTCAACTATGGCAAGCACCGGCGCGACTTCACCTATATCGACGACATCGTCGAGGGGGTGATCCGGGTGCTGGATCATCCCGCCCAGCCCAATCCCGATTGGGACGGCGATAGCCCGGACAATGCGTCGAGTCGGGCTCCCTGGCGGCTGTATAACATCGGCAACAACCAGCCGGTGGAGCTGATGCACTACATCGAGACCCTGGAGCAGTGCCTGGGCAAGACCGCGGAGAAAGAGCTGCTCCCGCTGCAGCCCGGCGATGTGCCCGACACCTATGCGGATGTCACCGAACTGGTAGAGGACCTGGGCTACAAGCCCAGCACCACGGTGGAGGAAGGCGTCGCGCGGTTCGTCGATTGGTATCGCGACTACTACCAGGTATAGCCGAGTAACCTTGTCGGGCTGAAGCACGACGGACAATCCGGGGTAGGTCGGAATTCATTCCGACAACCCGCTGTCCTGGCGGTCACCATCGTTCAATGAGTAGCGGTGTAGCCAGGATCTCTGGCGGTTAGGGAATATCTGATTAATCCCTCCCCCCGCTTGCGGGGGGGTTAGGAAGGGGGCAAGCCATTGTTTGGACTCCCCCTCCTGGCCTCCCCCGCAAGCGCGGGAGGTGAAAAATCGAATTTTTCAGGCCTTCCTTAGGCACGTTTGGACCCGTGCGCATACAGGGCCGCGTCCGAATTGCGTGCAATCAGATTGCGCACCAGTTGGGTGCTGTAGTGCTCGGTGGGCGGGCCACCCAACAGGTCCTGGCGGATACGCATGGTCAGTTGTCCCAGCGCCCGATTCAGCTCCTCGCTGTCGCCGCTGAAACTATTGTCGCGCGAGAGGCGCGATATCACCTGCAAGAAATTCTGATACTCCTCCAGTACCTCGGCCGAGGCTACAATCGCCAGGCGATGAGTGATGAACTGCAGATGGACCAACTCGCTGTCGTTGAAACGATCCATCAGCGACATCTTCTCCATCAGGTCGAGCAGGCGCTCATAGGTGCGGGACTTCAGCTCGAAAAACTTGATGCTCTGTTCTTTCTCTATCTCGACCGCCGATTGCTTGTTGAGCAGCAATGCCGTGATGAAGATGGTTGCAACCACCCCCAGGATGGTCAGCACGATCTCCTGGGTAAAGGGGGTTTGATCGCTCACCCGGTAGGCGTAGCGCAGATAGGCGTATCCCGCGATGAGGGTGACTGCAGACAACAACAGGTAGAGCAATTGTTTGTAGACGGTTCTCACGGCGACAATCCTTTGAAATCCACGTGCCAATCTACCGGATCTGCCCTTTAGGAAGCTCTGATTAATTCTGGCGCGAACAGATTGCGGCGAAAAATCGTCCAGTTCAAGGCGCCGATCGCACGTAATAGCTAGCTATTGCGAAGATTCGCAACGCGGAAATGGGCGATTTAGCGCCGCAAGATGCCGTGTTACGAATTGATCAGAGCTTCC
>JANTHJ010000051.1 GCA_024762475.1 Chromatiales bacterium | reverse complement strand
TCGGCGGGACGGGTTCCCGAGGTCCAGGCGACCACCAGGTCCGGCTGCAACGCCAGCAGGCGTTCCCTGTCCAGTCCGCCGAAGGTCTGCAATGCCAGCACGCCCGCGGGCAGGGAATCGTCGGCCGGCACGGCGGCCACCAGCCGGTCAGCGCCCCCGGCAGCGATGACGAGTTCGGTGGCGTGGGGCGCGAGGGTAACCACGCGCTGCGATCCCTGGCTTGCCGGGGAGGCCGTCGCCAATCCCCAGGCGATTAGCAGGATCAGCGTCCCCGCAGCCCGCAGTGAGCGGCGGGCTCGGGGTGCCCGGTCTTTCTTATTCACAGTTGCTCCAGATACCGCCGCCACTCGAAGCAGGGCCCCGGGTCGGTCTTGCGGCCCGGCGCGATGTCGCTGTGCCCGGTGATGCGTCCCGGCGTGATCGCCGGATAGTGGCTCTGGATCGCGCGGGTCAACTGGAGCAGACGCTCATACTGGCGGTCGCTAAAGGGCGTGTCGTCGGTACCCTCCAGCTCGATACCGATGGAGAAGTCGTTGCACCCTTCCCGGCCCTGGAAACAGGACTGTCCCGCATGCCAGGCACGCCGGTTCAGCGGAACGAACTGCTGGGCACGGCCATCCCGCCGGATCAACAGGTGCGCCGACACTTGCAGTGGTGCAATCTCGGCAAAATAAGGATGTGTCGAGGGGTCGAGGCGGTTTTGAAAGAACGCCTCGATGGCCTCTCCGCCGAACTGCCCCGGCGGCAGGCTGATATTGTGGATCACCAGCAGATCCACCGGCATCTGCCCCGGACGCTCATCGCAGTTGGGGGAGGGAGTGTGCTGTACGTCCGGCAGCCAGATGTCACCTCCCTGTGTCATGGTGCCTCTTGCGGGGGCTGTCGCAGGCTCCGCAGAATGGTGGCCTCGATGGCCGAGGGGGTCGCGGCACAGGAGATCTCTCGGTGGAAGCGTCCATCGTAGAAGAGGAACATGGCGGGCAGATGAAAGATCTCGAATTCGCGCACCAGCCCACCTTCCTCCTCGGCATCGACTTCGTAGATCAGCCAATCGGGGTGATTGTGACGCAGTTCCTCAAGCGCCCTGCGGAGCTGCCGACAAGACCCGCAGGCCGACGAGGTGAAGAAGACCAGAGTGGGCGAGACATTGCCCTCGATGCGGTGGTGCAGATCGAATTGTGTCAGTCTGGGGAACATGGGGTGTGGCTTTGGGTCCGACAATGGGAGTTTAACGGATATAGCAGCCGGCTACGCTCCAGGCCGCCGGGAACCGCAGGCAGATATCGGGAACCCGGGTCATAGCAGGCTGTGACAACTTTCGCGGTTGGCGAATCGTCACCGTGTCGACGTACAGGAGAGTGAATTGCCTCACAGGGACTGGATGCCGCAATCACCTAGGCTAATCTTCAGAGACGGGGAACGGTGGTTCTCCGGCAAGCAGGCAGGACCAAGAGCATGGCAAACCACAATGTGATCTCCTTCGAGCAGAATGCCGGGCCGGCGAAGAAGCGGCTGACCAGCGAGCGCCACCGACGCGCGGTTTTCTCGCTGCGCAAGCACCTCGAAGGGGTCCTCCCGCAGTTGTTCCAGGATCTGTTCGACCGTCTCGACGACGAGTTCTACGAACTGGCCGACAAGTCCGTCAATGATCTGTTGCAGACCCGCTATTTCGAGGCGATGCGCGAGTTGCGTAAGCTTCGCCAACCCATCCAGAGAGCCCTCGTGGAGGGGCGTCTGGGCGCTTTCGACCGATTCTGGCAGGAATCTGCGCCGTTGCCGGTGACGGCGGGGGAAGAGGCAGTCGACCTGAGCGAGCATGACATGTCACTGGTCGACGAGGCGGACCTGGAAGAGGATCTGGCAGTCAACACCCTGGTCTCCAAGGCCAACAACCGCTATCACAGAACGTTGTTCGCTCTGAACAAGCGCTTCGCCGTGGTGCACGGCGTGCAGGATATCGATCCCGCCGCCAATCCGGTTGGCCCGGAGATGCTGGTCAAGGCCTTCTCGCAGGCGCTCTCCCAGTGGCAGGGCGAGACGGCGGTGCGCCTGATCGTATACAAGTCCTTCGATCGCCATGTGATGGCCTATGTCGGCGGTCTCTACGACGAACTCAACGACATCCTGGTTGCCCATGAGGTACTGCCCAAGATCGCCCGCAAGGTGCGCCGCAACCCGATCGCGCCCTCGGTACAGCGGGCCCGTGACCTGGACGATCAGGGGCCCGGCAGCGATGCCGCTCCGCTCTTCGACGCCAGCATGCTCGAGGCCTTGGGTGAACTGGTGGCCGCCCGTCGTCGCGAAGATCCGCGCCAGGACAGTGCGGCATGGTATGCGCATGCGGATGCTGCGCCGAACCTGCCCGAGGTGAGCACCGACGACCTGTTCGGCGCGCTCGGGGAGATACAGCGCTATTCCATGAATGTCACACCGGTGGACATGGCCAGCCTGCGCGAACTGCAGGCCGAGCTGATGCTGAGCCTGGGGCAGGAACTGGAGGTCGGGCCGCCAGATCGCCCGGCCAAGCGCCTGGCGCAGGGCGATCGCAGCATGCTCGATGTCATCGAACTGCTGTTCGAATTCATTCTGGGCGACGAGAATCTGCCCGAGCCCATGAAGGCGCTGCTCGGCCGGCTGCAGATCCCCATGCTGAAGGTCGGCCTGATGGATCGGCGGTTCTTCAGCGATTCCAGTCACCCGGCGCGACGCCTGTTGAACAACTTGGCACGGGCGGCCCTGGCCTGGACCGACGACGGAGACCGCTCCGCCAACAGCGCCTATGGCCAGATCGAATCGGCGGTTACCCGCGTACTGAGCGATTTCAACGATGACATCCTGGTGTTCGAGCAGGTCAACGAGCAGTTCGATAACTGGCTGGAACGGGAGCAGCGCAACGCTACTGTTGCGGAGAAACGTCTGGCCCAGGCGAGAGAAGGGCAGGAACACCTGCATCTGGCGCGAAGCCGGGTCACCGAGGAACTGCATGCGCTCTACACCGCCTGCAAGGCGCCGGAGTGTCGCCTGCCCGAACCGGTGAAAGAGTTGCTGGACACCGGCTGGCGGGACGTGATGCTGCTGACCCTGTTGCGCGAGGGTGAGCAGAGCGAGGCCTGGGAAAACGCCCGGTCGCATGCCAGGGAATTGGTCTGGAGCGTGCAGCCCAAGCAGGATCCGGCCGAGCGCAAGCGTCTGCTCGAGGCGATCCCCAATCTGCTGACCGCATTGCGTGAGGGTCTGAACAACATCTCCTTCGACCAGCACCGGGCAGCGGCGCTGTTCAAGGACCTGCAGGTCTGTCATATCGCGGCGTTGCGTGGCAGCTGGGCCGAGGAGGTGCCGGTTGCGGACGTGGAGGTCGAGGAGCCCTCTTCCGAGGAGATCATCGAGGAGATCGTGCTCGAGACCAGTACGCTTTCCCAGGAAACCGAGGCCACAGATGACTTTCAGCGCCAGGCTGAACAGATGGAACCGGGCACCTGGTTGGAATGGACCGATGCCGAGGACCGCGAGGTGCGGGCCAAGCTGTCGTGGCGCAGTCAACTGACCAGCAATTGTGTGTTCGTGGACCGTCGTGGAATGAAGGTGGCCGAGATGACCGTGCCCGGGCTGGCCGCGCTGCTGCGCTCGGGCAACGGTCGCCCATTGGAGGATCTGGGCGCCCCGCTGATGGACAGGGCCCTGAATGCCATGCTGGACGTGCTCAAGCGTACCGACCCTGACGCCCGGCCTCACTGATCGCGACGCGCACCCAGCATCCCCTATAATCGATGCGCCGACCGGATTCCCGGTCGGCGTTTTTGCATGGAGACAGAACATGGCAGAGAAGATCAGCGACAGCGGACTGCACTACGAGGACCTGGCCGAGGGAGAGGGTCCGGTGGCCGGGCCGGGGCAACAGGTATCGGTCCACTATACCGGTTGGCTGGAGGACGGCACCAAGTTCGATTCCAGCGTGGATCGCAATCAGCCCTTCCAGTTCGCGCTGGGCAAGGGGATGGTCATACGCGGCTGGGACGAGGGGGTGGCTGGAATGAAGGTCGGCGGCAAGCGGAAACTGACGATCCCGCCTCACCTTGCTTATGGCTCGCGGGGCGCCGGCGGTGTGATTCCGCCCAATGCCACCCTCATCTTCGAGGTGGAACTGCTCGATATTCCGGGATGAAACCCTCCCTGCAGGAGATAGGCCGCCAGGTCGCTCAGGCCCTGGCTGAGGATGTGGGCGATGGTGATCTCACGGCCCGGCTGATCCCGCCAGCGGCACACGGAGCGGCGCAGGTGGTGGTGCGCGAGCCGGCGGTGCTGTGCGGTCGGGACTGGTTCGACACGGTGTTCGGCCAGGTCGATGGCGGTGTCCACCTGGCCTGGGCCGCGGAAGACGGCGAGGCCGTGGTGGCCGAGCAGGTGTTGTGCCGCATCCGGGGCCCGGCCCGTGCCCTGCTGACGGCAGAGCGCACCGCACTGAACTTCCTGCAGACCCTCTCGGGCACTGCGACCCGGGCGCGTACCTATGTGGATGCGGTGGCGGGCACCGGGGTGCGGATTCTGGATACCCGCAAGACCCTTCCCGGCCTGCGGCTGGCGCAGAAATACGCCGTCACCTGTGGGGGCGCGAGCAATCATCGCATTGGCTTGTTCGATGCCATCCTGATCAAGGAGAACCACATCGCAGCGGCCGGCGGCATCAGCGGCGCGCTGACCCAGGCGCAGGCGTTACGCGCTGGGTTGGGTCGCGCGGTGGAAATCGAGATCGAGGTGGAAGATCTGGATCAATTGCAGCAGGCCCTGGCCGCCGGCGCCGAACGGGTGTTGCTCGATAATTTCGATCTCGATCGGTTGCGTGAGGCGGTTTTGCTGAATGCCGGGCGTGCCCGCCTCGAGGCGTCCGGGGGTGTCACCCTGGAGACCGTGCGGGCGATCGCCGAGACCGGGGTGGACGATATCTCGGTGGGCGAGTTGACCAAGGACCTGCACGCCGTCGATCTATCCATGCGATTCGACTAACCCGGATATTTCATGGAAGGATTCGGGAATCAGGGCGATTGCGGCTAAGCAGTTCGGGTGATCGCCCGCAGAAGCATAGCCGTAGCTATGGTTCAAGGGGGATCGCCTGAAATGCAACGGCGCAAGCGGCCTGAGCCCGAATAGGACAAACTGCGCCCGCACGTAGAAACGCATAAACGCTGTAGACGGCTGATTCAAGAAACAAAAATAGAACGTGCCGTCCGCCTTTGTGAAATATCCGGGCTAGAGATCCCGCCAATCCTGCTCAAGCCATCTCATCCAACAGGGTGCCCACGGTATCGAAGGCCGTTTGCAGGGTCTTGATATTCGCGCGGGCAGCGGTTTCGTGCTGCTTGAGCGCTATCAGCGAGCGGTTCAGGTCTACGGGGCGTTGGTCGTTCTTTACCGGCGCGCGGGCGATCTCGCTGGCGGCGGTGCGCATGCCCTGGCGCGCGCGGTACAGACCGGTAAGGGCGGATTGTTCGACGGGACCGATCATGGGGTACTCTCCGGCATCTGTGCCTGCCACTCAAGTCTAGTGTCACTCACCGCCATTATCGGTGCGTAGCGCCCAAAACTTGCGTCAGGGCGCGTGATCGAGTCGGCAGCTTCCTCATAGGGAAAGGGATGCCTCGAGGCGCCATTGCGGGCTATTCCCATGCGGCCTTGCCCGGCGGGAGCACCAGGCGCAGACCGGCGAACACGGTCTCGTCGACGGCCTGCGCACCGCGGCGAAAGCTGGCGCGGCGCAGGGCGGGTTGGGTATGCAGGGAGGCCCCCCGCAGGGTAATTTGGTTCTGCTCGCCGAGTTTCGGGGTCACCAGTTCCGGATCATCCGGCGGCCGGTAGCCGTTATAGGGGACGAAGTCGTTGGCGCACCATTCCCAGGCCCGCCCGGTACCCTCGATCACCCCCATACGCGCGGCCAGTTCCCACTGGAACTCGTGCTGGGGGACCGCCCCACTCAAGCCCTCTCCGTGGGCCGATGCCCAGCTGGCATAGGCGCGGGCCTCATGGGCATTGATACCACTCACCGGGTCGTTCACCTGCAGGTCCGCCGGTCCGTTGATGCCGATGCCGTACCAATGTCCCTGGGCGTCTTGTCGCCAGTGCCAGGGCGCAGAACGTTCGCGTTCCGTGCGCCAGAGGTCTCCCTCCGCGTCCCACCAATCTCCCTTCTCGTAGCCGCCGTCGGTGACGAAAGCGAGGTACTCGGGATTGCTCACTGGCTGTCGCTGGATGCGGTAGGCGTTCAGCTCCACTACCTGGGGAGGTTGTTCGCAGTCCCACACCACGCCCCCGCGGGCGCCGATGCGGTAGTGGCCCTGCTCTATGCGCACCGCGTCAGCGCGGGGCAGTTGCGGTGTCAGGGGGTGCTGGACCTGGTACTCCAGAGGCTCGCGGCACAGTGCCTTGGCGGTAAGTACTCCGAGCAGGGTCTCGTAGGTCAGACCGTGATGTTGCGTCAGCCACGCCGGCAGCCAGCCGACCTTCAATAAGGCATGCTCGGGCAATAGACGGGGATTGGCGAGCAGGGTGAGATGGTGGTCGAAGATCTCGCTGGCCCAGTTCAGCAGGTGGTCCTGTGGTGGCAGCTGCGTCTGCAGCGCTGGGGTCGGGCTCACCTGGTGGCCGAAGAGATGGCGGACCCGCCCGGCCAGATCGTCATCGCAGAACACCAGGCCGCGGAGCAGGTGAGTCTCGAGATAGACCGCGCGCCCCAGCAACCATCCCATGGATGGCAGTTGGGGGTGGAAGGGGCGGTTGACGTCGCGCGCCGGCTGGGTCTCGACCAGCTGGAGCAGGCGTTCGTGGATGCCCGCGAGGGCACCCAGGGTCTGGGCAGGGATCATGCGGCCACTCGTTGTCGACGGGGCCGCAAATTCTATCAGGCTGCCCCGCGTGAGCGGGGCCCAAGCCAGGTTCAGCTCAAATTGAAGCGGGCGGACGCCTCGGAGAGACGCGCAGCACAGGTCTTGAGCGAGTGGCTCGCGGTCGAGGCCTCCTCGGCGGTCTTCAGCGTTGCCGCCGAGGCATCGTTGATCTGCACCATACGCTGGTTGATCTCTTCGGTGGCGACGCTTTGTTCTTCGGCGGCGGTGGCGATCTGGTTGCTCATGTCGGCGATCCGATCGATGGCCTCGCTAATGGCCACCAGGGCGTCGTTGACCTTGTGGGCCTCCTGGACGCCGACGCCGGCCTTGTTCTGGCTGGCCTGCATCACCTCGGCGGCCTGGCGAGTACCGGTCTGCAGTCGTTCGATCATGTTGTGGATCTCTTCGGTCGACTGCTGGGTACGCGAGGCAAGGGTACGAACCTCGTCGGCGACGACCGCGAAGCCCCGGCCTTGCTCGCCGGCGCGGGCCGCCTCGATGGCGGCATTGAGTGCCAGCAGGTTGGTTTGTTCGGCGATCGAACGAATCACTTCGAGCACGCTGCCGATCTCGAGGCTGTCCGATTCGACCGTGCCCACCACTTCGGCGGCGTGGCGGATATCATTCGCCAGGCTGTCCATGGCGGTGACGTTGCCATCGACGATCTCGTTTCCTCTGGCAACCAGTTCCCTTGCCTCGCCCGTGGCGGCGGCCGTCTGTGTCGCGCCACGGGCGACTTCCTGCACGGTGGCTGCCATTTCGTTGATTGCCGTGGCTACCTGACTGACCTGCAGCTGTTGATCGTTCATCGCCTCGCGGGTCCGCCCCGTCACCCCGGCGAAGTGATCGGCCTCCGTTCCGACTGCGGTACTGGCCTCCTTGACCTCGCCGATCAGGGTCCCGACCGCCTCGGCCATACGGTTGATCGCGTGCTGGACTGCGGTCATTTCGTCACGGGTGGGGATGGCAATGCGGGTGCCCAGATCGCCCCTGCCGACTTGGGCGGCGCCATCGGCGATGGCGGTGATCGTGCCGGTGATGGTCCGATAGAAACCGATACCGAGATACAGCATCAAGAGCAGCGCAAGGGCCGCTGCGCCCAGCGTGGACGCCTGTTTCCAGATCAGCCCCTGCAGGCGGTTCGCGAGCTCCTCGTCGAGGATTTCATCGGCCTGCCCGTAGAGCTCCAGGGCGGATGCGATGGCCCGGGTGCCGGCATCGAAGACCTGGTCAGGCTTTACCGAGATCCTGTGCGCTCCCAGGATCTCTGTCTGCACGAAGTCATGGAAGCCGGTGGTGGCCTGCTGTGCCTTGCGGATCTGCGCGTCCAGACTGGCCAACAGTTCAGGGTTCTTGGTTTTCGCATGGGCGAGACGCTTTGTCAGGGCCTGGTGTCGGGCTTCCAGGGCCTCGATCGCGGTGCTCAGCCGGATCGTCGCGGAGGGGGCGGTGGCGCCGGCGGCCACGCCGGTGGCCAGTCCGCGGGCGCGGCCACTGTATTCGGCGACCATGGAGAGATCCTCGAACAGCGCGCGGGACAGCAGCGCCACCGCGATCTCGGGGTCGGTGGTGATACCGGACTCGTCTGCGACATGGGTGAGCAGGTCATAGACCTTCATGACGAGCTGGGTATGGCGCTGGAAGGACTCGCGCGGCGGCAGGCCGGCATTCTCCTGTTGGAGTCGGCGCCAGTCGCGCGTCAGCTCGGTGACGCGGCCTTCGGTGGAAAGCCGCGATCCGAGCCCGGCATCGGCGCTGCGCAGTGCTTCCAGGGCCTTGTCGACCCTGCCTGCCACCGTGGTCAGGCGCGCCTCGACCGACTTGTCCCCGTTCAACAGGGCCTGAGACAGGCCCCGGTGCTGGGGAATCAGCTTGAACACATCGCGTGTGACATCCAGGTAGCGCAGGCCATTCTGCTCCAGGTGCATGCGGTTGATCTGTGCCTGGGAGGCGGAGAAATCGGTCCATACGAGGTAGCTCGTCGGGAGCAGAAAGATGCCGAGCAGTAGAATCACTTTGCCGGTATACGAAAGACGACCGATAATGGCCTCTGCAGGTGCGAAAATGTTCATGGTTCGAGATTCCCTTGTGTCTTCGACATTCGGCTGGGGCATGCAACGGCCGGAGGCGATTTTTCTTTAGGGAGGGTGTCAGTGCCGATCCGGGCTGCTCCACTCGGTGCGGCCGGCGGTCGTTTCGGTCAATGACAACGCCCTGCTCACAGGCCCCGAAGGTTCGGCGGCCCTCAACTCCCTTCAGAGAGGATGATTGGTGTGAATATTGGAAAAAATTGCGTGGTGGCTGCGGATTTTCAGCTCTACGACGGTCAGGGCGAGATGATCGATTCGTCCGAGAGCAATGGGCCACTGGTGTATCTGCACGGCGCGGAGCAGTTGCTGCCCGCGCTCGAGGCCGCGCTCGACGGACATGCGGTAGGCGACGAACTGAGCGTTGCCCTGACACCGGAGCAGGGTTTTGGTCCGCGCGAAGACGAGCTGGTGGAACGGGTGCCACGCGCCAACTTCCCCGGGGTGGAAGAGATTGGGCCGGGGATGCGGTTCCAGACGCAGCTTCCCGATGGTTCGCCGATGATCGTAATGGTCACCGACGTGGACGATGAGTACGTGACCGTCGACGGCAATCACGAGCTGGCCGGCAGGGACCTGCGTTTCGAACTGAAGGTGGTGGAGGTGCGTGAGGCCACGCCTGAGGAACTGGCCCATGGCCATGCCCATGGAGTGGACGGTAGCGAAGCCCACTGACGCGCGGGCAAATTTGCGTTCAAGTTGCCTTCCATGACAACTTGAACGCAGAGGCTATGTCCCAGAAGGCTCTATCGAATCTTGGCTAGTTTTTTGCCGAATCGGCAGAGAACGCGGGATTGTTGTCAAAATGCGCTTCGAGCCAGGCGACGATTTCGGTCGATTCGTAGAGCCAGCGCGTCTCGCCGTTTTCGGTGATCGCCAGGCAGGGTACCTTGTGCTGTCCGCCCTGCTCGACGAGCGCCGCCTTGTGTTGGGGATCGTTGAGGGCGTCACGCAGTTCAATGTTCAGTCCCAGCCGGCGCATGGCGCGCCGCACCTTCACGCAGAACGGGCAGAGGCGGAATTGATACAGCGCCAGCCGCTGGGTCTCGGCATCGACCGCCGCCTGAGCCTCCGGCGTGCGCTGCGGCGGCCTGGGCCGGGTTGCCCAGTCCACGAAGAGGATGATCTGGCCCAGCACCCAGCGGACAGAACGCAGGATCATGCCTTGCTTCCTCCGAGACAGGGGGGGGACTCGGGGGCGGCGCCGCCCTTGGCGAACCACTCCTCCGGGGTCAGGGTATGCAGTGCCAGGGCGTGGATCTGCCCCATGACATCCCCCTTGAGCGCCTGATTGACCGCGCGGTGGCGCTGGATCAGCGGTTTGCCCGCGAATGACTCGCTGACGACCGTTACCTTGAAGTGGGACTGGGCGTCCTCGGGCACGCTGTGCATATGGCTCTCGTCCACCACCTCGAGGTGCAGGGGGGAGAGCGTCTCTGTCAGTGCCTGTTCGATCTTGTCCTGCATGCGCATGGCAGGTCTCCATATGGATGGGATGGTCGAATTCTGTCGCCGGAAGCGGCCGGTATCAACCCGCTGGCAGTGGTGTCTTGTATCGGCATGCGCTGCTGCGCCGCGAACAAATGTCCGGCAGGGGGCCTGAGCCCGCGGTGGAGTATCGATATTGGGACGGCCGGCGCGGCCCTGGCCATCAATCGATGCGGGCCGTGCCCCGCTTGATCTCGGCAATCTTGACCGCCCATTCGGCCGGTCCCTGCTGGTGTACCGAGACCCCGTTGCTGTCGACCGCCACGGTGACCGGCATGTCCTGTACCTCGAACTCGTAGATGGCCTCCATGCCCAGTTCCTCAAAGGCGACCACCCGGGCCTGCTTGATCGCCTGGGAGACCAGGTAGGCGGCACCGCCGACGGCGATCAGGTAGGCGGCCTTGTGGCGCTTGATCGACTCGATCGCCTCGGGGCCGCGCTCGGCCTTGCCGATCATGCCGAGCAGGCCGGTCTGACTCAGCATCATCTCGGTGAACTTGTCCATGCGGGTGGCGGTGGTCGGGCCTGCGGGACCGACCGCCTCGCCATCCACCGGATCGACGGGACCGACGTAATAGATGAGCCGATTGGTGAAGTCCACCCCCTCGGGCAGGCCCCGGCCTGATTCGAGCAGTTCCTGGATACGCCGATGGGCCGCATCGCGGCCGGTCAGCAGTCTGCCGCTGAGCAGCAGGCGATCTCCGGCCTGCCAGGACATTACCTCTTCGTGTGACAGCCGGTCGAGATCGACCCGCTTTGCATCCGGGCCGGGGGTCCAGTGGATGTCCGGCCATTCGTCCAACGAGGGCGGAGTGAAGACGGCGGGGCCGGTGCCGTCCAGCTCGAACTCGATGTGCCGGGTCGCGGCGCAGTTGGGGATCATCCCCACCGGCAGCGAGGCGGCGTGGGTCGCACAGGTGTTGATCTTGACGTCCAGCACGGTGGTCAGCCCGCCCAGGCCCTGGGCGCCGATGCCCAGCTCGTTGACCCGCTCGAGGATCTCCAATCGCAGCTCCTCGATCGGATTGGCGGGCCCCCGCGCCTTGAGTTCCTGGATGTCGACAGGGGCAAGGAGGGACTGCTTGGCCATCAGCAGAGCCTTCTCCGGCGTGCCGCCAACGCCGATACCGAGAATGCCCGGAGGGCACCAGCCGGCACCCATGCCGGGCACGGTCTGCACCACCCACTCGGCCAGGTCGTCGCTGGGGTTGAGGATGGTGAAACGCGCCTTGTTCTCCGAGCCACCGCCCTTGGCGGCCAGGGCGATCTCGATGCGATCGCCCGGCACCAGCTCGGTATAGACGATGGCGGGGGTATTGTCGCCGGTGTTGCGGCGTTGGCCGATCGGTGGGTCGACCATGGAGGCCCGCAGTGGATTGTTCGGATCGGTATAGGCGCGGCGCACGCCTTCGTCGATCATCTCCTGCAGCGTGCGATCGCTATCGAAGCGCACCCTCATGCCGATTTTCAGGAAGGCCACCACCGCGCCGGTGTCCTGGCAGATGGGACGATGCCCCTCGGCACTGAGACGCGAGTTGGCCAGGATCTGTGCGAGCGCGTCCCTGGCCGCCGGCGACTGCTCCTGTCGCCAGGCCGCGGCCACCGCCTGGACGAAGTCGGCGGGGTGATAGTAGGAGATGAATTGCAGTGCGTCGGCGACGCTCTGCACAAGGTCTGCATCCCGGACGACGGTGCTCATCGGCTGTGTCTCCCTGGGACGAGGATGGAATCGATCTGGCCGTGCATGTGGATCAGAGATTCAGCAGCAGGCGCGCCGGATCCTCCAGGCACTGCTTGATGGTAACCAGGGTCTGTACCGCCTCGCGGCCGTCGATGATGCGATGGTCGTAGGAGAGGGCCAGATACATTATCGGCCGGATCACGATCTCGCCATCCACCACCACCGGTCGCTCGGTGATGTTATGCATCCCCAGGATGCCGCTCTGCGGCGGGTTGAGGATGGGTGTCGAGAGCATCGAGCCGTAGACCCCGCCGTTGGAGATAGTGAAGGTGCCGCCGGTCAGTTCCTCGTAGCTGAGGGTACCCTCCTGGGCCTTCTGGCCGAACTGTTTGATACGGCGTTCGACCTCGGCAAAAGAGAGCTGATCGGCATCGCGCAGGATGGGCACTACCAGTCCGCGGGGGGAGCCCACGGCGATACCGATGTCGAAATAGTCGTGATAGACGATGTCCGTGCCATCCATCGAGGCGTTGACTACCGGAAACCGCTTCAGGGCTTCGATGGTGGCCTTGACGAAGAAGGACATGAAACCCAGCTTCACGCCATGTTCCTTCTCGAAGCTGTCGCGGTAGCGTTTGCGCAGTGCGATCACCTCTGACAGGTCCACCTCATTGAAGGTAGTGAGGATGGCGGCGGTCTGTTGGGCCTCCACCAGGCGCTCGGCGATGCGCGCCCGCAGGCGGCTCATGGGCACCCGCGTTTCGTTGCGCGCAGGGGCCTGATCTCCCATCGCGGGAATCATGGCCTTGACTTCCTCCTCGTCCTCCTGCTTCTTCTGTTCGTCCAGGTAGCGCATGACATCCGACTTGAGGATGCGTCCATCCTTGCCGGTGCCCTCGATCTTGCGCGGATCGAGGGACAGCTCCTTGACCAGGCGCCGCACCGCCGGGGTGAGTACCGGCTCGTCGGGCGTCGGTTGCGGTTTGGCCGTCTCGCTGGCGGTTGCCGCAGGTTCGGCGCTCGGTCCGGTGGGCCGTGCTTCGGCGACCTTCTCGGCCGGTGTCTCGTCCGCCGGCGGTGCCGACTCTGCCTTGTGCACGCCCGGCTCGATCACTGCCAACACGTCGTCGCTGGTCACCACCGCCCCGGTTTCGGCGTGGATCTCCTGGAGCACGCCATCCACCGGCGAGGGCACCTCGAGCACCACCTTGTCGGTCTCCAGATCGAGCAGGTTCTCATCGCGGCTCACCGGATCGCCGGCCTGCTTGTGCCAGGCCAGTACGGTGGCGTCGGTGACCGACTCGGGCAGGGTGGGGACTTTGACCTCGATACTCATCGTCAACCTCTTCGATTCATGGAGGGGTCGACATAGCCGGTCAGGGCATCATCGACCAGTTTTTCCTGTTCTTCCTGGTGTACCCGGAAATAGCCGGTGGCCGGTGCGGCAGCGGATGGCCGTCCGCAGTACACCAGGGGAATTCTCGGGTTCAGCGAGGCATGGAAGCGATGCTTGATCTGATCCCAGGCCCCTTGGTTCTGCGGCTCTTCCTGGCACCAGATGTATTGTTCGACATTCGGATAGCCCGCAATGGCTGCGTTGAAGCGCGCCCAGGGAAAGGGATAGAGCTGTTCCAGGCGAACGATGGCCACGTCCTCCAGGGCGCGGCTGCGACGTGCCTGGAGCACATCGTAATAGACCTTGCCGGTACACATGATCAGGCGTTTCACCTGAGATTTTTCGATGGGATCGACTTCGTCGATCACGGTCTCGAACTGACCGGTGCTCAACGATTCCAGTGGGGAGGTGGCCAATGGGCTGCGCAACAGGCTCTTGGGCGTGAATACCACCAGCGGGTGGCGGTAGGGGCGCAGCATCTGGCGCATCAGCAGGTGGAAGATCTGCGCGGGTGTGGTCGGTACACAAACCTGGATATTGTGTTCGGCGCACATTTGCAGGTAGCGTTCCGGGCGCGCAGAAGAGTGCTCGGGACCCTGTCCCTCGTAGCCGTGAGGCAGAAACAGGACCAACCCGCAATACAGCCCCCACTTTGCGCCGGCAGAGGTGATGAACTGGTCGATCACGACCTGGGCGCCGTTGGCAAAGTCGCCAAACTGTGCCTCCCAGATGGTCAGTCCATCCGGCTCGGCGGTGGCGTAGCCGTACTCGAAGGCCAGGACTGCCTCTTCGGACAGGACAGAATCGACGATTGTGCAGTGGGGCTGATCCGGATGCAGGTGCTGCAATGGCATGTAGCTCTCGCCCGTTTCCTGGTTGCGCCACATGGCGTGGCGATGGAAGAAGGTGCCACGCCGGGAGTCCTGTCCCGACACGCGCACGGGGTAGCCCATATCCAGCAGGCAGGCGTAGGCCAGGTTCTCGGCAAAGCCCCAGTCCATCAGCTTCGTGCCCTGCGCCATCTGCTGCCGGTCCTCCAGGATTCGCGCCAAGCGAGGGTGCAACGGGAAGTCGGGTGGCGGGGTGAAGATCTGCCCTGCCAACGCCTCCAGGCGCCCCACGTCGACCCGGGTGTCCGCGGGGTGATCCCAGCGCACCCCGCGAAAGCGTTTCCAGTCGACTACGATGCGGCCTTCCAGGTCGCATAGGCTCGGGCGGCCGACACAGTTCCCCTGCTCGAATTCGTCGCGCACCGATTCGGCCTCCTGCTGGACCTCGTCCGGGGTGGCCACACCCTCACCGATCAGGCGCTCGGCATAGAGAGCGCGAACCGGCGGATGATTGCGGATCTTGCGATACATGATGGGTTGCGTGACCGCCGGTTCGTCCGCCTCGTTGTGTCCCTGGCGGCGATAGCAGACCAGGTCGATCACCACATCCTTGCGGAAGCGCATCCGGTAGTCGAAGGCCAGGCGGGTGACGAACAGCACCGCCTCCGGGTCATCGCCGTTCACATGCAGAATCGGCGCCTGAACCATCTTGGCGATCTCGGTGCAATAGTGGGTCGAACGGCTGTCCAGCAGGTTGCTGGTGGTGAAACCGATCTGGTTGTTGACCACGATGTGGATCGTGCCCCCGACGCCATAGCCGCGGGCCTGCGACATATTGAACATCTCCTGATTGACGCCCTGTCCGGCGATGGCGGCATCCCCGTGAATGACGATGGGAATGATCCGGGCGCCGGTCTTGTCCTCGTATCGCTTTTGGCGGGCCCGCACCGATCCCACGACGACCGGTGAGATGATCTCCAGATGTGAAGGGTTGAATCCCAGGGTGACATGGATGGGGCCGTTGGGGGTCTCCAGGTCACTGGAAAAGCCCTTGTGGTACTTGACATCGCCCGAGGAGAGGATGCCCTCGTCGATCGGCGGGGGTGGCCGGGCGCCCTCGAACTCCTCGAAGATCTCGCGCGGCGGCTTGGCCAGGATGTTTGCCAGCACGTTGAGTCGCCCCCGGTGGGCCATGCCGATCACGATCTCCTCGCCCTGATCGCGCGCTGCCCGCACTACCAGCTCGTCGAGCATGGGGATCAGCGATTCGCCGCCTTCGAGCGAAAAGCGCTTCTGACCCACAAAGCGGGCATGCATGTACTTCTCGATGCCCTCCGCCGCGGTGATCATGTGCAACAGCCAGCGTTTGTCGTCGGCAGTCAGTTCGGGCCTCGCGCGGTAACTTTCCAGGCGTTGCTGGATCCAGCGCTTCTCCTCGGTGCCGGTGATATGCATGTATTCCGACCCGACGGTGCCGGTGTAGACCTTCTGCACGATGTCGAGGATCTCGCGCAGGGAGAGGCGCTCCGGCGCAAACAGCGAACCGGTATTGAACGTCTCGTCCATGTCCGCCTCGGTGAACCCGTAGTAGGTCGGCTGCAGCTCGGGCAGCGGGATGATGTCGTGCAGCTTGAGCGGGTCGAGGTCGGCGTTCTGGTGGCCGCGTACCCGGTAGGCGTTGATCAGCCTCAGAACCTTCACTTGGCGCTCTGCAGCGGCCGCATTGAAGGCGGGGGCCTGCCGGCAGTGGGACTCCCGGGTGACGCGCGCGAGATTGGTCTGCAACTCACGATGCGAGATATCGTGTTCCTGTCCGTTGACCGGTGGCAAGGCGTCGAAGCGTTCCCGCCAGTCCTCGGGCACGCTGGCCGGGTCTTTCAGGTAGTCCTCGTAGAGGGCCTCGATGAAGGGGGCGTTGCCGCCGAAGAAGCCAGAGCCCTGGCGTTGCTTTTCGAGGTAGTCCGACATTTTGGGACGATAGGCCTATTCTTGTGCAACATTATCAAAACGCGAGGCGCATGCAGGGAGCTTAGCAGCTGCAACACCTTGTGCCATCATTAATTTCAATATTCGGCCAATCATCCGAAAATCTTTAGGGCAAAAACTGCAGGACCTGCATTTGAGGAACCTGCAGATGTCGAAACGCAGGCTGGACACCAGTATGGTCGGATCGCTCAAGTTCTTGCCTGTCGTGCCGATCTATCGTTACCGTCCTGCGGTGTATTGCAGCGGATAAGTTGCCGGATCGGGGAGGGCGGTTGATTCGGCAGGCCTTCCTCCCGAGAATGGCCCGCCCACTTGGTGACAGGAAGATCAGAAGCCGCGCTATGAGTGTTCGCGACAAAAAGGTGCCGAAGAAAAAGGACATCAATGCCATCGAAGCGGACATGGCCTACTTCGGTGCGCGGATCGCTTTTGCCAAGCGTGGCGAGCAGACGGCCTACAAGCGCGCTCAGCGCAAGGCATGCGAGGCACTTGCGCGCAGCCTCAACGAAAAGCTCCGGCGATTGCGCGGCGCATAGCTTCAACCCTGCTCGGCCGCGGGAAAAACACCCTGGCGCCAGTGCCGCAGGTCTTCGAGCATGGCATGCAAGGCCGGGATCAGAAGCAGTACCACGAACACCGAGGTGAGGGTGCCGAAGGTCAGCGCGATGGCCATTGGGACCAGGAACTGCGCCTGGACCGAGGTCTCGAACAGCATGGGCGCCAGTCCCACCGAGGTGGTCAGTGCAGTCAGCAGGATCGGACGGAAGCGCGACAGGGTGGCACGCAGGATTGCCTCGGTGTCCTGCAACCGGCGCAACTCGTTCAGGCGGACCGTCAGCACCAGCGAGCCATTGACCACCAAACCACCCAGGGCGATCATGCCGTAGACGCTCACCGAACTCAGGTCATATCCCAGCAGGACATGGCCGGCCACCGCACCGGCCAGCGCAAACGGAATGGTGGCCATCACCACCAGTGCCTGTGCGTAGCTGCGAAACAGCACTGCGAAGAGGGCGAACATGGCAAGGCCAGCCCACATCAGTCCCCGGAAGATATAGTCGAAGGTGCTCTGCCGGTCGCGCCTGCCGCCGGAAAATTCCCAGTGCAGGTCCGGGTAGCGGGCGCCAAGCTGCGGCAGAATGGATTGCTCCAGTCGGCCACGTATCTGCCGGCCGTTGCTGTGCGCCTTGTCGATGCTGGCACTCACCCGAAGTACCCGCCGGCCGTTCTCCCGGTTGATGGCCGCGAAGGCGCGTCCCCAGCGAATGTCGGCGACCTGCGAAAGCGGCACCTGCAAGTCCCCGTCCAGCCGCAGGGGTATTTCGGAGAGCACGCCGAGGTCGGCACGTTCCGGTGGGGGTAACCGCACCAGTACCTTCACCTCTTCGCCGTCACGTAACAGTCGCCGCACTTCTGCCCCGTAGTAGGCATCCCGCAGCTGGCCCCCCAGGGTGCGCTCATCCAGGCCCAGCTGCCGTCCCCGCGCGGTGGGCGTGATCAACAGCTGGCGCTTGCCCTCGGCGGTGCCGTCGCTCACATCCACCACACCCTCCATCTCGGCGAGGCGGGTGGCGAGCTCGCGGGCCGCCTGGCTGAGCACCCGCCGGTCCGGATGCGAGAGGTCGAGCCGCAGTGAGCGATTGCCACCCGGCCCCACCAGGTACTCGAAGAACAGCGATTTTGCCTCCGGCATATCCCCCAGCTGGCGGCGCCACTCGCGCGTGAAGGCCTCCTGGCTGAAGGGGCGTTGGTCGTCTGGCACCAGGATCATGCTGACCTCGCCAAAGGTCGGGCGGCGCGAACCGGTGCGGGCGAACCAGCTGGCGAGGTATTGTCGGCCGCCCAGTGCCTCTATGGCCCGCAGCCCCGCCTTTTCGATCTTGCGTACCGCCGCCAGGGTTTGCGTCATTGAGGCGTCCACCGGCATGTCCAGTTCCGCGTCCACCCGGTCCCCCGGGATCTCCGGCCGCCAGGTCAGATCGATGCGGCCGGCTGCATACCAGGCGATGACCAGCGACAGCCCTGCCAGGAACAGCAGGATGGTCAGATAGCGATGCGCCAGCACCCCCGTCACCAGCCGGCGAAAGGGGCCGTCTCGCCAGCGGTCCAGGCCCTGGGCGGTCGCCGCATGCAGGCGGCGCAGTCGCGCGCGCAGTCCGGTGGTGGCAGAGACGGCGAGCGTCGTCCGCGATCCTCTCAAATGAGCAGGCAGCACCAGCAATGCCTCGATCAGTGATACCGCGAATACCACCGCCGCCACGATCGGCAGATGCCGCATGAACTGACCCACCGCACCGGGGACGCTCATCAGGGGGATGAAGGCGAGGATGTTGGTTGCCACCGCGAAGATCACGGGCAGGGCCATCTCACTGGCGCCGATCCGCACTGCCTCCGGCATCGGCAGGCCGGCCTGGCGGCGGGCATGGATGTTCTCGCCGACGATGATGGCGTCGTCCACCACGATTCCCACCGCCAGTATGAAGGCGAACAGGGAGATCATGTTGAGGGTCACATCGAACATCGGCAGGAAGGCGAAGCTGCCGATGAACACCACCGGGATCGAGAAGGTCACCCACAAGGCAAGGCGCGCGTCGAGGAACAGACTCAAGGCCAGGATCACCAGCACCAGGCCGATGGCGCCGTTCTTCAGCAGGATGGCGCGCCGCTCCGCATAGCGTTCGGAACGGTCGTTCTGTACGCTCAGTGCGATCTCGTCCGGCAACTGGGCGTTCAATTCGTCCACCAGCTCGCGCACCTGGCGTGCCAGCGCCACCGGGCGTCCCCGCTCGACCTGATAGACGTCCAGGCGCAGCCCCGGCCGGCCGTTGAACTCGAACAGCTGCCGGTTCTCGGCAAATCCGTCCTCGATGCGGGCGATATCTTCCAGGTCGACCCGGCCGCCCTGAGCGTCGTGCAGCAGCGGTATGCGGCCGTACTCCCGGGCGCGCTCCTTGCGGCCCGGAGTGCGCAGCAGGAGTTCTCCGGCACTGGCCTCGAGCCGGCCGGCGGGCAGGTCGGCCGAGGCCTCGCGTACCCGGCGCGCGACCTCCGTGAGGGTCAGGTCATAGTCGCGCAGCGCGCGCGATGGGATCTCGAAATGGATCTCCGGGGTGGCGCCACCGCGCACCTCGACCCGCGAGACATCGGGCAAGGCCTCCAGGCGCCGGCGCACTGCCTCACCCAGCGCCTGGCGTTCTTCGCTCGCCAGGTCTGCGGCAACGCCGATGCTGATCACATAGAAGCCGTGACGCCGCAGCGCGACCCTTGGCGGCTCGGCCTCCGCCGGGAAGGAGGTGATGCGGGAGACGGCATCGCGGACCTCCTGCAGCACCACCGTGGGCTCGGCGCCCTCGCGCAGCTCGCCGGTTACGGTGGCGCTGCCCTCCGCCGCGACGCTGCTGGTGGCGGTCACGTCCTCGATATCCCGCAGCGCGCGTTCGAGGGCCAGCACCAGTCCTTGCTCGACCTCTTCGGGTGTGGCGCCGGGATAGGCCATGGTGATACGTACCCCCGGTATGGAGAAATCGGGGGTGATCTCCTGGCGCATGTCATGCAGGCCGAGAAAGCCCCCCAGCAGCAGCGCCATCACCAGAATGTTCGC
>JANTHJ010000050.1 GCA_024762475.1 Chromatiales bacterium | reverse complement strand
TCAGGTACTTCGCCTCATCGTAGGGTGTTCGGTCCTGCCAGCAGCGTTACAGAATGCGCACCCACTTGAAGGCCAGGGAGCGGACGGCCGTCTGGTGTGTCTTTCCCCGCTCGCGCTGTAGCTGGTAGAAGGCTCGGGCCCAGAACGAGAAGCGGATGGATTCGTTAGCCCACTCGATGAAGGTCTGGCGCAAGAAGATAAGGCGACACAATACTTAACTTCGCCCTCCACGAACCACCTTGCTTGCCCGCCGGTAGTTGCGACTTTGCTTCCCGGCTGACCAAGGTGTGGCATTGAACAGAAGTTCGCAATTGGGCCTTTCTGGCCATTCCGCGTAACTGTCAGGATTTTCTACACCTGACGGGGTGGGCGACACCAAGAAACTTCTGCTCTTGGCCGCAGTTCGACCGTTCGTCGGCTCGCTGGCTTCGGCGGTTCGGCATCAATGCGATGTCATATCGGCCGAATGGGGCGCTTTGTAACCATAACGTAATCGTCGATACGGCAACGCAGGACTACAAGACCCCCTCAAAGCCCTCGAACCGCGGCGGCCCCAGGTACAGGTCCTTTGGCGTCTCTCCGGCTTTGGCGTGAGCCTTGCGGAACGCCTCGGAGCGGGTCCAGTCGGCGAAGGCCTGCTCCGACTCCCAGATCGAGTGGGAGGCGAACAGGGTGGCCTCCTCGTCCGACGGCCCCTGTAGCAGATGGAACTCCCTGAAACCCGGCACGCCCTCGAGGTGGCTATCGCGATTCTTCCAGATATCGATGAACTCCTGCTCGCGCCCGCGTGCGATACGGAAGCGGTTCATGGCAATGAACATGGATGACCTCCCGGGTCTGGCTGGGATTCAAACCGAGTAGGGGCGCTCTTCCCAGGCCCGCAACACCTTGAGATCCCGTGCGGGCAGATAGTCATAGGCCCCCACCTGGTCTTTCAGTACCGCTTCCGCAAGCTGCACGTTCCCGCCCTTGCGGCACAAGAGGTGAAAGAACCAGGCAAATGGATAGCCGACCTTCCGGTCGTAGGTATGAATGGCATGCGCCAGCTCGCTGCCACGCAGGCTCTCGGCCACCGGGAGCTCGGCGGCGTCCCCCTTGAAGGTGGCCAGGGGACGAGCGTCCGTGCGGGTCACCCGATCGCTGTCCTGATATTCGCGAATAAGCAACACCCAATGCCTGCAGAAGCGCTCTGCTTCGCCGGCGCTGCTGTGCTGCCAGTCCGCGAAGAAACGTTTCAGGTTGCGTGCCGAGCGACTGCTGGCGTCCATCTGTGCCAAAAGGCCCGGCACCCAGGCCATGCGTCGAAAAAGGTAGCGGGGGCTGCCGACCGGGCGGGGATCGAGCCGTGGATAATCAACCGGATCGATGAACTCCGCGATGGTATCGGGAAACCAGTCGTCCATGACCAAGGGACGATCCACCACCTCCTGCAGTGCCTCGATCTCGACCTGAAGAAACTGCCCGGGCTCCTGCCCTGTGGACAGCGTAAAATAGTAGGTCCTGCCGGCCATGCGAGTCACCAGGTAATCCGATTCGGCAAATTCGGCGACCAGATCGAGCGGCTCCTCCCCCGCCTGCTGCGCCACCCAGTCGGAGAGGTTCGTGGTGATCCGGTTCAGGTCGCCATCGACCACCCCGCCGAGGCGGTGCCAGCCCCCGCGATCGAGCACACAGGCGATCTCGTCGGTGCCGAACAGGTCGCGCAACCCGCGCTCCAGCGGCTCTGGCCCCGCATCTGCGGGAATCTTGTTGCACAGCGCAACCAACTGGTCAACCGTGGGCGGCTTCTGCCCCGGCGCCGCGGTTTCAGCACGATCGTCAGCCATCATGGCAATGCTCCCTAGCCCGGATATCTCACCAGCATCCCGAGAGCGAGCGCATTTCGTGGCCGCCAGGATGCCAGTCTGGACCTCAGGTGATAGCCGTAGCTATCACTTGATGGAAGACCAAGCCATGGCGAGCGAGAAACCGCCTGAATCGGGATGGAACGGTGACAGGAAACTGTAACCGGCAGGGTCGTCGCCGGTTCGGAAATCACCGCTGTTCTTTCAGTCTGTTGCATGGGGATCACCGTTCGGATGGCGCAGTGTTCGGGCCAAGCCGCTCCCTGGCGCGACTCCGCACATCCTCATCCTCGTCGTCGAGCAGCGGCGGCAGGTCTTCGGGCCTGGCCCGCTCACAGGCAGCGAAGCGTACCCGCCAGTCGGCATCATGCAGTAATGGCGGCAACTCCGCGGAATCGATCCTCTCCGCCACAACAAGGCGCACCTCCGGATCCGTGTCATAGAGCATCAGACTGAGACTTACTTCGGGCAGTCGCTCGGCCACCGTTTTCCGAACCTGACGCTCGGAATCCGCGATCATGCGGAACAGACGACCACGTGGGAGCCGCCTGGCCACGTACTGGCGGACCAGATAATCCTCGTCATCGGCCAAGACCTCCAGCTGTTCCGCCGGAAGACGGTCTGCGACCGTAATTCGCACCTCCCGATCCGGGTCGCTGACCAGCCGCTTGAGCGCATTGACCGGCAGGCGGTAGGCCAGTACCCGACGCACCACTTCGTCCGGATCGTCCAGCATCTGTAATAAACGCTGCTGCGAGAGGTAGCGCGCCGCAATCGCACGTCGCTCCCAGAACTCGTCACCCGCATACTGCTCGGCAAGGTCCGGATTCTGATTGAAAAAGCGAGCAATCTGACGCCCGCTCATGACCCGGACACAACTGTCTCCAGGCCGACAACGTCCCTTCGATAAACGGTCTTCCCGATGCGGGCAGGTCCCGCAGTCTCCCTTCGGTGTCTGAACCGAATCGTTCGTGGCTGTGATCAACGCCATACTCCCCACCGACACGGCCATGTTGCGCTATTCGTCCTCGACCTCGGCAATCACCAGTCCGGTGGCTGCCTCTCGGTCCGTGGTGAGACACAGGCAATGACTGCTGCTGTCGACGAAGTACAGGTTGAACATTCCCAACTCCATTGCGGGATTGCTCGCCATCACGTCGTCATCCGAGCAGAAAGTGAAGTGCAGGCCAGGAAAGACTGCGCGCAACTCCTGCTCCATTGTAGGGGCCTCCCCGTTGCCGGCCAGCCAGGCAGACACAGCCTCCAGCTGCTGCTCCGAAATCACGCGCCCACCTCCTCCTGCTCAAACCGTATCCGCTCTTTGGGGGACTGACCCATTATCTTCGCCAGCCAGGGCGGCGCGTTCGGCCCGATGCGCGGCTGCAGCGCCGCCAGCTCGACCCTCGCCTCCCCCACTTCGGGTTTCTTGATGGGGTGTACCCCGGCACGCACGACCTTGGCCGCTGCCGGCCCACCGATGGAGCCGACGAACAGGATCTGGCAATCGCCGATCAACGATGCCCGGTAGGCATTCTTGTCCGGCTCGTCATCACCCGTATCGGTCGCCCGGATATCCACCAATCGAATCTCGTCCGGCGAGACCTGGTACACCAGAAAACGTTGACAGGAGCCAAAGTGACCATCGAGCATCTCGCCCTTGTTGGAGGCACAGGCTACCCGGATACTTCCCGGCATGTCCCCCTCGTCGTAGGCTGCGATCTCCGGCAGCGGTTCGACGCCGGGACCTTTCTCGCCTTTCAGATAGGCAATCGCCTCCTTCAGGACACCCACATCGACATCCGAGAACTCCCCATCGGATGCCGCCTTTAACGATTTGACGGTGAGCTTGGACAGTGCCTTGGACGTCGGCGGAAGGTCAATCACATCTGCCAAAACATCCAGCAGACGCTTGGGGTCGGTGTCCGGCAGCGCCCGCGCCGCCAACCCGATGCGCAGGGCGATTTCTTTGGACAAACTCATAGCTTTCACCCTTGGGCTGATGAAGTGTGAAGTTGGAAGTGCGAAGTGAGAAGTTCGGTACGCGATGCGCGCCCTACTCCAAACTTCTTATTTCTCACTTCACATTTCTGTCTTCCTGCCATCAGGCAGGTATGATGCAGTCGTCTTCCATGCAGACATCGAGACACTGGGGCACATCGAACTCCCCTTCGCACTCGGTGCAGGTCTCGGCGTCGATGGCGTACACGCCCTTGAAGGGCTTGATGGAATTGGTCGGACAGACCGGTTCGCAGTCACCGCAAGCGGTGCAGATATCACGTACGATTTGGAAAGCCATGATACTTCTCCTCATATAGCTTAGTCGGCGCGCTTGAAACGCAGTGTGGTGGGAAAACTCGGCCTTGGGCTGATCGGGTCGATGTAATATTTCGAGCCATCGGTGAGTTCCACTTCTCCACCCCATTCGTCCTCGGTATCCTTCTCCACCGAGGCGATTTCATCCTCCTGATCCTTCTTGGCGATATAGAACAGAAGATTGCCGTCGTCTTTCACGCGGATCATTACATTGGGCATTTCTACCTCACGTCGCTAGATTAAGTTCGAAGTGGAAGTCTTGCGTTTGAAAGCGCGCGGAATCCGTCTTGACTGCGTCTTTCACACTTCGCACTTCCACGGATGGAAGCCGGGGCGACAGCGCGCCGCCCCGGACTTCTATCAGCGGATGAGGTCGTAGTTGTAGTCAGTGGTACCCATGCCACGCGTCTCCTCGTCGAGCCGCTCCAGCACCGCGTTTACCAGGGCCTTGAGGATGTACATGGCACCCTCGTAACCCAGGGTGGTATCGCGATGCATGTGATGCCGGTCGAAGATCGGGAAACCGATCCGGATCAGCGGCACCTCGTGCTCCTTGCCCTTGTGCAGGGTGTCACGCTGTATGAACTTGCCGTAGCTGTTGCCGATCATGAAGTCCGGCTTGTCGGTAAACATCAGCGAACGGAAGTGCCACAGGTCCTTGCCGATATGCACGGTGCTGTTCTGACCATAAGGGGATTCCGAGCAGATCTTCTCCATGGCCTTCCGCCAGCGCTTGTTTGCGTGGTTGCAGAGGATATGGATCGGCTCGGCGCCCAGCTCCAGCAGGAACTTGGTCATGCCCATGACGAAGTCGGCATCGCCATAGAGCCCGAATCGCTTGCCATGCAGCCACGCGTGGCTGTCGGTCATCATGTCCACCAGGATGCCCCGCTCGCGTGCCAGCGACTCCGGGATGGGTTTTCCGGTCAGCTCCGACACCTTCATCAGGAAGTCGTCGGTGGCCTCCAGGCCGATGGGAATCTGAATGTCGGCTGCCGGCTGCTTCCAGGTGTTCTTGACGAACTTGCGTGTCTTGACCAACTGCCAGGGTTGCAGCAGCAGGGTATCGATGGCATTGGGCGCATCCTTCACCTCGTCGATACTGGTGCCACCGTCGTACATGCGGAAGGTGCCATCCGCCGGCGTATCCAGCACCTGGGAGGGATCACACAACATGCTGTACTCGACGCCCATCTCGTCCAGCATACGCCTGATGACACGATAGTTGCCCAGGTAGGTCTCGAAGCCCGGCACGATATTGATCTTGCCGTTGCTGCCGACCTCTTTGTCCTCCATCTCGTTCAACGTGAAGTAGCGCTGGATACCCTCGAACATGTTGTCCCAGCCGGTGGTGTGGGAACCGACGAAACTCGGGGTGTGGGCGAAGGGGGTCGGGAACTCCTGCTCGATGTGACCCTCCTTCTTGGCGTTGCCGATGAAGGCATTGAGGTCGTCACCGATGACCTCCGCCATGCACGTGGTGGAAACGGCGATCATCTCCGGCTTGTACAACGCCTTGGCGTTCTCCAGGCCGGCAAACATGTTCTTCTGCCCGCCGAACACCGCCGCGTCCTCGGTCATGGAGTCGGACACGCAGGCCACCGGCTCCTTGAAGTGGCGGTTGAAATAGGTGCGGAAGTACGCCACGCAGCCCTGCGAACCGTGCACATAGGGCAGGGTCTTCTCGAAACCCAGGGCACAGAGCACCGCCCCGAGGGGCTGGCAGGCCTTGGCCGGGTTGACGGTCAGGGCCTCGCGGGAGAAGTTCAGATCCTGATATTCCTTGGTGGTGGTCCATTCGAAGATCTCATCGATCTTCACCTGAGGCACCTTCTCCTCGAACTGTTCCTGCTTGTTGCCGAGCGTCTCCTTGTATTCGTCCTTGCGGAACAACGGGTAACTCGGCACGATGTTTTCGACTTCTTGACTCATGATGTTTCTCCTCCCGCGCCACTAATCTGTGAACTACGGGTCAGGTGAATCCGAAATGTTCTAACCGCCAGGAAGGCGTAGGATGTGGTGAGCAGCATCGAACCGCGTCACATTCGTCTAACATCGATGCGGCTCGTGTCTCACCGCACCCTACGTTCCTCTCGGTGCCCTCTGCGGTTAAAGGTCGCTACGCACCGGCCGCCGCTGCTTCCGGTTCTTCCTCGCTCTTCAGCCAGGGGGCCTGGAGCTTGCCCCAGCAGGGGTTGTTCAGGGTCATGTCCATATCGCGGGCGAAGATGGCAAAGCCGTCATAGCCGTGATAGGGGCCCGAATAGTCCCAGGAGTGCATCTGGCGGAAGGGGATACCCATCTTCTGGAAGATGTACTTCTCCTTGATGCCGGACCCGATCAGGTCGGGTTTGACCTTCTTGACGAATTCCTCGAACTCGTAGCCGGTCACATCGTCATAGATGAGCGTGGCATTGCCCATTTCCTTGATGGTGCGATCATAGTCATCGTTGTGCGCGAACTCGTAGCCCGTGCCCACCACTTCCATGCCCAGATCCTCGTAGGCGCCGATCACATGGCGGGGCCGCAGACCACCGACATACAACATGACCCGCTTGCCTTCCAGGCGCGGACGATACTTCGCGATCACCGCCTCGAACTCGGGCCGATACTTCTCGATTACCCGTTCGGCACCCTGCTGGATCTTCTCGTCGAAGAATGATGCGATCTTGCGCAGTGATTCTTCGATCTTGGTCGGGCCAAAGAAGTTGTATTCCATCCAGGGGATGCCGTACTTCTCTTCCATGTGGCGCGAGACGTAGTTCATCGAACGGTAGCAGTGAAGCAGGTTCAGCTTGGCCTTCGGTGTGTTCTCCATCTCTGCCAGGGTACCGTCACCGGACCACTGGGCGATCACCCGCAGACCCATTTCCTCGAGCAGGGTGCGCGAGGACCAGGCATCACCACCGATATTGTAATCACCGATGATAGAAACGTCGTAAGGGGTCGACTCGAAGCTTTCGTCGCCGTCCCGATTACTCAGCACCCAATCCCGGATAGAGTCGTTGGCAATGTGGTGACCCAGGGACTGGGAGACGCCACGGAAACCCTCGCAACGCACCGGCACGACGGGTTTCTCCATCTCTTTGGTGGCCTTCTTGGCCACTGCCTCTATGTCGTCACCGATCAGACCGATGGGACATTCGGATTGGATGGTCACACCCTTGTTGAGGGGAAACAGCTGGTCGATCTCGTTCATGATCTTTGCCAGCTTCTTGTCACCGCCGAACACGATGTCCTTCTCCTGGAAGTCCGAGGTGAAGTTCATGGTGCCGAAGGTATTCACACCGGTGGTGCCCACGTAATAGTTGCGGCGACCGGCGCGCGAGTATTGGCCACAGCCCACCGGCCCGTGGGAAACATGGATCATGTCCTTGACCGGGCCCCAGACCACACCCTTGGAGCCGGCATACGCACAGCCCCGGATGGTCATTACACCCGGCAGGGATTTTCGGTTGGAGGTAATGCACTTCTTCGACTGCTCGACACTCTGGTCGTTCACCGCCAAGTGCTTCGCACGGTCCTTCTGCGCGTTTTCAGGGTAGACCTCCAGCACCTCCTGGATGAGGGCTTCAGTCTCTTCACGTGTCAATTCAGACATCACGATTCTCCTCTACTGCCGCCACCAATCCGTGGACGGCCAGTTGAAAGTCGTTTTACCGCGCCGGGCAGGCGCCCGGCGCATCCGTGTATGCAGCAGTCAGGCGGTTGCCTCATCAGCTGCGGTCTTGCCGACGATGCTCTGGTCTTCCTCTTCCATGATGCCGAACTCCATCAGCAGCTCTTCGAGCTCATCCATGGTGCAAGGCTCCGGAATGACCAGATTGGTGTTGTCGATGATCTTTTGGGCCAGATCACGGTACTCCTGGGCCTGCTTGGCTTCCGGGTCGTACTCGATCACGGTCATGCGGCGGATCTCGGCGCGCTGCACCACGTTGTCGCGGGGAACGAAGTGGATCATCTGGGTGCCGAGCTTGGCGGCCAACGCCTCGATCAGTTCGTCTTCGCGGTCGGTGTTACGGCTGTTGCAGATCAGACCGGCCAGGCGCACACCACCAGAATTGGCATACTTCACGATGCCCTTGGAGATGTTGTTGGCCGCATACATGGCCATCATCTCACCAGAGCAGACGATATAGATCTCCTGGGCCTTGTTCTCGCGGATCGGCATGGCGAAGCCGCCACACACCACATCGCCCAGGACGTCGTAGAACACGAAGTCCAGATCTTCTTCGTAGGCGCCTTCCTCTTCCAGGAAGTTGATCGCGGTGATAACGCCGCGGCCGGCACAGCCGACACCCGGCTCGGGGCCACCGGACTCGACACACTTGATGTCGCCATAGCCTGTCTTCAGGACATCTTCGAGTTCCAGGTCCTCGACGGTACCCGCCTCGGCCGCCATCTCCATGATGGTATTCTGCGCCTTGGAGTGCAGAATCAGGCGGGTGGAGTCAGCCTTCGGATCGCAGCCGACGATCATGACTTTCTTACCCAGCTCGGCGAGGCCGGCAACCAGGTTCTGGGTGGTGGTCGATTTGCCGATACCGCCCTTGCCGTAGATTGCACATTGACGCAGTGACATTTCCAATTCTCCTTGCAACAGTTGTTGACTGAACAGATTCATCGAACCGAGGTTTTCACTCGGACAACCCAGGTTCAGCAAGGGACGTGCCAAGCCGAAGGAAACTCTTCAACTCATTGTTATAGATGTATATTTCATCATCATCACTGCCCAGCGGCCGCGTTTGGTTCATGACAAACACGAATTGCGTGTATGGATGAAGACACACAAACCGGAGGTGCCGAGCTCACTCTGCCGGCGCAGGCGCGACTGCCGATCAACCACTGCAATCTGCCACCGGTGATCCTGGGCAGTCTCAGCTTCCAGAGACATCCGGCGCCGCTGTATATCGATGGCACCCAGGCACTGCACGGCGAGTTCTTTGCGCAACTCGACCCGATCGATTCGGTCACGACGCGCGCGCAGGCCTTCATGGCCTATATGCGTGCCACCTTCTCGCTCGACCAGCCGGAAATGGCGGGCCTCGATCCGGGGACGCAAGGCCCGCGCCGGGACCGGGCCGACTATCTCCGGATGCTGCGCGGTTGGATGTTCGACCCGGACGGTCAGGAGGCGGCGGTACTGAAAAGCTGGGTGGAATCACGCTTCGGCCTGCTGCCGCGCAGCCACAAGGGCCCGTTGGGCGATTTCAGCGGGAGGAACTACCAGATCTATCTGGCCGCGCGCGCGCGCGGGCTCTACAACACCAACAACCTCGAAGGCCAACTGGACCTGCTCTACAGCTTCTGCCAGTACGAGCTGGTGCGGCGTCATCCGGCGCGCACCCATTTCCGGCTCTACCGTGGCGTGTCCCGGCTCGAGGAACACGAGATAATGCACTGGCCCACCAAGGATCGTTGGATCATGGTCCTGAACAATCTCAACGCCTTCACCCGTGACCCGGAGCGGGCCGACGAGTTCGGCGATATCGTGATCCGCACCCAGGTGCCATTGCCCAAACTGCTGTGGTTCCCCGATCTGCTGCCCGGCGCCCTCAAGGGCGAACAGGAGCACCTGGTGATCGGCGGCGTCTACGAGGTCGAGCGCTGTCAGCTGCTGTAGCACCCATGGCTTGCCGTGTAGCAAACCCGACAAGCCAATTTCGGAAATTCCTTTTGCAAGTGCCCAAGCAACTGATTTACAAGAGGTGCGCAGCACCGGCAACGGATGGCCCGTTGATTGCATCAGGCGAAGGGATATCACCAGATTTGGAGAGACCGAATGAGCGCTACCAGCCTGCAGGAACTGATTGCCGGTATAGAGAGCGGTAACATCGTGCCCTACCTCGGGCCGGGCGTGCTGGCCGATGCGGTCAACGCAGAGACAGGCGAACCCATCCCCGCGGACAGCGACAGCCTGATTCTCGCGATGAACAACGGCAAGCCCATGGCGCCGCGACTGATGTATGAATTTCCGCGAGCCGCCATGGATGTGGAACTCAAGCGCGGCCGCCCTGCCCTGCAGCGATTCCTGGATACTACCTACGGCCAGACGGCCTGGACACGCGCTGCATTGCACGACTGGCTGGCGACGATCAAGCCGCCTTATACCATCGACATCAACCGGGATACCCAGCTGCAGGAAAGCTATGCCGAAACGCCCCATACCCTGATAAGGGGTATCGCCCGCGTGGGGGGCACCGACTACCGTTTTCGCATCCATTCCCACGATGGTGAAAACTACAGCCCCGCCGAGATCGACCAGACCGAAGTGAATACCTCTCTGCCGATCCTGTTCAAGCCCATGGGTAGTCCGCTGCCCGACTCCACCTATATCGCCTCGGATGCCGACTATGTGGACTACATCACCGAACTGATGGGCGGATTCGCCATCCCTGATTTCGTCAAGCAGTACCGCATGGAAAAACAGTATCTGTTCATCGGCCTGCGTATGACCCGCGATACCGAGCGGATGGTCCTGTCCGACTTCATCTATGCCGCGGGCTCCCCGGCCGGCTGGGCGCTGATCCCGGACCCGACTGACAAGGAGAAGCGTTTCTGCCGCAAGATGGGCATCGAGATCATCGAGGCCGACGTGGAAGAGTTGTTGGCCGCCGCCGGGCACTTGGCCGAAGCAGGCGTCAGGGAAATCTCCGGCGCCGACGTGGGCTGTTGAGCATGTCGTTTCACCCCTGCCAGGGTAAGACCGCCTGTCGCGACGACGGACAGCGTTGTCTGACGTGCGGGCGGTCACTGGTCGAGATCCAGGCCTTGCGCGAACTGATGGATCGGTTGGCCAGCCTGGCCATCGAGTGCGACTACGACAACCTGGACGAGTTCGCCGCCTATATTGCACGCAAGCTGCCGAAAATCGTCGCACATCGCCTTGGCGATACGCGGCCGCACATGGCTCAGCCAGCAGAGACTGGCCCGGAAACCGCACCAGCCGAACGGTGACGCTGATGCAACACATCGAAATGACGGATGCAACTTTCATGTTTTCGGAGCGATCGGTGGTGACAGATTGCAACCGTCACCGTTCTATCCCGATGCAGGCGGCCTCCCGCCTGGTCCTGGGGTACAGGTACAGTTCCCGGGCCAGCCATGCCGATTGAAGGATTTGAACAACGCTACGTCCTGGGGGTTCCCGAGATGGATGCAGTCCACCGGGAATTCGTCGAGCTGGTCAACCGCCTGGAGTGTGCAGACAGGACCGAGTTCGCCGCCCTTTTCGGGCAGCTCGTAGACCATACGCAGACCCACTTCGACAACGAGAACGCGCTGATGCGCAGCTCCGGCTTCCCCGCGATACGCGAGCACATGGACGAGCACCAGCGCGTTCTCGGTGAGCTTCGCCGGATCAACGAGCGGGTGCAGCGGGGTTCGACCCTCATGGCCAAAGCCTATGTGCGGGAACAACTGCCGGCGTGGTTCGACCTGCATGCGGTCACCATGGATAGTGCGCTGGCCGCACACCTGAAAATCCATACGCAGACCGGAACACTCGGCCCGGTCGTGATTCATTAGGAGTCCATCGCCGGAAGCACGCATGACCTTGGCCTTCGAACCCTTTCTCGACTGGTCCTCCTACCGCGACGCGGGCCTGGGGGATGCCTATGCGGACGTCCCACGCTACGGGGGCAATTTTGCCCGCGCGGTTGCTGTCTGCATCAACAGCCGGCAGTGCGAAACCCGCGGCAAGGGCGTGATGTGTCCCAGCTACCGGGTGACGGGCCGGACAGAACTGTCGACCGGAGGGCGGGTGCGCCTGCTCAAGGCGGCGCTCAACAGCGACACGCCGGACACCAGATTGTCCGATGCGGTCCTGGCAGAGGCGATGGATCTGTGTGTCGGGTGCAAAGGCTGCAAGCGCGAGTGTGAAAACGGTGTCGACATGGCGATGATCAAGGTCGAGTACCTCGCCCAATGCCACGCCAGACAGGCCCCTGCACTGCGCACGCGCCTGCTGGGGGAGCTTTCCAGGCATCTGCATCAACACCCCCTGGCACGGCACCTCATCCGCTGGCGGAACCGCTCCACCGTTCTGGCATGGCTGGGCGAGCGGGTCCTGGGAATCAGCCGCGTTCGCCGCGTCCCCGAGCCATTGGAAGATACCTGCCTACAACGGCTGGAAATGGCTCCAAGCGCGGCACCCGACGCTGGCAGCCGAGAGGTCACCCTGCTCATCGACACCTTCACCAACGACTTCGCCCCCGAAACGGGGTTGGCCGCGGAGCAGGTACTAAAGCGCGCAGGCTACCAGGTCCACTTGGCGCGGGCACCTGCAAACGAGCGCCCGCTGTGTTGCGGTCGCACTCATCTAGCCAACGGCCTCGTGGAACAGGCCCGAACAGAGGCCAGGCGCATGCTCGAGGTGCTGCAACCTCATGCAGCCGCCGGTCGACGTATCGTCGGTTTGGAGCCGGCGTGCCTGCTCGCTATTCGCGATGACTATGCCTTTCTTGGTCTTGGAGAGGCGGCAGCAGAAGTCGCGAGCCAAGCGCTGTTGTTCGAGGAATTCCTTGCCCGGGAGATCAGCGGAAAACGCTGCAACCTGCCGCTGCGCCCGGTGGCGACGAATGCGCAACCTCTCCTGGTGCATGGACACTGTCACCAGAAGGCCGCGGGCGCGATGAAGTCCCTGCGCAAGGTGCTCAGGGCCATTCCGGAGCTGGAATTTGAATTCGTCGAATCCAGCTGCTGCGGAGGGGCCGGCAGCTTTGGCATCGAGAAGGAACATGCCTTGCTGGGAATGCAAATGGCCGAGTCCGCTCTCTTTCCGGCACTGCGCGCCCGCCCCGGGGCACGCGTCCTGGCAAACGGCTTCTCCTGCAAGTCCCAGATTCTGGATGGCCTGCAGCGTCACTCGATTCACCTGGCCGATCTCCTGCTGGAGTCGAGCGACCCTGAATCGGCGTGATCACTCACCCGATCCGTAATATCACCCATGGAGAAACCACGATGAAAACCACCGACAAGATTCGCAGGCAACTGGCCGAACATCCGGTCATCCTCTATATGAAAGGTTCACCGACGCTGCCGATGTGCGGATTCTCTTCCAAGGCCTCGGCTGCACTCAAGGATGCCGGCTTCGAATTCGCCTATGTGGACGTGCTGATGAATCCACAGATCATGCAGGCACTCCCGGAGGTGTCGGATTTCCCAACCTTCCCACAGCTGTTCGTCAACGGAGAGCTGGTCGGCGGCAGTGACATCGTCGAGGCCATGCTGGCAAGCGGCGAACTGCAACCGCTGATAGAGGCGGCACAGGAGACCGCAAAGGCATGAATGCCGACGAGATCGCCACCCGCATCCAGGAAGCCTATCCCGGCGCAAAGGTCGCGACCGAGGGGGCGGACTGCAGCTTCTCGGTCACGGTCACCAGCGAGGCCTTTGCCGGCCTGAGCCTGATCCAGCGTCAACGTCCATTGCTGGCGCTTTTCAAGGATCAGCTCGCCAGCGGCGAACTGCACGCCTTGTCGATCGTGGCACTCGCCCCACAGGAGACGCCGCCCAGCGCTGCCGACAAGCCGTGATGGTCGATCCGGCCGACCGCCATGAGGCGGCCAGCCCCATCAGCCAGTCCTGCGCGAAACGTGCAACTTGAGCACAGGGCGGGGCCAGGGCATGCGCCCCTGAGCGCGGGGCCTCGCCACCGAATGGACGACTTTCAGCGGCAACCGATAGGGCGACAGGCCCAGGTGCTCGCGCATCTCGTTGAGGTCCAGAAAATCCTCGCGACTCTCCTCACTAACGGAGAAACGAACCCCCCTGTCACCGGGAAACGCGTCGCTATGGTCATGTACGCCGAAAAATATCTCCTCGGGTATCTCGACAAAGGCATCGCAGCTCGGCAACTCATCGGTGCGGGCGTTGCGTTCGTGGTGATAGTGTTCGCAGAAGACACAGGCCGGTGGAACCATCCAACTCATGGCGATCTCCTTGGCATACTACTGCCATTGAATCAAAATATACTTATCCCCTTATATACAAGACCTATGCCAATTTGCGGAAAATGCGCTTAAACAGTCATTTAGTTCTATTTCCCGAGCAATCTCCCCGGCCGGGTGCACAGCCGTGGTGCGGCTGGCCCTGCCATGGCACCACCCCGCTCGGCGGGCGTGTGCCTCCGGTACGCACGCCGCGCTACCGGGTCGGGTGGCGCTTTTCGCCCCGCGCCGCAGGCGCTGACCCCATCCCGCCGACATCCGGTTCGCGGTCGCTGATCAGGCCATGAGCGACGAGACGACGCAGCGCGGCGCGTTTCGCTACACGCCCTACTTTTGTGAAGAGAATATCTGGTGGCTGGCCAGGGATCTGATCGCACGCGGCGAGGAGGCCGAAGCAATGGCGGTTTGGATCGTTACCAACCAGTCACGGCAGGTATTGATGCTGAACCAGCGCGCCACTGACCCCGGCGCACCCCTGGGCTGGGATTACCACGTGATATTGAAAGCGGGCGCCGGCCGGCCGCGAGTCTTCGACTTCGATTCACGCCTGAGTTTCCCCTGCGACATACACACCTATCTGGCATCCAGTTTCCCGCGCCAGTCATCGCTTCCGCAGCGATACCGTGCCTGGATTCGGACGGTGGCCGCCGACCAATATCTGGCGCACTTCTTCTCCGACCGCTCCCACATGCGCGGCGTTCTGCCACCGGAGGATTTCCCGGATTACCCGATCATTACACCGGAGCCCGGTGTAGAGCCGATTTCGCTGCAACAGTACCTCGACCTGAACACCACCCTGCCCGACGGCACTCGGTTCCGACCATTGGAGACGATTAACCCGGAAACCTGATATGCCGGGTTAATACCGCCTCGCACTCGTCATCGCATTGAGGCGGCGCCCCCGCTCGCGGACGACCAACCACTCGCGTAGCTCGCTCAGAAAGAAATGCCGATTGTCCTCGTAGGCGAAGTGCCGCACGGTGTCCGGGTTGCGTTCGAGATAGCGTTGCGCCACCTCAATGTACATACGTGGCAACAGACGATTGATGCCGCCCTCTTTGACCAACAGGCGCGCGACCTGCCTGAAAAGCAGGGCAAAGCGCCCGCCATACTCGCGTTCACGACCGCCAAAATCCCGAAGCTGCTCTTCATAGCGATGGAACAGTTTCAGGTAGTCTTCGAGGTCAACCTCCTGCATCACCGCCACTCAGCTCAGCCATACATTCCTGCAGCATCTTGCGGTATTGGTCGCAGTAGTACTCGATCGCTTCAGCGCGTCGCTCCTCCCGCCCATCGTTCAAGGCAAAGAAATGGGCATTGTAGCGGGCAGCCGCGTACATGAAGGCCGCACTGAGAAACGGCGTAGCCCAGTCTTCACTCAGCTCATTGGCCAGGTTGATAAACTCATCCGCCAGTTCGCGAAAATCATCTTCCTGCATTTGACCTCCTGGGCACTCAGGCCGATCCGCGCCCGGCAAGTGCCAACAGTTCGATCGCCTGCCCCTCGCAGGACCGACGGACTTCCGGATCCAGTTTGCGACTCCAGCGACCGGGAATGGCATGGATGCCATAGAGTGCGCCCGCGAGCATCCCGGCAATGGCACCGGTGGTATCCGCATCACCCCCGCGATTGACCACGTCGACGAGGATCTCCTCGAAGCTGTCGTGGCCGTAGAGCGCCTGAAACACCGCCTGCAGTGTCTCGACGATCCAGCCACTGGGATTTTCCACCGGTCTGCGGTCGAAGCGGAACACCGGGTAACGAGCCACCAGTCGTTCCGCATGCAAGCGCATTCGATCGCTGCCGCCGCCATTTAGCGCGGTAACCAGCATGCGCAGGACGGTTTCGGTACCTGCGTCTGCCACCGGGTTGTTGTGGGTAATATGCGCCTGCGCCCTTGAGGCTCTGATCAGCGCCTGTTCGTCTTCATGCCGACACAGCAGCGCGATCGGCAGGCAACGCATGCAGGCGCCGTTGCCCGCATTCTGCTCGTCCGGCGCAACCTCTGGCGTCCTGGTACGACGGTAGTGGGCAATTCCCCGCCGGACCGTATGTCCAATGTCCACCGGCTTGCTGCGCATCCATTCGCTGAAGACCTCGGCTGCGTCGGCCGGATCGACCCCGCCCCGCCGCAACACAGATCGCCCCAGGGCGAGGGTCATCTCGGTGTCATCGGTCACCTGGCCGGGCCTGAGGCGCAGCCAACCCCCACCGATGATCTCGCGGTGCACGCCGTATTGATGGCGGATCTCACGCGGCGTCATGAACTCGACCGTCGCGCCCAGGGCATCCCCTACTGCCAGTCCCAGGTAGGCACCCACTCCGCGCGCGCTCGATGCCGGCTCTGCCTTTTCTCCGGCAACGCCTGCCGCGAGCAAGCGATTACTCCTCAGGACCGAAACAATTGCCATAGTCTGTACAGACCTCGCAGCTCGGGGCACGACAGGTGTAGATCCCCTCGGTCTCGCATAGCTGCTTGTACAGAAACTTCTTCCACTTCATGTCGCGATCGTTGCGCGCGGCCAGGGTCGCGAAATTATCCTGCATGAGACGGGAAAGATCCGCCCGGCGCCACAGCCCCAGATCCTGCCACAGATGATCGCTGCCCAGACAGCCCGCAACCACGATGTCGGCCATCAATGCCTCGATCTCGCTACCGCGCGTCCGGTTGGCCATCAGCAGCCTGTGCAGATCGTCCATTTCTTCGCCTCGGCGCGGATCGACCGCGAGCCCGAAACCGGGCAGCCAATCCGGGTCCAGGCCCGGAAAGTGCGTTGCCAGCATGCCGCAGAAGCGCTCTTCACCGAGCCCCAGCCATATTGGCATGGCACCGTAGCCCAGCGACCAGGAGGACAGTATGCGCGCCAGGGTCTCCTCCACAGGGTGACCCCGGCGCACGGCCATCAGGGCATCGTAGATGTCCTGAGGCGTCACCAGCGGGGCGGATGAGGTCGCCGTCATTGGGCCTCGTACTCCACCACGATATCCTCGTCCCGGGGAATGAACTGACAGGCGAGGCGCCATTCGCTGGGGAGATCTGAGACCAGGATCTGCTCCATCTTCTCCTTCGACAACTTGCCGATCTCGCGCAGAACGCGCATCTCCTTCTCCTCCATGTGATAGCCCTTTGGTGGGCCGTCTCCCAGGTATTCGACCCTCACGGCACAACTGCCGCATTCGCCTTCCTGGCAATCGAAGGCAATGGGTATCTTGTTGGTCTTGGCAATCTTCAATACCGTCTCGGTGAAGCTGCCGGCCGGAATGTAGACAGTCTTGTCCTTGTAATCCGGGTTGCTGAATGTAATCAATGGCATGGTTGATCCCTCGCTACTCCAGGGTTGAAATGGAATCCCGTCAGGCGGGCTTGACCTTACAGTCACCGATGATCTGCGCCTGGCAGGCCAACCGGTCGTGGCGTCCGGCCATATTTTCCTTGAGCACCTTCTCCTCCAGTACAGAGGGCTCGGTCAGATTGTTCCAGCCCTCGAGGACATGCATCATGCAGGTGCCACAGTCACCCTCACGGCAACCGTAGATGATCCCGGCCCCGATCCTTTCGGATACCTCGATAACCCGCGTACCGGCAGGCACGCTGACCGTCTGCTCAATGTCTTCGAACGTAATTTTTGCTTTCGCCATGGCTAATCCTCTTCTGCTTGGGTTAGGGTGAAATTCAAGTGCGTCAGGCCAGGTCCGCGAAGTCGATGACCCCTTTCTCCTGGGGCTTGCCGACCAGAACCTCGGCGATCTGTCGCCCGAAGTCCTGGCAGTCCTGCAACTCTTCGTCGGTGGGGATCAGTTTGACCCGCTGACCCTGGACAGGGATGTTCATCTTGAGACCGCGCATCCGGTCCTCGATCATGCGTACCGCCTCACCGGACCAGCCGTAGGAGCCGAAAGCCGCGCCGAGCTTGCCCTTGAGGTTGACCACGGCCAGGGAAGAGAGCAGGTCCCAGACAGGCTTGACGGCATCGCCATTGATGGTAGGGGACCCGAACAGCAGGGCATCGGCCTCTTCGATCAGGTCCACGAAGGGGTCTGTCTCGCCGCCCTGCAGGTCATAGAGCGATACCCGCACGCCCTCGATGCTGCTCGCCCCCTCGCTGATCGCCTCGGCCATACGTGCCGTATTGCCATAGGAACTCATGTAAAAAATAATCATGGAACGATCCTGCTCGCCGATACTCCGCGCCAATGCCGAGGTGGACAGTTCCCGATAATGCGTGACGTAACGGCGCGGCCGGTCGCGCAGGATGGGCCCGTGGGTCGGCGCGATTTGCTTCAAATGCAGCGGTTCGATCAGCTTCAGTGCGTCCATTACATGCTTCTTGAAGGGCCGCATGATGTGCGCATAGTAGTAGTCGAAAGAAAAGCGAAAATCACCGACCAGGTCGTTGTACAGGCGCTTGTCACAGTAATGACAGCCGAATACGTCGCCGGAGAACAAAACCCCTTCCTCTTCCACGTAAGTACATTGGGTATCTGGCCAGTGCAGGAACGGCGTATGCAGAAAGGCGAGCGTCCGATCGCCGAGGCTGACACTGTCGCCCGTTTTGACCGTGGTGTACTGCAGATCCGCCTCACCATGCAGCAGGGCCTTGAGCATGGAGGTGGCGCGCTGGGAAATGTAAAGATGCGCCTGGGGCGCGCGCCGCATAAGTTCCGGCAGGGCGCCACTGTGGTCCGGCTCGAGATGATTGAGAACGATCACTTTGATCTCACTGTAGTCGGCGACCGACTCCAGACGCGCGAAGAACTCGTCACTGAAGTTCTCCTTGACGGTGTCGATCACGGCCACCCCGTCACTGCCGCGCACCAAATAGGAATTGTAGGTCGTGCCATTGGCCGTGGTGAGAATGATGTCAAAGGTGCGCAGATTGGGATCGAGCGCACCGACCCAGTAGACGCCATCTGCGAATTCCACTCCTTCGCGATGCGCGGAGACGTCGACCGAGGTTTTCATGACCCTCCTCCACAGCGTGCCGGCCGATCCTCCATCGGACAGGCCTGCAGGTCTTCATCCCCTGCCAACGACACGCCCAGGGTCTCGAGCACTGCCCCCGCCTCGAAACCGGCCTGACGGAGTTGCCCGGTCTGCAGCAAGGGGCGGCGGATCAGCAGCGGATCTTCGATCATCATGGCAAGGGCCTCGTGTTCATCCAGTTCGTTTATGGGGACCTCGCCGGACTTCACGCGGGGGGCGCTGAGATTGAACCAGTCACACACCGCCATCTCTCCAAGGAACGGGCGCAGGGTCTCCGGGGTCCAGGGCGCCGCCAGCAGGTCCCTCACTTCCAGCGCGAATCCCTGGCGTCGCAGTAGCGCCTTCTGGGCCGCATTCCCTGCACACCCCGGCTTTTCGTAGAAGATCACTGCAGACATCAGGAGTGGCTGCGGTCGTACAGGCTCATCAGCAGGGCCGAGTTGCGCCGCCATACACGGCTGGGCACATGCAGGTCGGCAGGTTTGATCCCCGGATCCGGCGCCCTGAGGCTGGCCAGAACGCGCAGCCACAGCGGTCGCAGTGCATGTCGCGGCGGCAGACCCTCCAGATCGCCTGTGGGCTGATGTAGGGGAAACGCTTGAGCTTGAGCCATGGTCTTTCTCCTAGCGGGCCTGAATCTCGGCCATGACCTCCTCCAGCCGCTCAGGGGGGATGCCCGTGAGAGAGCCCGGCGGATTCGCCAGCTCGCCGAAGGGATTGAGGATTGCCCCCTCTATGGGGCAGATGCCGGCACACTGTGGCTCGGCGAAGTCGCCCTCGCATTCGGTGCACTTCTTCGCGTCGATCAGAAAGTGCGGCCGTGCCTCAAAGATGGCCTGGCTCGGGCACAGCGGCTCACAGGCCCAACAGTTGACGCAACTCTCAACGATTTCGTAGGACATGGTCAGTCTCCCGTGTTCAAGCGCCCATCCGGAC
>JANTHJ010000049.1 GCA_024762475.1 Chromatiales bacterium | reverse complement strand
CGGGCGATCGGACGGCTGGCCCGGCGGGTCGCCCTGACCATCGCCGAGGGCGGCGAGCCGCCGGCACAGATTACCCCGGACATGCTTGGCGAGATGCTGGGCAAACGCCTGCACACCCCGGACGAGGCCCGCAAGGAACTGCCCCCCGGTGTGGCGGCGGGACTGGCCTGGACCCCGACCGGCGGCGATGTGCTCTATATCGAGGCGATTCGCCTGCCCAGCGGCGAGGGGCTCAAGCTCACCGGCCAGCTCGGCGATGTGATGAAGGAATCCGCGCAGGCGGCCTACAGCTGGGTGATGGCCCATGCCAAGGCGCTCGGCATCGAGGACACCTCGGGCGCAGTCCACGTGCACGTGCCCGCCGGGGCCATTCCCAAGGACGGCCCCTCGGCGGGCGTCACCATGGCCACTGCCATCGCCTCGCTGCTGTCGGGCCGCGAGGTCCGGCCGGATACCGCCATGACCGGCGAGATCACCCTCACCGGGCTGGTACTGCCGGTGGGCGGCATCAAGGAAAAGGTGCTGGGCGCGCGCCGTCTCGGTTTCCAGCAGGTGATCCTGCCCAGGCAGAACGAGGAAGACCTGGATGACCTGCCGGAGGACATACGCAAGGAGATGCGCTTCGTCCTCGCCGAGCGGGTGGACCAGGTCCTCGACGCAGCTATCGGCGAAGATGACCTTACGACGGCAGCCAGATCGGTGCGAGGGCGCGTTCAGCATCGGCCGGGTGACACTTCGTGACCTGCTCGTATACGAAGAACATCTCGGGCAGCCAGTGAGCTATCGGGATTTTTCAGCGACCGGGTGAAATATTCGGGCCAGGGTTGCGCAGGAAGGTCAGGATGCCGATCGCACGCAGGCCAATCCGGGTCACGAAGGCAGGGTCATGATCAACGGGCGCTCGGGTTCCTTTCGGCCGCGCCCACATCGGCCCCTTTGGCGGAAGAGACAGCGTCGGAATGCTCCAGCTGCCACGCCAACACTGCCCCGTCATAGGAGCTGAGCAGGTGCCCCTCGGGCGTGGTATAGCTGCGTGCGCGCTCGCCGATCGCCGGTACCAGGCGCATGTCCTGGCTGAAGGGTGGTACAAGGCGGTCTCCCGGCATGTAGAAGGTACCGCGGCGGATCAGGCTCACATAGTCGATCTCGGGGTGGGGCAGGCGGTTGAGCCAGAAGAGGAAGGAACCCGGTACGGCCGGGCGCAGGTCATAGAGTACGCCGCGTGAGGCCTTGAGCGTGTAGTACAGCCAGCCTCCGAGCCGGCGTTTCACCAGCCAGCGTTTCACGCGGCCGATAGGTATAAAAAACAGGTCGTTCTCATCAAGGGCCTCGAGTGCCTGTAACGAGCGCCAGGTGCCCAGGTGAGGTGCTGCGATGGTGATCAGGCGGGTCACCCCTTCTACGCCGTTCAATACCAGGGCGGCGCGTGCCACCACGCCACCGGCGGAATGTCCGACGAGGGTGATGGGCTCTGTGGGATGGCGCGCCCGAAGATCCCGCAGATAGGCCGCGAGCCAATCCGCCTGGAGCCGAACCGGGGCGGTGGAGGGGAGATTGACCGTATAGACGGGCTTTTGCCCTTGCGTGCTGCCGATGGGGCGGAAAACGACCCCGGCCGGCGATAGCGAATAGCTGCCGCGCCACTCGTAACCGCGCAGGTGTAGCTGTTCGATTACCCCGCTCTCCAGCCAGGAGCGATCGCTGCCAAGGAATCCATGTATCAGCACCGTGACCGCCGCCGGGACCGGCAAACTCAGTGTGAATGCGGCCAGGAACAGCAAAACCTTGAATTTCATGCGTCTTCCCCGGCATCCCTGATGATTGATTCAACTATTGTAACTGCTAGTGATCCATAGGGTTTTTGTCGTTCTTTTATAGAATTTTCTGATGGCTCACCCATTGCGGGCTCTGCGGGGATGAATTTTATTAGGCGTTGTGGTGGGTTGGCGCTATTCCTTGGAGGGGATACGAGGCGACAGAAGTGGTGTCGTTGCCGCCTGCGGAGGATTCTGCCGGGCGTAGCGAAGGAAGATGCCAATTGGCCGGGTCTTGAGTAAGACAGGGAGGTGCCTGTTGCTTGCAGCCGGCCGCAGACTTCCTGCGGCGGATCGCCGCCGGACATGGCCTGGAATGGCCTTCGTCGGGCCTTCTCGAAGGAGAGAACCATGAAAAGAAGACTGTATTTTCTGCTACCCGACCTGCAGACTGCCGAGACCATCGAACGCGAACTCCTGCTGGCAAAGGTCGACGAGCCCCATATGCACTTCCTTGCACGGGACGGGATAAACCTGGGGACGTTGCACGTGGCCAACCTGTTGCAGCGATCAGACCTGCTGCACGGCATGGCACTGGGCCTGATCGCCGGGGGTGCCACCGGTGCCTTTGCCGGCTTCCTGGTGATGGCCAACGGCGCGGCCGAACAGGCAGGTTTGGGTATCGTGCTCGTGCTGGCCATGCTTGGGGCAATCATCGGGGCCTGGGCCTCGGGAATGATTGCGGTGAGCATCCCCAACACCTACCTCAAGCGCTTTCAACACGCGATAGAACGGGGCCAGATCCTGCTCATGGTGGATGTGCCGTTGCGGCGGGTGCGCGAGGTCCGTCGGCTGATCACCGCGCTGCACCCGGAGGCTAAGGAGAAGGGCCAGGAATCGCATATTCCGGCGTTTCCCTAAAGGGCGAGAGCTACTGTGGGAGCGACCTTGGCCGAAACGAAAACCGGTCATCGGGCCTGAAGGCCCTCCCACAGCTGGAAAAGCCGTCGGGTCACTGTAGGAGGGGCTTCAGCCCCGACAGAGGCACCCGCAAGGCCCCAAGTCGCATCGATTCTTGGCTGTGCCGGTCGGAGCCGGGTCTGCGATCAGTCCAGATACTGTCGCTGCCATCCCAGATACAGCGCCTGCACCGCACTACAGTAGCTCTCCTTGTCGGAGTACTCGGCCGGATCGATGGCATCGTATAGATGGTAGTTGGCCACCGGGTTGGCTGCGCGCATGATCTGCCAGAGTTTGAGTGGCAGCGGTTGGCGGTCCCAGAAGAAGTCGCGCTGCGCCTCGTAGTGGATGAACACCGGCACGATAGGGATGCCGGTGTCCAAAGAGATGGCGAAGGCGCCGTAGCGGAAGGGATGGATTCGCATGCCCTTGACGCCGCCCTCTGGATAGAGCGCCACGCTACGCCCCTTACGTAGATGCCGGCGGATGGTCTCGGCCGCCAGGGCCCGTGAATCGCGCGATTCGCGCTGCACATAGAGGGTGCCGGCAGCCTGGCTGATGCGTCCCACGACGAACCAGTCGCGCACCTCGATCTTGGCCAGGCTGTCCACGTCGAACAGGGCCGGGATGCCTATGTCCTCGAAGGCGGAAGGATGGTTGGCGATCATCAGAAAGACCGGCGGCAGCGGCTCGAGGTTGTGCTGATGCAGCCGCAGTTGCACTCCCAGCGCCGCCACCCAGACCCGGCTCCAGTGATGAAAGATCCTGCGATAGGCCGGTCGGGGCATGGGCAGGAAACTGAGCAGCCACAGCAGCAGGGTCAGGGGGATCAGCTCGGCCCAGCCGGCCAGTATGCCCAGCCACCTTGCCAGCGAACGCGCCATGTCAGCTAGCCCGGATCCCTGATCACGGAAAATCCGCATGGATTGCTCCACCCACCCCAGTGAATGATGGGTTTCAAACCACCAAGCACGCCAAGGTACGCAAGGGCTTTCTCTAGTGGAGCAATGCGAGGAGGCGCCGACCCCGCGATCTTGTGTAGGGTGACGTCGAGCGAAGCGAAACCCATCACCGAGCACGGCAGCCGATGGGTTTCGCGGGGCTCAACCCATCCTACTCGTTTCCCGTCATCCAGGGTGTGGGCTACCTTCAGGGACGTTAGTGCTGTTGCCACTTCCACTTTCTTTGCGACCCTTTGCGGTTAAACGTGCTTCCCACACCTTGGGTACTGCACGCCTGAAGGACGGCTATTGAGCCCTCCATCAGGCGGCGCCCAGCAGCTTGAGTATCTGTCGGCGCGACCGTGCCCCGAGCGCCGCATCGCGGATCTGCCCCTGTTCCACCAGCAGCAGGGTCGGGGTGGCATGCACCCCGAGCAGTTCCGCCAGTTCCGGGTCCTGCGCCAGGTCGGCCTTGACGATAGGGTGGCCCTCCTCGCGCAGCTCGTCCATCAGGGGGGACATGCGCCGGCAGGGCGGGCAGGCCTCGGTATAGCAATAGATCAACAGACGTTCAGTGTGGCCCTGAGCGCCCGGAAGATGGGCCAGGGCCTCATGCTCCAGCAGCTTGCCCTTGACCGATTGGGTGGACAGCCACAGGTAACCCAGGTAGGCCGCCCAGGTGAGCAGCAAACCGCCCACCACGTAGATCAACAGGTTCATTTCACCATCCTCTCCTTGAGGAAGCCTCATCGATTCTTGCGCCGCAAGATGCCGCGTCACGAATGGATCAACGCTTCCTCTACGCACGGCCGCCTTCTGCGGGCGGCCTTCCTGAGTCAATTACAGGTCATACGGGGACAGAATGCCAGTCGGGGGGGTATGGGCGGGATTCAAGTTCCCCCGCCGGTCGCCGCTAAAGAGGCCAGTTCTTAATCTAGAGGCGATGGGGCGCGATGCTGGAAGACTGGCAGATGCCACTGGCGATCTTGGGGCTGATCGCGGTGCTGCTGATGACGGCAGGGCTGGCAAGGCGCTATCAGGAATACCAGGCGATTCAGCGCGAAAGGTTGCGCCGCCTGGTCGCGATGATCGAGTCGCTCGACTCGGCCCTGGAGAGTCTGAACCGCGTTCCGCTCGGCTTTGAGCTGCGCAGCGCCCTGCGTGGTGACATCCACCGCGCCTGGCTGGCTGTGCAGAGGATCAATCGCAACTTTCCGGGGCTGGCCCAACGCATCGACGAGGCGACGGCGCGGGTGCAGGGAGACAACGGCGTCACCAGCGGAAGGGTGCCGGCCGTGGAAGACCATCTGGCCTGTCGACGCCAGGTGGATGCGCTCGACCGGATCCTGGCGCATCTGCGCAGCGGCAACGGCGAGGCGAGTCGGTCACAGCGCGCCGCGCTGCCGAGCTGGCGGCAAGAGGTGCGGGAGCGGCGCGCCGAGGTATTGGCGCGTTTCCACGTGGTGGCCGCGCGGCGCGCGCAGCGGGCCGGTGACAAGGGAGAGGCGACTGCCCACCTGCAACGGCTGCTGGAAGAGCTTGCGCGGCGGGGACCCGACACCGACTTCGTGCGCGAGCTCTATGCCGAGGCCGAGCGGTTGTACCAGCATGCGGTGCAGGGTCGCCCGCTCGACGAGGCGGTGGCGGGGGAGACGGACGAGACCCAGGCTCAGAGATCGAACAGGTCGTCCGCGGCCTGACGCAGGGCATCGTCGTCGGTACCGCCGGAGGCGGCCTGAGTGCGGGCCTCGAAGTAGCCGCAGAAATTGGCGCGGGCCTTGTCCGTGACCGGGTCGGCCACTGGCTCGGCGCAGGCATTGGGCCTGCCGGTGTCGTAGTAGCGGCAGTTACGGCAGACATGGGTCGGCCGACCGCATCCCGGGCAGCTCCCCTCGCGGGCATAGTCGCGCTCGGCGAGCGGTTGGCCACAGTGCCAGCAGTTGCCGTGCATGTTGTAGGACATGGAAGATCTCCGGGGCTCTCTGGAGCAATGGACCAAGGATAGGCGAATCGTCCGTATGGTGGATAGAGGAAACGAGCATTGGCAGATGCGCTGGAGATGAACCTGTGCGGCAGGATCTTGCTGGGGGTCAGACGCCACGGTCTGAGCGATCCACGTCGGGTCGCGGTATTGGCACGGGCCGTCGTTGCCGTGGTCGACCGGCAATATCCGGATGGCAGGCCCTCGCTGCTGGCACTCGAACCGCTGATCACCGAGCAACTGGTGCTGCTGGAGGCGGCACTGATGGAGCGGAAGATGCGCCAGGCACTGGGCAGTGACAGCCCGACCGCCTCACTCGCGGCATCGGTCACCGAGGAGGCGCCGCCGCCCGAAGCGCCGGAGAAACGCACCCTGCGAAAGCGCACCCTCAAGGGCAAGGGCCACACCGTGGTCGCCAAGAGCATGGACGAGAAGCTGAAGGAGGGCCGCCAGCCGGTCCAGGAGCTGCTGCAGAAGGACTGCGTGGACCTGGGCCTGATCGATCGCAAGCAGGCCCAGCGCCTGATTCGCGGCATGCTGGGCAAGAGGCCGGAGGACGCGGAGCAGGAGATCGTCGAGCAGCTGCGCCAGATCCTCCAGGACCAGGTGAAAGGCATCATCCGTCAGCTCAAGGGCGGACCCTGGGCCAAGCCCCAGGCGCAGGAGGAGATCCGTCAGGACATCAGTCACGCCCGCTCGGTCAAGAGCCTCCTGATGCTCACCCGGCAGGTGATCAAGGAGCGGCGGGAGTGGGAGCACAAGCACGGCAAGGGCGGGCTGTTGGGCGGTCTGCTCGGTGGACGTCGCCGAGGTCTGGGGTAGTCGTCACGTTGCTGCACCGTCGGGCGTGTTTCAATTCGGTGACGGCAAATTTCCGGGTCTCCTCCAGGAGACAGGCGTTTACGCCAGCCGGTTCGCGACATTTCCCGTGCCGGGCCTATAATCGGTGCCTTCCGAACCCTGGGTCGTGAGGACGAGCCAACACTAGCGGACCCTGGATTCCTGCGTATGAAATCACTCTTCCCCCTGTCGCTGCGCACGCTACTGGTCGTGCCCTATGTGGTGCTGATCACGGTGCTCGCCTTGATCAACAGCACCCTCTCATACCACTCCGGGCGGGATGCGATCGATACCTGGTCCTCGCAGCTGCTCATCGAGACGGTGGAGCGGATCAAGCAGGCGGTGGACCGTCATGTCGCCGGCTCGGCGGCAGTGCTGGAGGCGGCCTTTCCCAAGGGGGTATCGTCCCCGGATTCGCTGGAGCGGGGCTTCGAGGCGTTGCGGACCCGGTTGTGGCTGGCGACCTCGGTACACCGCGATCCCAACAACTACGCCTACTACGGCGATACCAAGGGGCGTTTCTTCGGCCTGATGCGACATTCCGAGTCCGAGGCGGAGCTTCGGGTGCGCTGGACCGGCGAGGGGCCGCGCACCATCTATCAGTTCACGGGCATCCATGGCCAACTGGAAGAGCCGGCGCAGGAAAAACGTATCTTCGATCCGCGTCAGCGCCCCTGGTTCAAGGCGGGGCAGGCAAACCGCCGGCATACCTGGACGGCCATCTATATCGACTTCAAGACCCGCGAGCTGGTGATGACCCGGGCCCGCCGGGTGAATGGTGACGACAAGGGCGATTTCGGCGGTGTGGTGGCGACCGACCTGTCACTCCACCAGGTGAACCAGTTCCTGGGCCAGCTGGCGCTGAGCCAGAACGGCGTCGCCATGGTGGTGGAGAACGACGGCAAGTTGATCGGTGTCTCCCGCGGCCCCCATCTCGTGGACACCGGTGGGGATGAGCCGCATCGGCTGAATGCCGCCGACAGTCCGGATCCCCTGGTCTCGGAGACCTACAAGGCGGTCAGCCGGCTGATCGGCGACAGCAACGACGATCGGGCGCGCACCACCGTGTTCGAGGCCCCGGACGGCAAGCTGGTGCAGGTCGGCTATTCGCGCCTGCGCGACGATGCCGGTCTGGACTGGCTGGTGATGGTGGCGGTGCCGCGGCATGACTTCCAGCAGGAAGTGGAGACCAATCTGCGCAACGATATCTGGCTCGGCATCCTGTCCGCGGTGGGGGTGGTGATACTGGGCCTGTTCGTGCTGTCGGTCATCACCCGGGAGCTGCGCCGCCTGGCCCGCGCGGCCCAACGCATTGGTGAGGGCGAGCTCGATACGCCGCTCGAGGTGCGTCGGGACGATGAAATCGGCCAGCTGTCGCGCAGCTTCGTCGACATGCGCCGGCGGCTGCTCACCGACCCGTTGACCGGGGTGGCCAACCGCGAGGCGGTGCTGCGGCATATCGAGGAACGGATTCTGCGCCACCGGCGGCGCAGTGACAGCCATCCCTTTGCGGTACTGTTCATCGATCTGGACAACTTCAAGGCCATCAATGATCGCTTCGGCCACGATGTCGGGGATCAGGTGCTGCAGGAATATGCCGCGCGTATCCGCGCCAATGTCCGGGAGAACGATCTGGTGGCGCGGTATGCGGGAGACGAATTCCTGGTGCTGCTCGATGCGATCGCCTTCCGCTCCGATGCCGAGGCGCTGCGTGACCATCTCGAATCGGTCATGGCGCAGCCGCTGGAATCGCTGCCCGAGACGGAGAACGACGTCCGGACGGGTGCCTCGGTCGGCCTGGCCTTCTATCCGGATGACGGTCTGGACGTGGAAACCCTGATTCGCAAGGCCGATGAGGACATGTACCGGCGCAAGCAGGGAGACTGAGGCTATTCGGCCAGATCGGGCAAGGGGGCTGCGCCCGCGATCAACGCCTCCTTCTGCGCCCGGCCCAGGCGCTTGACGCGGTATTCCAGGCGCAGGGCCTGCGAGCGGTTGCCCACTGCCTGGCTGAAGGCGAGAACCAGGGGACCCCGCCCGCGCAAACGGCGCGCGCCACGGCCGAGTTGGTGCTCGCGCAATCGGCGCGGGATATCCGTGGTGATGCCGGTATAGAGACTACCATCCGCGCAACGGATCAGGTACAGGTGCCAAGTCTGGTCGTCGGTCATCCAGTCCCGCTGGTCACATCGAGATAGCCGCGCTGTATCGCCGTCTCCAGCGCCTTGGCGGCAGCAACCAGTTCATCATAGCGCAGCCGTCGTTGGTGCAGCACCTTGATCTGCTGATCATCGGGCAGCTCACCGCCACTCTCGCCGGCGACTTTCAACAGCTCCTGGAGATACAGGGCCCGCGCGGTGGCGACCATGCGCAGCATGGGCTCCAGATCGGCCGGTGACAGGGATTCGATCAGGGGATTCAGAATCTCGCGATTGATGTTCCGCATCTGCTGCTCGAAGGCGAGCAGCATGCGACTGGCCTCGGTGGTCATGGGTGCCGTCTCCAGGCTATCGTTCCTAACAGGATGTTGAAAAAAGTCCTTCCATGGACTTTTTCAACTAAGGAAGCGGAAAACGCGGTTTCCCGCTTCCTTCATTTTCAATGGCCTACAGCCATCGAAAATGGTGGCACATCCTTGTGCCACACACAGGTTGTCGAAAAACGGTGTTTTTCAACAACCTGCTAAGTTCTGTTTCGGCACTGCCTGGTGCAACTTGAATAGGCCATCACTCACACAGCAATGCGCGCATCCGCTCCCTGTCCAGCGGCAGACGCTCGATCGCGTGCGGATCGAACAGCGCGGTCAGCTTGTCGACATGCGGGTATTCCGACGGTCCCGCCAGAACGATCACGCGCGCCCCGGGGGCGTATTTGCGCTGGCTGTGCAGAAACACGTCCAGGTTGCTCACGTTGGCCCCGGCATAGTTGTTGCCGTAGCCATAGAAGAACTCGGCCACCACCCAGTCCGGGGGCTCTTTTTTCAAATGGGCGATGGCCTTGCGTTGCGAGGAAAAGCGCAGCTCGCGCAGGCCCAGCTCGCGATAGAGCGTGGAAAGGTCTGGATGTGCGGGTGACTCGATGATCGAATACAGCAATGGCATCTGTTCTCTGTCGCCAATGGCAGTCAGACGAACAGATAGGATACCAGCAGCAGACTCCCGATGACCGCCAGCACCATGGCAGAGGCCTTCCAGTTGGCATAGTTGAGGAAGGCGGCGTTGGTCCGTGGCACCACCACTGCCATCACCGCCGCCACCAGAAATCCCCCACCGCCGAACAGCAGCATGTCCTGAATGAAGGCGCGTTTCAGTCTGAAAGAGCCGTTTACGCCGCCGCTGATGGTCTCGAATTTGTTGGCGAGCGCGGGTTCCATGAGGAACAGCGTGGCCAGGGCAGTGAGCAACCACAGAACGGCGATCAGACGATAGGGAATGGACATGCCGGATTCTCGGATAAAGCAGATACGCGCTGGTTAGCGGTCGGCGTGCGCAAAACTTTAGCCCGGATATTTCACCCGGGGACGCGATGATCCGGTGACATTTCGTTACCCGCTAATATACGAAGAATATCTTGGGCGACCAGTGAGTTATCAGTATTTTTCAGCGACCGGGCGAAGTATGCGGGTTAGTATCGGAAACACCCCGAGCCGACGCTGATGCGGTTCGCCCAGCTCACCGCATGCTACGCAACCCTGTCGGGCTGAAGCCCGACCTACCATCCGGGGTGGGTCGGAATTCATTCCGACGATTCGAGGGTGTGTCGGCCGTCATTGTTCCATGGTCAAGGGTGTTCCCAGGGCGTCATGGAGGTTGATGCGGAGAATATCGAGTGACATTGATGCCGCGAAGAAAACTGCCGTCAGGCCTGAACGCCCTCCCACTACCGGAAACAGCCACCAAACCATTGTGGGAGCGGCTTCAGCCGCGAAAGAAACGGCTGGCGACTGGATGTTGGCACATTGAGTGGGCCGGTGTGGGTCTGCGGCGAATCAAACCTGCCGCAGGCGTACCCTTCCCTGGTCGACCTCGAGTCCCGACTCGCCCTCGAGCAGAGGAAGGATCTGTTCGATGGGCAGAGGCCTGGCGAAGTAATACCCTTGAAACTCGGTGCAACCCAGGGTGCTCATGGTCTCGAGCTGCTCGCGGGTCTCGATGCCCTCGGCCACCAGATCCAGTTCCAGCCCCTGGGCCATGTCCACGATGGAGCGCACGATCGCCTGTTCCTGGCGAGATTCGACGATATCCTGGATGAACGACCGGTCGATCTTCAGGCCATTGATGGGCAGGGTCTTGAGGTAGCTCAGGGACGAATAGCCGGTACCGAAGTCGTCCAGATAGGTACGGATGCCGTGGGCGGCCAGTTCCCGCATCGCCTTGCGGGCGTATTCCGGGTCCTGCAGCAAGACACCTTCGGTCAGCTCGACACCCAGACGCGTCCCGTCGACGCCGGCCTCTTCGGCGATCTTTATCGTCTCGCTGACAAAACCTTTGGTCAGGAACTGCAGGGGCGAGATATTGACCGCGATCTGCAGTGACTGGTGCGGTGTACCGCGCCACGCGTGCAGTTGCCCGAGGGCCTCGCGCAGTACCCAGCTCCCGATACGGCGTATCAGGTCGGACTGTTCTGCGACCGGGATAAACTGGTCGGGTGGCACCATGCCACGCTCGGGATGGTGCCAGCGCAGCAATGCCTCGAGGCCGCAGATCTGCCCCGTTACCAGCGACACCTTGGGCTGATACCAAAGCGACAACTCGTCGTTTTCGATGGCGCGTTGCAGATCCGATTCCAGCTGCAATCGTTCCTTGGTGAAATCGTTCATCTTCTCCGAGTAGAAATTGAACAGTCCGGGTGCATTGCAGGTGCCAAGGGACGAGCGCGCCGCAGACGCCTTGCGCAGCAGAGTCTCCGAGTCTTCCCCATCCAGCGGATAGAGCGCGACGCCCATCTCGGTCTGCGGTAGGAAGGCGCTGTCGAATACCTGGATCGGCGAGGCGAGCAGCTGCTCCAGGCGGATCAGGACGTTGACCACGTCCTGGCGGTTCTCGAGGTCCGGCAGCAGCACCCCCAGCTCGGAACTGCTGATGCGATAGAAATCGGTGGCGGGGTTCTCGATGTCGCTGCTCGCGACTACCGAGTCGGTGATCCGCAGGTTCTTGCGCAGGTGTTCGGCAATCTTGCGCATGAAGGCGTCTGCCGATTGGTAGCCGTAGGCCTTGACCACCGAGTTATAGGAGCTCACCTCGAGCGAGATCACCGCCCCATAGCCATGCTGGCGCTGTTGACGTGCCACCAGCTCGTCGATCCGCTCCTTGAGTAGATTGCGGTTCGGCAGACCGGTCTCCGTGTCGTGTCGAAGCTCGTTGTCGAGCGCCGCCTTGCGCCGCGCTGCCAGTTGCTTCAGCTCGCGTACCCGGTTCATGAGCTTCTCGGCAGCGCTGGTCTTCTCCTGCTCCGCAGCGGGTTCGCTGACGACGAGATCATCGTCCTCCAGCTGGTCGGCGCGAACCACCCGGTTCCGGCCCCGGGCCTTGGCCTGATAGAGGGCCTGGTCCGCCAGATCGATCAGGCTGTCGGGTGAGTCGGTCAGCTCGCTGAGGAGGGAGACGCCCAGGCTGGCGGTGAGCCGGCGAATAGGCAGCTCGGTGCTGCGCACCGACTCAAGGATACGCCGGCGAACGTCCTCCGCCAGCACCGTTGCCTGGTCGAGCGATGTCTGGGGCAGGACGACGGCAAACTCCTCGCCGCCATAGCGTCCTACGAATCCGGGGCTGGGAGTATTGGCCTCGAGAATGCCTGCAACCAGTTTTATCACCTCGTCGCCGGTGGCATGGCCATAGGTGTCGTTCACTGCCTTGAAGTGATCGATGTCGACCATCAGCGTGCACAGAGGGTGTGGTGCCGCGAGCGCTTCGTCGAAGGTCTGCTGTAGCTGCTCGAACAGGGCGCGACGATTGAAGACGCCGGTCATGGGGTCGCGGGTGGCCAGGAAGTGGAGTTCCTCGTTCTGCCTCAGAATCTCTTCCTTGGAACGGGTCAGCTGGTCGAGTGCCGCGCACAGTTCCTCGTTCTTCTTTTCCAGCACAGTCATGTCATCGAAGGTCACGAAGACGCCCCGGGAACGGCCTTTGTTGTCCAGTATGGGGGCGCTGTTCACGGTAAAGACAACGGTCGAACCGCGCTCCTTGCCTGGCGCAAGTCGGAGGGCGACGCCATTGCTGCGCTGCTTTTCCCGGCGGGCCATCTCCCATGGCAGGGCGTCCTGGGGGTCGTCATGCCCCCAGGGCAGCCGTGACAGATCGCTGCCTATCAGTTTGAGTGGATCTCCGCCGAGGTGCTCGCCAAATGCCTTGTTCGCCAGCACCACCTGACCCTTCTCATCGAGAATTACTACCCCCTCGGCCATCAGGTCGAAGGCGGAGCGAACCCGATCTGGCACCACGCTGCTGGGGTCCAGGGCACGCAGGGCGCGCCGCAGGAAGAGCATATAGACCAGCAGGCCCGAGACGCCCATGAACAGGAATAGCCCCAGAGGAGACTGGTAGGCGAGAGCCGATAGCCCACCCTCGGCGACATCGGCGAAGCGGATCTCGGCCCTTCCCCATTCCTCGCCACGTCGCAGGATGGGCACCTGTACATGGGTCAGCGTGGAACGCTCCCCTTCCGGGTCGCCCCACAGCTGCGCATGATCTCCAAAGGTCGCAACCACATCTCCTGTTCTGGTCTTGAGGGCGGCCGAAAGGATCTGCGGACTGCGTGTGACGATGCCCTGCAGGGTATTCTCCAGCGCAGCGTATTCCTGGCGCGCTGCCAGCGTGGAGAACTGGATGGCCAGCGATTCGGCGACCGCCTGCCTCTGTTCCACCAGCGTGTTGTAGCGGCTGGGCAGGAGCCCCAGCAGATCGGCGGCCACCAACAGGCTGATCGTCAGCATGCTGATGGCGAACGCGATGCGGGTTACCGGGCCGACCCTGGGCATCAGGTTTTCCTTCCTTCCGCGTGGTCACCATCGGCAATCAGATCCTCGACCTTGTTTCTTGGATCCGGAACCCCGGTGTCGTCCAGATCGAAATGCGTCTCCAGCAGTTTCTTGCCGGCAGACAGCACCGGCAGCGGATCGATCTGCGCCCACAGGGGCATCACCGAGAGCAGGCTTGCGGCCAGAGAGCCGGTGCGCAGTACCCACAGAATCGCCCCCGTGGTCAGGGAGATGGCCGCACCGCCGGCGGCGAGGGTGATGTTGTCGATGTCCTGGATCTCGTTACCGGACCCGGCCAGTTCCTCGTTCAGCCGGTCCAGCGCCGCGAACACTGCCTGCTGATTGGCGGAGTCCAGTGGCGGCGCGTCGCCGATGTCGTCGAAGGTCGACAGGTCCACGCCAGCGGCCTTCAGCAGATCGATGTAGATGTGGCCGAACACGGCGCCAAAGTAGCGGGGGGTCAAGGTGGCGGACCCTGAACGAGCATCGGTTGTGTTGTCGGCGCTGGCGGTGTCCGCCGAGGTGAGTATCTCGGTCGGTCGGTCCGCAACCTGCGCTGGCGTCTCGGGGTCCGCGTTGGGCAGGCCCGTCGCGGCAGGTGCGCTGGCGTCGGTGCTCCCGGTATCGCTCTGCGGCGGCAGATCACCCGCGGGGGGCAGGGGGTTCGGGGCCGGCGGGGTCACGGGTGAGGGCGCATCGAGCGGTACGCTGACTGGTGTGACCGTAATGGTGAACGTCTGGCTGTTGGTCGAGCCGTCGGTGGATGTGGCCAGCACCGTGATGCTGTGGTTGCTGGCGGCCTGGTAATCCAGGGCCCCGGCCACTGTGATCACCCCGGTGTTGCTGTCGATGGCAAAGCGCCCCCCGGCATCGCTGCTCAGGGAGTAGCTGACCGTGTCGGTCCCGTCCGGGTCGGTGGCCGAGGCAGTAATCCCCACGGCGGTGCCGGCGGCGCTGTTTTCGGCCACGGTGTCGGCTGTCGCGTCGTTGTCCGAGATCGGTCCGACCGGCGCCTCGTTCACATCGCTCACGGCGACGCTGAATATCTGGCTGCTGGTCGAGCCATCGGTCGAGGTGGCGAGCACCGTGACGCTGTGGCTGGCAGCACTCTCGTAATCGAGCGCGCCGGCGACGCTGATCACCCCGGTGTTGCTGTCGATGGCAAAGCGCCCCCCGGCATCGTTGCTCAGGGAATAGCTGACCGTGTCGGTGCCGTCCGGGTCGGTGGCCGAGGCGGTGATGCCCACGGCGGTGCCGGCGGCGCTGTTCTCGGCCACGGTGTTGGCCCCGATGTCGCTGTCCGAGATCGCGCCCACTGCTGATTCGTTCACGTCCGAGACGGTGATCGTGATTGCCTGGGTATCGCTGAGGCTGCCGTCGGAGGCCTGCACGGTCACTTCGTAGACATTGTCGCCGTTGGCATCGGCCGGGTTTTCGAAGTCGGGCGCGATATTGAAGGTCAGTGCCCCGCTGGCCGCATCGATGCTGAACAGTGCCTGATCGGCACCGCCAACGAGGCCGAAGGTCGGGGTGGAGTCCGGGTCGCTGGCGGTCACGGTGGTCACGGCGGCCTGGTTCTCGGCCAGGGTCAGGGCTGCGGCGGCACCTCCCCCGTCGGAGGTGATTACTGGCGTGTCGTTGACCGGGGTGATGTCGAGCGTAGCGGTACCTGCGGTAATGAGGCCGCCGTCGGTAACGCCGTAGCTGAAGCTGACCGAGGAGGCATCGTTGACCGCCGGGGTATAGGTCCAGGTGCCGTTGCCATTGTCCACCAGGGTCCCGTTGCCGGCGGTGATCGCCAGCCCGGTGGCGCTAAGCGCGTCGCCGTCCACGTCCCCCGCATTGGCCAGCAGCTCGGCCTGGGTGATGACCCGGGGCCCGCTGTCCTCGGCAATCGCAGCGAGGGTCACCAGCGATGTGCTCGGGGCATCGTTGACCGGTGTAACGCTCAGGCTGACCACCTGTGTCTCGTTGTTGCCCGCATCATCGGTCACGGTGACGGTGAAGCTGTCGTTGCCGTTGAAATTCGCAACGGGTGTATAACTCCAGGCGCCGGTGGCACTGTCGATGCTGGCGGTGCCGTTGACCGCCCCAGCCGTCACGGTGAAGTTCGGGCTGGAGGCCCCGTCGATGGCATCGGTAAAGGTGAGAACGCCGGAGAGGGTACCGTCCTCTGGGCCGCTGCCACTGATGTCCCCGCCAAAGCTGCCCGGGTCGTTGGCCTGACCAACCGTGATCGTGACCGTGGCGGTCTCATTGATCCCGCCGGAGGTCACGGTGTAGGTATAGCTGTCACTGCCGTTGAAGTTCGGGTTCGGTGTATAGCGAACGGTGCCGGCGGCGGCATCGATGATGCTGACGCTACCATTGGTGGCCTGGCTCACCGCGGTCACCAGCGGTGAGCCCTCGAAACTGTCGTTGGCCAGCACGTTGGTGACCACTGAGGCATCTTCGGTAGTGGCGTCGCTGTCGCCGGCGATGTCGGTCACCGCGTTCACCGTGATGCCGATCACCTGGGACTGAAGGTTGCCCGCATCATCGGTCACGGAAACGGTGAAGCTGTCCGTGCCGTTGAAGTCGGCAGGCGGGGTATAGCTCCAGGCGCCGCTGATGCCGTCGATGCTGGCGGTGCCGTTGGTCGCTGCGCCGGTCACCGTGAAATTGGGACTGGTTGCCCCGTCGGCCGGGTCGCTGAAGGTCAGGGTGCCGGTGATGACCGTATCCTCGGCCCCGCTGCCGGAGGTGTTGCCACCAAAGGTGCCGGGATCGTCGACCGGCGTTACATCGATGGTCAGGGTGTGGGCTGCCGAGTCCAGGCTGCCGTCACTGACCGTGAAGCCGAAGCTGGCGTAGGCGCCGCTGTTGGCATTGGCTGCGGGCACGAACTGCAGCAGACCGGCGTCGATGTCGGCACGGGCGATGGCCTGGCCGCCGGAGACCGCCACGCCGCCGAGCTGTAGCTGACCGGCAGCGGGCAGGGTGGTGACGGTGATGCCGGCGAGGGTATCGCCGTCCACGTCGCCGAAGCCGAAGTCGCTCGCGGCAAAGGTATAGGGGGTGTCCTCGGCGGTGGTGACGGTGTTGTTGGCAGCGGTCGGCGCTTCGTTGACATTCGAGACGGCGATGCTGAAGACCCGGCTACTGGTCGAGCCGTCGGTCGAGGTGGCGAGCACGGTGACGCTGTGGCTGGTCGCGGTCTCGTAGTCGAGCGCACCGGCGACAGTAATCACTCCGGTGTTGCTGTCGATGGCAAAGCGTCCCCCGGCATCGTTGCTCAGGGAATAGCTGACCGTATCGGTACCGTCCGGATCGGTGGCCGAGGCAGTAATCCCCACGGCGGTGCCGGCGGCGCTGTTCTCGGCCACGGTGTTGGCCGCGATGTCGTTGTCGGATACGGCACCGACCGGCGCCTCGTTGACATCGGTCACGGTGACCGAGATCAGCTGCACATCGGCGCCGCCGTTGCCGTCGTTGGCGGTGACCTGGACCTCATAGATGCCATCGGTATTGGCATCGCCCGGGGCCTCGAAGTTTGGGGCGCTGTTGAAGGTCAGCACGCCGGTGTTGGTATCGATGCTGAACAGGCCTTGGTCGCCGCCGCCGCTGAGGCTGTAGGTAACGGTGTCCAAATCCGCATCGGTGCTGGTAACAGTGGTCACGCCGGTCTGGTTCTCGGCCACGCCGACGGTGGACGCAGAGGTGATCACCGGCGCATCGTTCACATTGGTCACGGTGAAGTTGAAGGTGCCGGTGGCCACCACTGCCCCATCCTCACCACCATCGGCCAGTGAGAAGGCAAAGCTGTCGGAGCTGGCCTGGGAGCCGTCGTGGTCGTAGGTGACCAGCCCCGCATCGATATCCGCCTGGGTGAAGGTGCCGCCGACGGCGAGGGCGGCGCCGCTCAGGCGCAGGGTGCCGTGGGCGACGTCGGTGGTGACGGTATAGGTCAGGCCGGCGCCGGCGTCGTCCGGATCGCCCTCGTTGAGCATGGTGGTGGTGATGGTGTTGCTGGTGGAGCCCTCGGCGACCGTGACGCCGGTGTTGACGGCAATCACCGGACTGTCGTTGACCGGGGTGACGTCGATGCGCATCTGTGCGCCGACCAACCCCAAGTCGGCATCGTTGACGGTAAAGTCGAAGCTCGCCAGTGGGCTGCCATTGGCATTCGCTGCCGGGGCGTAAACCAGGCTGTTGAGCTGGGCTGCGGTCAGGGTGTCACCACTATTGACTGCAATACCGCCGCTGTGACTCAAGCTGCCCCCGGCCAGGTTGAGGTTGGTCAGCGTGGCCGAGACCAAGCTGTCACCTTCGACATCCGTAAACGTAAAATCGCCAGCACTGAAGCTGTAGGAATTGTCCTCGCTCGTGCTGACGCTGTTCGCACTCGCTACCGGCGCATCGTTGACCGCATTGACAGTGATCAGCATAAATTGTGAAACGCTGTCTGATCCGCCGTTGGCAGTCCCGCCCGAGTCGGTCACATTGAACTGAAAGGCTGTCGTACCATTCCAGTTGTTGGCCGGCTTGAACAACATGCCCTGGATGTCGGTCAGCGTGTAGGCGCCTGTTGTCACACGCGTTGAGCCATCGGCGAGGAAAATATCGCCCGCGCTTGGGGCGGGAATCGCCGTGACCGCGTAGGTGAGGGTCTGAGAGCTCTCATCTGCGCCGCCGCCTGTGCTGTAGGTGACACCACTCAAACCAAGTGACGTGAGACCGGAGTCCTCGCCAACTGTCAGATTGTTCAACGTGCCCGCGACGCGCACCGGTGCATCATTGATCGCATTCACGGTAATCGCCACGGTATCCGAATCGGTGGCGCCGCTGCTGTCGGTGGAGAGCACTGTCAACGTATCCGGGCCGTTGAAATTCGCATTGCCCTGATAGGTGAGCGAGGCGAGGGCCGTATTGATATCGGCCAGCGAACCGGCGAGGGTCAGGTCGGCAGAGCCATTGGCCCCGGCCGAGACGGATGCCGTGCCCGCGAGGGTCACATTCAGGGTTCCGTTGGAGACGCTCAGCTGCACGGTGGAAAGGTTGTCGTCGGCATCGGTCACCGAGAGGCCGCCAATCGCCAAGGGCGTATCCTCGTTGAGCGACTGCGCCCCCGGCACGGTATTGACCGGGGCATCGTTCACATTGGTGACGGTGATGGCAAAGGTGCCGGTGGCGGCCACGGCGCCGTCCTCGCCGCCATCGGCGAGGGAGAAGGCGAAGCTGTCGGAGCTGGTCTGGGAGCCGTCGTGGTCGTAGGTGACCAGCCCCGCTTCGATATCCGCCTGGGTGAAGGTGCCGCCGACGCCAATCGCCGCACCGTTGACCCTCAAGTTGCCGTGGGCGACGTCGGTGGTGACGGTAAAGGTCAGGCCGGCGCCGGCGTCGTCCGGATCGCCCTCATTGAGCATGGCGGTGGTGATGACGGTGCCGGTAGAGCCCTCTGCGACGGTCATGCCGGTGTTGGTGGCGATGACCGGGCTGTCGTTTACTGGGGCAATGGCCAGATCCCGCGTTACCGTGTTGCTCGGGTCGGTCCCGTCATGGGCGGTAAAGGAGACGGTGCGGTTCGAGGTGACTGGATTCTCGGAGCTGTTCTGATAGGTCACGCTACGCAGGGCCGCCTGATAGTTGGCCAGGGTGTCGGAACCGGTCAGGGTCAGGGTGCCGGTGGCCGCATCCCAACTGCCCGTGATGCTGGCGGTATTGATGAAGGCCAGCAGGTCCTCACCGGCCTGGTAGTTCCCCGTGATCTGTACCACCGCAGAGGCCAGGTTGGCGTTGTCGACATCGGCCAGGGCGATGGAGGACGAGACGGCAGTGGCGGGATCGTTTTCGGTATAGGCCAGCGCGGTGCCTTCGATGCCGGAGAGCACCGGTGCATCGTTCACATTGGTTATATTGATCTGGATGGTGTCGGTATCGGTCTTGGCACCCCCCGCACCGTTGTTGCCGTTGTCACTGGTGACGATGGTGAGGGTGTCGGCGGCTATCCCGGTCACGTTGGTGTTACCGGTGTATTTTACCGTGCCCAGCACCGTCATCAGATCCCCATACTGGCCATTCAGTGTCACGCTGGATGAATCATTGGCGCCGGCGCTGACGGTCACGCTGCCCGACAGCGTCACATTGAGTACCCCGTTGATGACGGTGAGCTGGGTCGTGGCGATGTCGGTGATGAAGGCATCCGGATCGTCTATCGAGATCCCCGAGATGGCGGTCTGGGTCTCTTCCTGAACCGTCTGGATCCCGGGCACGGTATTCACAGGCGGATCGTTGACATCGGTCAGGGTGACCGACTGATCCACCGAGGCACTGGTCCCGCCGTCTCCATCGGTCAGGGTGAAGCGTAAGGTGCGGCTGAAGCTGGAGATATAGTCGCTGCTGTTGGCGTAGGTGATGTTTCTTGCCAGCGCCTGTACCGCGGCCTGGTCGGCGTTGGCATTGAAGGTGACTGTCAACGGAGCATTGCCGGAGAAGGTGCCGATCACAACGCCTCCATAGGTCACGTTAGTACCGGATACGCCGATCTGGCCGACGCCGGTCCCCTGATTGCGGATACCGGTGACGTCGGTCATGCTGACCGTGCCCACATAGCCCACACTGAGTGTGCCGCCATCGAAGTTCGGCGAGTCGATATCGCTGACGGTAGCGGTGGGCGCCAGGATCACGGGTGGGTCGTTTTCGGTATAGCTGACTGCGGGCCCCAGCGGGCCGATCACCGGTGCGTCGTTGACAGCATTGACCGTTACGGTGGAAGCGAGGCCCGGATTGGTGGTATCCAC
>JANTHJ010000048.1 GCA_024762475.1 Chromatiales bacterium | reverse complement strand
GGGCCAACGCTGGACGCGCCCTCGCACCGATCTGGCCGCCCTCGAGCGGTATTTCCTTCCTCATCAATAGGCTGGCTATTGATTCGGTCGGAAATCCGCTCGAGAGCGCCCATCCCGGCACGATCATCGCGTCCCCGGGTGAAATATCCGGGCTAATCCGGTGTCCACATGGCACCGTGCTCTCGGGTTTCTTCCCTGTGGCAAGCCCTTTCGAGGTCAGCGTCGGGCCTGAAGGCCCTCCCACAGGCAATGCATCCTTCGTGACCTTTGTGCTCTTCGTGGTGAAAAAGCGTCCGGTTTAAGCGGTGTACTGGGCGCCGGGCAGCAGCGCGGCCTCGAAGTGCTCTGGGAGGCGATCGAGCAGCGCCAGCGCCTGCGCCCTGTCCATCTGCGTCCGCAGCATCCCTTCGCCCTCGGGGTACAGCAGCTCGAGCTGGATCTGCCCGGGCTCGTCCGCGGCGTAGAGCTGCAGGATCTGCTCGTCGGCATCGATCACACCCAGGTAGTTGTCCTCGGCGGCCAGCAGGGACTCGGCCAGTGGACGCAGGCGCGAGCGGGCCAGCTGTTCGGGCTGGGCCGAGGAGACCGCCATGCCGCCGTGGTAGTCCTGATAGAAGACCCGGAAGACCGGTTCCCGCTGCGGCATGCTCAGGCCCTGCGCCAGGTGGTACCGCCGGCACCGTCTTCGAGAACGATACCCGCCTCTTTCAGCTGACCGCGGATACGATCGGCCTCGGCCCAGTCCTTGTAGCCCTTGGCCTGCTGACGCTGCTCGATCAGCGCCTCGATTTCCTGGTCGCTCAGCGCACCCTCGGCCCCGGTATCGCCCCGCAGATAGGCTTCGGGATCGAGCTGCAGGATGCCGAGGACATCTCCCATCCGGCGCAGTGCGGCGGCCAGGCCCGCAGCGGCCCGCCCGTCGCTGGGACGCACCCGGTTGATCTCACGCACCAGATCGAACATCACCGCCAGGGCCTCGGGGGTGTTGAAATCGTCCTGCATGGCGGCATGGAAGCGCGCCTCGAACGCCTCGGCACCGGCCGGTTCGGCTGCCGGCAGGCCACGCAGGGCGGTGTACAGACGGGTCAGCGCGGCCCGTGCGTTCTGCAGATGCTCGTCGTCGTAGTTGAGCGGACTGCGATAGTGGCTGGTGAGGATGAAATACCGCACCTCTTCCGGCCGGTAGTGTTCGAGGATCTCGCGCACGGTGAAGAAGTTGCCCAGCGACTTGGACATCTTCTCGTCGTTGATGCGCACGAAGCCGTTGTGCATCCAATACTTCACGAAGGGATGGCCGGTTGCGCCCTCGGACTGGGCGATCTCGTTCTCGTGGTGCGGGAAGGTCAGGTCGGCACCACCCCCATGGATGTCGAAGGTATCGCCCAGGGCCTGGGTCGACATCGCCGAGCACTCGATGTGCCAGCCAGGCCGCCCCTTCCCCCAGGGGGAGTCCCAGGCCGGCTCGCCCGGTTTGGCCGCCTTCCACAGGGCGAAATCCAGGGGATCGCGCTTGACCTCGCCCGGTTCTACCCGCGCACCGGCCTCCAGGTCGTCGATGGACTTGCCGGAGAGCTTGCCATACTCGGGAAAGCTGCGTACGTCGTAGTAGACATCGCCGTTTTCCGCCACATAGGCATGACCGCGCTCGATCAGCCGCTCGATCATGACGATGATCTCCGGCAGGTGCTCGGTAGCGCGCGGTTCGATGTCCGGCGGCAGTACGCCCAGTGCCGCGGCATCCTCGTGCATGGCCTCGATATAGCGCTCGGTCAGCGCGTGGAACGGCTCCCCCCGCTCGTTGGCACGGGCGATGATCTTGTCGTCGATATCGGTGATATTGCGCACATAGGTCACATCGAAGCCCAGCGCCTTGAGATAGCGGTAGACCACGTCGAACACCACCATCACCCGCGCATGTCCCAGGTGACACAAGTCGTAGACGGTCATGCCACAGACATACATGCGCACCTGCCCGGGAACCAGGGGTTCGAAGACTTCCTTGGTACGGGTGAGGTCGTTGTAGATCTTGAGCATGGATGAATCCGGTCTGAAGCGAAGGCGGGATTTTACCGGAAACGACCTGCAGTTACCGGGTTTCTCATGCCCCCTCCAGCCGTTACACTGGGTGTCACGCCACCGATAACGACCGAGGAGACCATGTTCAAGAAGATCCTGCTGCTGTGCCTGCTGACCCTGCCCTTGCTGGCCACGCCCGTCCTTGCCGAGGATATCGACGTGGTGATCAAGACCAACAAGGGCGACATCACCGTGACCCTCTACCCCGACAAGGCGCCCAAGACGGTGGCCAACTTCCTGCGCTATGTCGACGAGGGCTTCTACGACGGCACCATCTTCCACCGCGTGATCCCCGGTTTCATGATCCAGGGGGGCGGACTCACGCCGGACATGCATAAGAAACCGACCCACGATCCGGTCGAGAACGAGGCGAAGAACGGCCTGAAGAACGTGCGCGGCGCCATTGCCATGGCCCGGACCGGTGCGCCGCACTCGGCCACCGCGCAGTTCTTCATCGATCACCGTGACAATCCCAACCTGGACTATCCGAGCTTCGATGGTTGGGGGTATGCGGTATTCGGCAAGGTCACTGAGGGCATGGACGTGGTCGATGCCATTGCCTCGGTAAAGACCATGACCAAGGGCGGACGCAAGAATGTACCGGTCGAGGCGGTCACCATCGAGTCGATTCGACGCAAGTGAGCGGACGAGAAATCTACCGCCAGGCCCGATCAACTCCTCATGCACCCGGCCCTCAAGAATACCCTGGTCCTGTCTCTGCTGGCGCACGCGATATTGCTGCTGGTCCTGCGGCCGCCTTCGCTCCTCCCCGTGTCGGGGCAATCGCCACAATACTCCGCGATCGCGGTGGATCTGACGCCCGCGATCGTGCACCAGGCAGCCCCCGAACCGATGCTTGCAGCGCCACCGCCCCCCGCTCGGCAGGCACCGGCCCCGGCTGCTGCACCACCACCGGCGCCAGGTCCGAGCCACCGCAGCCGTCCGCGCAGCTGGCCGAAGACGTCCCCCCCTGTATCTTCCCCCCATCGGCCGCGGAGTATGGCCCCGGCCCCGAACGAAGCGAAAAGACAGGAGGCCCCGGCCCATCCATCGAGCGTCCCCGTTGCCGCGCCCGCGTCTTCGACAACCCGGATCTCCGCTCCGCCGGGCTCGCAACAGCGGCAGGATGTGCAGCGGGCATACCTGGCCGAACTGGCCGCCGCCATCGAACAACGCAAGCGCTACCCACGGCTCTCGCGCCGACGGGGTGAAGAGGGCCATACCCTGGTGAACTTCGTGATTCGCGCCGACGGTACGCTGGAAGAGATCCGGCTACGCGAATCCTCTGGCCACCGGCGGCTCGACCAGGCCGCGCTGCGCACCCTGCACGAGGTGTCGCCTTTCCGGCCCATCCCCCCGGCCCTGGCGCGCGAGCGCTGGGAGATCAGTGTACCCATCGTCTTTCGCCTGCGCTGACAGGCGTGACATTTCACTACGCTTTGACCGAGAATGCGCCCCTTCCCTGTACCCGACGAGGACCATCCAACCGTGATTACCCTGAAGACCAGCCATGGCGATATCGTCATCGAACTCGACCACGCAGCCGCACCCAAGACCTGTGAAAACTTCGAGCAGTACGTACGCGACGGCTTCTACGACGGCACCATCTTCCACCGTGTCATTGAAAACTTCATGATCCAGGGCGGTGGCTTCATGCCGGATATGATGCAGAAGGCTACCCGCGAACCCATCGAGAACGAGGCCAACAACGGTCTGGGCAACGAGATTGGCACCATCGCCATGGCGCGTACCATGCAGCCCCACTCCGCTTCGTCGCAGTTCTTCATCAACGTGGCGGACAACAAGTTCCTCGACTATCCGGGCCAGGACGGCTGGGGTTACTGTGTCTTCGGCAAGGTGGTGGAAGGCATGGATGTGGTGAACAAGATCAAGGATGTCCCGACCACCACCCGCGCCGGCCATTCGGACGTACCGGTGGATCCAGTGGTGATCGAAAAGGCGACCATCGACGAGGAGTGACATCATCCTCGGCGAGCAGATTGTGGTGAAAAATCGCCCAGTTCAAGGCGCGGATCGCACGTAATCCCCCAGGGGACACTCTCTCGCTACGCGATTCACCTTGTAGCTGGCCTATTGCGAAGATCCGCAACGCAGAAATGGGCGATTTTGCGCTACAAGATGGCGTGTTACGAATTGATTAGTGCTTCCTCTATCCTCTTTGCGCTCCTTCGCGTCCTTTGCGGTTGAAGATTTCTCAACCGGAACCGCGCCCAGGAGCGATCTCACTGCCGGGCGTTGCGGCCGCAGAGGCTGTGCTCGACGGCGAGCACCGCCGCCTCGACCCGCGAGTGGACCTCGAGCTTGCGCAATATCGCCTTCACGTGCAGTTTGACCGTACCATCGGAGATCCCGAGGTTGCGCGCGATCACCTTGTTGCTCTGCCCCTCCGCCAGCAGGCACAGGATCTCCCGCTCGCGCGGGGTCAGCTCGGCAAATTGCCGTTCGACATCGTTCTCCGGGCGTGCCGCCTCGCCCTGCACCGCGCGCGCCAGTACTGCGGCAAGTTCCGGCGCCACCACGGTCTGCCCTCCGACGATATCCTCCAGCGCACGGATCAGCGCATCCGGCTCCATGTCCTTGAGCAGGTAGCCATTGGCGCCGGACTGGAGGGACTGCACCACGTCCTGCTCGTCACGGCTGGTGGTGAGCATCACGATCGGCATGCCGGCGCCGCTATCCCGTAATGCCTTGAGCACCTCGATGCCCGACATTTCCGGCATGCGCATATCCAGCAGCACCACGTCGGGCTCCAGCTCCCCCACCAGGGCGATGCCCTCATCGCAGCAGCCCTCGGCCGCCAGCACGCGAATCCCTCGCCGCTCCAACAGCTCGCGCAGTCCCATGCGGAACAGGGCATGATCGTCTATCAACAGAACATTCATCAGATGATCCAGCGTCGGTTCTTCTCTTCTTTGTGTTGCCGGGGTTTGTAGAGGAGTTCGAGGCGGGTGCCCTCGCCTGCCTCGCTCTCGATCCGCAGCGCGCCGCCCAGGCGCTGCGCCCGCTCCTCCATGATTGCCAGGCCGATGTGCTCTCCCGGACGTCCGTTCTTCGCCGCGTTGTCGAAGCCCACCCCATCGTCTTCGATCAGCAGCGACATTCGTCCTTCGGCCTGGCAACTGAGCAGCACTCGTACCGTGTGGGCCTGGGCATGCTTGCGAATATTCGCCAATGCCTCCTGGGCGATGCGCATGATCTGCATCTCCTCCGAGGAGCTGAGGTCGGGCTCGCGGCAGGCCATCTGGAAGAAGGCCTGAATGCCGCTCTCACGCCGGAAGCGCTCTACCAGCGAACGCAGGGTGCGCGTCAGGCCGCGCTGCTCGACCGGCGCGCGGAAGCTGTGCAACAGCTCGCGCAGTTCAGTATGCGCTTCGTCCAGGCCATTGCTGATGCGCGCAAGATCATCGCAGGCCGTCTGCTGGTCGCCGCTGCGCAACACATCCTGCAGCATGCGTACCTGGAAGCGAAGACTCGCCAGGGTCTGCGCGAGGGAATCGTGCAGTTCGTGGGCCAAGGCACTGCGTTCCTCGACGATGGAGAGTCGCCGGGCCTCCAGATCCGATCGCTGCTTCGCCACTGCCACGCCCAGGTGACTGCCCACCGTTTGCAGCAGTTCGATAATGTCCTCGCGTCCCGATATCCCCGGCTTGGCGACATAGATGGTATATCTGCCCAAGACCTCCCCGTGATAGTCCAATGGCACGCTGATACCCTCGACCTGATCCGGGGAGAACATGTTGCGGCCGAGTTGACGGCTGCAGTGTCGCTCCTCGTGCTCGCAAAGAATGTCTCCAGGCGAGAGCGCCTTGCCGCACAGACACAGGTCCAGCGGCAGCATCTGCGCCTCGGTGAGCAGTACATCGTTCAGACCAATGGCGCCCACCAGGCGCATGTTGCCGTCTTCCTGAATCAGGCGTACCGAGGCGGCCTTGCCATTGACCATCTCCTTGAGCACCCGCAGGAACCGCACCAGCAGTTCGTCGAGGTTGTCGGCCTGGTTGATACTGGCCGCAACGTCATAGAGGATCTTCAGCGAAGCGGTCTTCTGCGCAAGGCGGGTCGTGTGGCGGGCCACCCGACTGTCCATATCCTCGTAGAGGTCGGTCAGCTCCTCGTTGAGGCTGTCGATGTCCTCGACCATCCCCGCCAGTACGCCCGTATCTTCACGCAACAGAGTCGCGCCCGGCTCGCCCTGGCAGACCTTGGCCACCGAATCCTCCAGGCGCGCCAGTGGCTCGAGCAACTGCTTGCGCAGACGCCGGGCGGTGAGGAACAGGCCGAACAATGTCGCGACGACGGCGGCCAGCAGGGCACGGCTCGCGGTGCCCTGGTCCATCAGACCCAGCGGGAACTGGGCGGCGAGCAGCAGCGTCGCGCCCATGCCGATGAGCAGCAGGCTCAATGGCATGATGAGCCTTGCGCTCCATAGAATCCGCAGGATGCGATGGCGGACCTCTGCCTCGTCACCAGCGGGCGCATCGGCCCTCGACGGCGCAGGCACTGTCAGAGTCTGTTGCTTGCTGGTGGATGGCATGTCGAAACCGGTCGACGGGAACCTCGGCAGTTTGCGGGCTTACGGAGCCGAAAACAAGCGCCGGCGGAGGGGGAAATCGGCACCGAGGACCACACAGGACCTATATCGAATATTCCACCAGCTGAACGGTGACTCCGATGCAACAGGCTGAAAGAACGCCGGTAATTGTCGAATCGGCGGCAATCATGCTGGTTACAGTTCGTGCCGATCACTGTTCTATCCCGATTCAGAAGGTTTCTCGCCCGCCTTGGCGGCTTCGAAATGCGCCTCCTCTCGGGATGCTGGTGCATTGTCCGGGCTATCTCCCCCAAGCCCTGGCAACCGCCTCGTGGCGGGCCCGATTCAAGGCCTCCCCCAACGCCTCGCCCGCCAACCCCCGGGCGCGCAGCGAAGCGCTATCGATCGCCAGCCCCGCCTCGCGCGCCCTGGCCAGGTCCTGCAGACGGTTCGGCGCATTCGGCTGAGCGGAAAAAACAGCGAGTAAGGCCTCGAAGTACCCGTCCCGGCGCCAGGCGCGCATGGCCTTCAACAGGTTCTCGACCTCCGCCACGTCGGCGTTGCCCAGGGCGACGATACGCGGCCACAGCTCGCGTGCGGCTCGGGCCAGGTCCAGCGTCTTCGGGGGAGCCCCCAGACGCCGTGCAACGGTTGCCAGGTCATCCGGTGACTGGAGCAGCAGTGCGGCCAGCCGCTGCGCCGGGGTCGAAGCGCCTGCGCTGATCCGTCTCAGCGCCTTTATCGGTATTGCCGGCTCGTCCTCTGTGTGGCCCGCTGCCATCTGCCCCGCCAATCCCGGCAACAGTTCGGCCAAGGCGCCACAGGCATGCAGTACCTCGAAGAACCGCCAGGGCTGCGGATAGCCCAGCGCCTTGTGCAGCTCGCGCCAGATCCTTGGCGGCTGCAGCTGGGCCATTGCGCCTTCGCGCACCATGGCCTTCATCAGGCGATGCGTCGAATGCGCCACACGAAAGCCGAACGGGCCGAAGCGGGCGGCAAAGCGGGCGATGCGCAGCAGACGCACCGGGTCTTCCACGAACGCGGGCGTCACGTGACGCAACAGGCCCTGCTCCAGATCCTCGCGTCCGCCGTAGGGATCGATCAACCGCCCTTGGTCGTCCAGCGCCATGGCATTGATGGTTAGATCGCGCCGGGCCAGATCCTCTTTCAGTGTCACATCCGGCGCGACATCCACCTCGAAACCGCGGTAACCCTTGGCCACCTTGGTCTCCCGCCGGGCCAGGGCATACTCCTCACCCGTCTCGGGATGGCGAAACACCGGAAACTCCGGATCGACCTGACGAAATCCCGCCGCGCGCAGGGCCCCCGGTGTGCTTCCCACTACCACCCAGTCGCGCTCATCGACCGGCAGCTTGAGCAGTCGATCGCGCACCGCACCGCCGACGAGGTAGCTTTGCCCGGGCGCTTCGGACACCGGCTGTTCATCCATCTTGCGGAAATTCCGGGTTCAATGGCGCGATTGTTGGGGAAAAGCGACAAAAATTCACAGAATCAATGCCTTGTGTTCCTTGAAACTTTATAAGTATCTGCTAATCTAATGAAAAAATATACTTAGCTTTCGACGCTGCACGAGGACAAGCCATGTTACCCCTCATCATTGGCGTAGTAGTGGCCTCGGTATTCAGGATTGTTGCAGTCATGATACTGGGCACGGACCGCCTGCTGACCCACGCCTGGGTCGATGTGATCTTCTGGAGCCTGATCGGCGTAGCCGCGGCACTTTCCCTGGTCAATCTGGCCTGGGAGTGCCTGCCCTGTCGTCTGTCGCGCCTGTCGCACAACCGCCGCCTCATCGAGCGACTCTGCCGCAACTCGCCCTGCGCCCGCTGAAGAGGCCGCTGTCTCCAGCCGGCTTCAGCCTGCCGGTTCGACGACCTCGGCGCTGGACGGCGCTTCACTCTCGGCCTCCTGTTGCTGGAGTTCCCACATCGCCTGGTAGAGTCCGCCCGCCCGTAACAGCTCGGCATGGGTGCCCTCCTCCATGATGCGCCCCTCCTCCATCACCAGGATCCGGTCGGCGTCCACCACGGTGGAGAGCCGATGCGCAATGACCAGGGTGGTGTGATTCATCGCGACTTCGGACAGGGTCTGCTGGATCGCCTTTTCGGTGTGGCTGTCCAGTGAGGAAGTCGCCTCGTCGAAGATCAGAATGCGCGGCCGCTTGAGAATAGCCCGGGCGATGGCCACCCGCTGCTTCTCGCCGCCCGAGAGTTTCAGACCGCGCTCCCCGACCACCGTGTCCCAGCCATCGGGCAGCCGCTCGATGAAATCCAGGATACAGGCCATACGCGCTGCCTCGACCACCTCTTCACGGGTCGCATCCGGCCGTCCGTAGGCGATGTTGAAATAGATGGACTCGTTGAACAGCACCGTGTCCTGCGGAACGATGCCGACGGCCGCGCGCAGGCTCTCCTGGGTCACCGAACGCACGTCCTGGTCATCGATGCAGACACTACCGGACCAGACGTCATAGAAGCGAAAGATCAGGCGTGACAGAGTCGACTTGCCGGCGCCGCTGTGCCCCACCACCGCCACCTTGTGGCCGGGCAGTACCTCGAAGCTCACATCGTGCAGAATCTGCCGCTCCGGCTGATAGCCGAAATCCACGTGCTCGAAGCGAATGCGGCCTTCGCGCACCTGCAGCGACCGTGCACCCGGCGCGTCCTGGATCTCGGGCGGCGTCTCGAGTAGCTTGAACACCAGGTCCATGTCCGCCAGGGCGTACTTGATCTGGCGATACACGATGCCGAGGAATCCCAGGGGGATGAACAACTGCAATAGAAAGGCATTGACCAGCACCAGGTCGCCGATGCGCATCTGCCCGGTGGCAACCGAGTGCGATGCCAGCACCATTACCAGGGTCACGCCCAGGGCGATGATCGCGCCCTGACCGAAGTTGAGCAGCGACATGGAACTCTGGCTCTTGACCGCCCAGTGCTCCCACTCGGCCAGGGTCCGATCGTAACGCTCCATCTCGAGCCGCTCGTTGCCGAAGTACTTAACCGTTTCGTAGTTGATCAGGCTGTCGAAGGCGATGGAGTTGCCGCGCGAATCCAGCTCGTTCATGCGATGCCGGAAATCCATGCGCCACTCAGTGATCAGAAAGGTGAACAGCATATACACCGCCACCGAGCCGAACATCGCGGCGGCGAAGATCGGGTCGTAGCTGTGTAGCATGATTGCCGCCACCAGGCCGAACTCCACCACGATGGGGAGAATGCTGAAGGCCATGTAATTGAGGATCTGGCTGACCGAGCGGGTGCCTCGTTCCAGGTCGCGACTGATGGCACCGCTCTTGCGCTCCAGGTGATAGCGCAGCGAGAGCTTGAGCAGATGTTCCAGCACCCTTGTCGAGAGCCGGCGCATGGCGCGGTAGCGCACCTTGGCAAAGACCACGTCACGCAACTCGTTGAACATGCTGGCCCCGAGCTTGAGCAGGCCGTAGGCAACGAGCAGCGACAATGGCATGGCCAGGGCCAGCCCTGCCGCCGAGGCCTGCTCGAAATAGTCGATAATCGCCTTCAGCACTACCGGCACGCCGACGTTGGCGGCCTTCGACAGTACCAGACAGGTCAGCGCGAACAGTGCGCGTCCGCGGAATTCCCAGAGAAACGGCAGCATGGCACGCAGGTTGTGCCAATCCCGGCGATTCTTGTGGACTTGGGGCGGCGGCCCGGCAGTATGCACCATGGTAGAATGACGTCTGAGATGAGGCTCGTCCCGAGCCCTGGAAAGCCCGAGAGCATAGCAAATCCAGCCCATGAGTAGCCCCACGGACATCAATCAATTGGACTTCGGCGGCGGCGCCTGCAGCGAACTCGAACCCTTTGCCCTGCAGGTCCTGGGCGACAGTATGGAGCCGGAGTTTCCGGATGGGTGCATCGTGCTGATCGAGCCGGCCCGCCAGTGCGCACACGGCATGTTCGTCATGTGTCTGGTGGAGGATGCGCGCTGGTTCCGCCAATACCTCAATGACGAGAAAGGCGAACGCCTGGTCGCCCTGAACGATCTCTATCCGGAGATCTCATTGGACGGCCTGGACTGGAGGGTCGAAGGGATTATCACGCAGCGCACCCTGCTACGGCACCAGAGCCCCACCGGCCGCCGCCAGAGCAAGCACTACGACTATCTCTGACCCCTAGGGAACCTCGACCCCCTAGCCAACGTAGCCTGGATGGAGCGGAGCGCAATCCAGGTTACTCCGCCTTTGTTTCCACGGATTTCGGCCTCCGGCCTGCATCCCGGCTACGAGCTTTCATGCCCCGGGTTGACCTGAGTCAAGGCCGCCGCTTGCCTTCGCCAATGACAATGATTATCATTTGTTATCCAGATTATGGCGAATTACTAATGAAAGCTCAGCCGAAACAGAGACCCCGGACCCTCGCCGACCTGCTGCCAGGCCAGACGGGAGTGATCGCCACGATCGAGGGTGACCCGGAACTGCGCACCCGCATCCAGTCGGTGGGCCTGCGCCCCGGTCGCCACGTGGCCGTCATTCGCCGCTCCCGCTTCGGTGGCCCATTGCAGGTGCGCCTGGGGACCAGTGATCTCGTCATCCGGCCGCAGCAGGCCGCGCATATCATGTTGGCATGAAACGTATCGCCCTTCTGGGCATGCCCAACACGGGTAAGTCCACCTTCTTCAATCGCCTCACCGGCGCCTCCGCCAAGGTGGGCAACTGGCCGGGCATTACCGTCGATCTGCTGTCGGCCAGGATCCTGCTCGGGACCGAGATGGTTGAAGTGGTCGACCTGCCCGGTGTCTACAACCTGCACGGTTTCGCCGAGGACGAGCGGGTCGCCCGCACCTTCCTCGAGGAACAGCCAGTGGATCTGCTGGTGGTGATCGCCAATGCCACCCAACTGGATCGTCAGCTCGCCCTGGTGCTGCAGTTGCAGGCACTGGGCCAGCCCATGGTGCTACTGCTCAACATGATCGATGAGGCGAGGCGTCTCGGAATCCAGATCGATCAGGGAAGGCTGTCGCAGGAGCTCGGCATTCCAGTGGTCGCCATCAGCGCCAAGCATGGCTTTGGCATGGGCAAGGCCCGCGAGGCGATCACCCAGGCCCTGCGCAGCGCGCACCCGCCACGGCATGCCGACATCGAGAAGACCTTCAGCGAGGACGACGCCATCGAGGCGCGACTGGAGCAGGTTTTCTCCGATACCGTGCAGGTACCGCTGACTGCTACCGACCGTTTCAGCGATCGGCTCGACCGGCTCCTGTTGCACCCCTGGTTCGGACTGCCCCTGTTCTTTCTCGCCATGTTGGGCATGTTCGAGGCGGTCTACACCCTGGGCGCGCCTTTGCAGGATGGCGTGGCCTGGCTGCTCGAAGTCATCAAGCGCGACGCCATGGAGCCAGTCGTTGCCGGCTGGAATCCCTTGATGCAGAGCTTCGTGCTCGACGGCCTGTTCGACGGCATCGGCACCATCCTCTCCTTCCTGCCCATCATCGTGCTGTTCTTCCTGTTCATGGCCATCGTGGAGGACAGCGGCTACATGTCGCGCGCCGCTTTCCTGATGGATGCCTTCATGTCCCGCCTGGGCCTGGACGGGCGTGCCTTCGTGATGCAGTTGATGGGCTTCGGTTGCAACGTGCCGGCGCTAATGGGCACTCGGGTGATGCGCTCGCGCGGCCTGCGCCTGCTGACCATGATGATCATTCCTTTCTCGCTTTGCTCTGCCCGTCTGCAGGTATTCGTGTTCTTCACCACCGCCATCTTCGAGCCGTGGGCGGCACCCCTGGTGTTGTTCAGCCTGTATCTGTTCAGCTTCGGCGCGGCCTTCCTGACCGCACTGATCTACCGCCGCCGACTCAAGGCGACCGAACCGCTGTTGCTGGAACTGCCGCCTTACCGCTTCCCCACCCTGCGCCAAATGTGGCTGCGGGGCTGGCGTGAGGTGACCCACTTTCTGCGCGAAGCGAGCGGCTTCATCCTGTTGGGCGTGGTACTGGTGTGGGCATTGACCCACTTCCCGACCAACGTGCCGGTGGCCAGCGACCAGACCCTGGCGGGCCGAATGGCCGCACTCTTTGCCCCGGTCATGGAACCACTGGGCATCGACAATCTGATGACCATCGCCCTGCTATTCGGATTCGTGGCAAAAGAGGTGGTACTGGGCGCCATGGCCGTCATCTACGGGGCAGGCGAGGGAGAGCTGGCGGGCATCGTGGGCCGCAACATCGATTGGGTCCAGGCCTACAGCTTCATGCTGTTCGTCCTCATCTATACCCCCTGCCTCTCCACCGTGGCGGTGCTCAAACAGGAATCGAAGAGCTGGCGCTTCACCGCCTTGGCGGTGGGCTGGCCGCTGATGCTCGCCTGGGTGGCGAGCTTCATCTTCTATCAGACGGCGCGTTGGCTGGGGTTTTAACCCGAGATACTTCCGGCATGGATGACAAGCCGAACACCACCTTGTCGGGTTGAAACCCGACCCACGATTCGGAGTGGGTCGGAATTTATTCCGACAACCCGCCGTCTTGGCGGCCAGAGTCTCAGGGGAGAGAGCGGCCTATTCCTCCCGCGCGGCATCCAGCAGGAGGGTTTCGATGCCCGACGCAGCACCCAGGTAGGGCGCGATCTGGATCTGGACCCGGGGGTGTTGTTCCTGCTTGATTCGCACCTCGGCCGGAATGTCCTCGGCCACATGCCGACCGGCCGAAAGAAAATAAGGCACCACGATCACCTGATCGGCCCCGGCATCGATACAGGCCTCGATGCCATCAGGAATGGAAGGCTCGGCCAGTTCGAGAAAGGCACAGGCCACCTGACCGAAGCTGTCGCCCGCCTGCCCCTCGAGACGCCGGGTCAGCGCCCGCACCTCCTCGTTGGATGCGGTTCGGCGACTGCCATGGGCCACCAACAGCAAGGCCTTCACTGCGTCGCCTCCAGGCTCTTGGCGGCAATCTCGTAGACATCGGGCGAGGCCTCGTTGTCGAGAATGCGTTGCAAGGCCGCGCGCATCTTCGCCTGCCGGGTCTCGTCATAGCGTCGCCAGCGCGCCAGGGCGCGGCACAGCCGGGCTGCGATCTGTGGATTGATCGCATCCAGGCGGATCACCTGTTCGGCCAGGAAGTCGTAGCCGCTGCCATCCGCCGCATGGAAGCGCAGGGGATTGCCATTGACGAAGGCGCCAATCAGCGCGCGGACCTTGTTGGGATTGGTGATGGAAAAGGCGGGATGGGCCATCAGCTCTCGCACGCGTTGCAATGTGCCCGGCTGGGTCGACATGGCCTGCACTGCGAACCACTTATCCATCACCAGCGGATCCTGCTGCCAGCGGTCGGCGAAATCGTCCAACACCTTCTGCCGCCCGGGTCGGTCACTGTCGGCAATCAAGGCCAGCGCCGCCATCACGTCCGTCATATTGTGACGGGTGCCATATTGGTCGAGGATCAGCTGGAATGCCCGGCCGTCATCGAGGCGCGCCAGGTAGCCCAGGATCGTATTCTTCAGCCGCCGGCGACCGATGGATGCGGCATCGATTCGATAGTCACCGCTCTCGCGCAACTGTTCGTAACGCATCAGGAGGTCCTCGCGCAGCCTCCCGGGCACGTCTTGACGCAGTGCCTCGCGCGCGGTGTGTAGCGCATCTACGTCTATCACCGGCATGAATTCGCCCAGATAATCGATACCCGGCAAGGTCAGCAGCTCGGCGATCAGGGCATGCCCGGCCTGGTCGTCGAACAGGGTCTTGCGCATCGCCGCGATCAGCTCGTCCGGCACCGGCATCGCCTGCCCCGCCCGATATTGCTCGGCCATGCGCAGCAGCACGATCCGCAACAGCGTCTGGCCCGCGTCCCAACGACTGAAGCCGTCGCTGTCGTGGGCCAGCAGGTGCAGCAGCTGCGCCTCGGTCCAGTCGTATTGGAGCTTGACTGGCGCGCTGAAGCCACGCAGGAACGATGGCGTCGGCCGCTCAGCCACATCATCGAAGACGAAGCGTTCTTCTCGCTCACGCAGTTCGAGCAGGAGGGTGCCATCGCGTTCCTCCACGCCGGGCAGGTTCACGGCCATGTCCTGGCCATTCGCGTCCAACAGGCCGATGGCAAAGGGGATATGGAAGGGCGGCTTGTCGGTCTGCCCGGGTGTATCGGGCACCTGCTGATGAATCCGCAGTTCGTAACGGTGCGCCTGTGTATCGTAGTGATCGGTGACAGTGAGCTCAGGCGTGCCTGCGTAATCGTACCAGTGTTTGAACCGGGTCAGATCGCGGCCCGACGCATCTTCCATGCAGGCAACGAAATCCTCGGTGGTCACCGCCTGTCCGTCGTGGCGCTCGAAATACAGGTCCATCGCCTTGCGGAACCGTTCCGGCCCCAGCAGGTTGGCCTGCATGCGTACCACCTCGGCCCCCTTCTCGTACACCGTCACGGTGTAGAAGTTGTTGATCTCGATATAGGAGCGCGGGCGCACCGGATGCGCCATGGGGCTGGCATCCTCCGCGAACTGATGGGCGCGCAGCAGCCGCACGTCGTCGATCCGCTTGACCGGCCGCGAGCCCATGTCGGCCGAGAACTCCTGGTCGCGGTACACCGTCAGCCCCTCCTTCAACGACAGCTGGAACCAGTCCCGGCAGGTGATACGGTTACCGGTCCAGTTGTGAAAGTACTCATGGGCAACCACGCCCTCGATACCCTGGTAATCGGCATCGGTGGCGGTATCCGGGCGTGCCAGCACGAACTTGCTGTTGAAGATATTGAGCCCCTTGTTCTCCATGGCACCCATGTTGAAGTCGTTCACGGCCACGATATTGAAGACATCCAGGTCGTATTCGCGGCCATATCGTGCTTCGTCCCAGCGCATGGCCCGTACCAGCGAGCGCATGGCGTGCTCGCAGCGATCAATGTTCTCGGGCTCCACATAGATGCGCAGCGTCACCGCGCGACCCGAGGCAGTGGTGAAAGGCTCCTCGACAAAGTGCAGGTCACCGGCCACCAGCGCGAACAGATAGCTGGGCTTGGGAAACGGGTCGTGCCACTGGGCGAAATGCCGGCCATCGGGGACTTCTCCGCATTCGCCAGGATTTCCATTGGACAACAGCACGGGAAAGCGATCCTGGTCGGCCTCGATGCGCACGTCGAACACGGCCATCACATCGGGACGATCGAGATAAAAGGTGATCTTGCGGAAGCCCTCGGCCTCGCATTGGGTACAGAACATGCCTTCGGAGCGATACAGGCCTTCCAGCGCGGTATTGGTCTCTGGCGATATCACCACCTCGCTGGCCAACTCGAACGCCTCGGGCACGGACGGCAGCCGAAGTCCGCCCTCCTCGAGACGGTACTCTTGCGCCTCGAGCCGCCGCCCATCCAACGTCAACCACTGTAGATCCAGCCCCTCGCCATGGAGAAAAAGCCCGGCGCTGTCATCGGCTGGGGCCGCGGGATTGCGACGCATCTTCAACCGGGAGCGCACCCGGGTGCCCTGGTCTCGCAAATCGAACTCGAGGGAGACGTGGTCGACGAGGTGGCTGGGAGGGGTGTAGTCCTCCAGGCGAATCGCCTTCGGATTGGCGTGTTTCATGGCAGATGTTCTCTCTATATCCGGTCCATGCATCATAAAGACTGGCGAAGGAGCGCTCCAATCAGTTTATAAGGGGTATTTGCCCTCGCGGATGCTTGTCAATCCGGGTTTTGCCGCATGTCGGCAGGCACTCAAGTTGCTAGGATGGCGTGAAAGCTGCAGGAGTTGTCGAATATGCCGAAGATTGAGATCTATACCACCGCCATGTGCCCCTATTGCGTCCGCGCCAAGATGCTGCTGCAGAACAAGGGGGCGTCCTGGGAGGAGATCCGCGTGGACCTGGACCGCGATCGCCTGCAAGAGATGCTGAAACGCAGCCAGCGGCGCACCGTGCCGCAGATCTTCATCGACGATTTCCATGTCGGCGGATTCGACGACATGGCCGCCATGGATGCCCGTGGCGAACTCGACCCGCTGTTGGGGACTGGCGAGCACGAGGCACCTGTACATGCCTTCGATCATTCGGAGGATGCACCCACCTGATGAGCGAACGAGCCCCTCAGCGCATGCGCCTCGACAAGTGGCTGTGGTGTGCCCGCTTCTTCAAGACGCGACAGCTTGCCGCCGAGGCCGTACAGGGCGGAAAGGTGCATCTGAATGGTCAGCGAACCAAACCGGGGAAGGACGTCAAGATCGGTTCTCGCCTGACCATCCACAAGGGGCCCTATGAATGGGATATCGAAGTGGCGCAACTGCCCCGGCAGCGGCGTCCGGCGAGCGAGGCAAAGGATTTCTATGTTGAGACGCCCGAGAGCCATGCGCGCCGCCAGCTGCTGAACGAGCGCATTCGCGCCGAGCGTGCCGCCCTGCCGGTCAGCGAGCGGCGACCCAACAAACGGGAGCGCCGCCTGATCCACCGTTTCAAGCAGGGTTGAGGCATCTTTTCTGCAATGGACCAGGACGCCTTTCGCGAAACCTATCGGGAAGTCAACCAGCGCGCCTGCCTCTTCGAGAAGAGCATTCTGACCAACCGCTGCGATTGTTCTCAGGCAGAACGCTTTTGCATTGCCGAGCGCGAGGGCGTGCGCTGTCTCTCGGAAGAGGGGCAACAGCGCTGCGCCAGGGCGCTGCAAATCCTGCGCGAGCAGACCCACTTTGCCCTGCGCACCCATGAGGACAAGGCCACCCTGCCCCACGGCAAGGCGATGCGGATCCAGGTGGGGGGCATGCGCGGCATTCGGGCCCTGCTCGAACCCGACGCCAGCAACCCCGAGGCCGTGCCGGATGTGGCCGAGCTACTGACCCAGGCGGAATCCCGCTTCGGCGGCCTGGATCAGCTGCCCTTCGACCGCATCATGCCCTGGATACGCGCCTACCAGCCTCGCACCCGACGGCGGCGCCAAGACTGAGGATGGCCCCTCCCTCGGGTGGAAAGAAGTCCTGATCGATCCAGCGCCTTCTCTCAGGGATCGACCACCAGGTTTCCGTTATCCAGCAGGCTTTGAAGGATAGCGGACTGGTCGGTCGAGCCAGAGGTAAGGTCGGCACCCTGTACCTCGACCGTCAGGCTGCCGCCAGCCCCGCCCGTACCATCCGTATCCACGGTGATGGTGGAAACATTGGTTCCGGCGTCGTAGCTGACCGACAGATAATTGGCCAGGGCCGCCGTATCGGTCGCGGATTCGCCGGACAGCACATCGGAGAAGTCCAACACATCGCCACCGGCCCCGACGGTGAAGTCGGTGATGGTATCGGTTGCCCCGTCTGCATCGCCGGCCTGCCAATAGAACGTATCCTGGCCTGCACCGCCGGTCAGGGTATCGCTACCCTGCCCACCAATCAGCAGATCGTTGCCCGTCCCGCCATCCAGACTGTCGTTCCCGGCACCGCCGATCAGGGTATCGTTGCCGGCATTCCCAAGCAGGACATTGCCAGCATCGTCGGCGATCAGGATCTCATCCTTCTCGGACCCGGTGAGCGAACCGGTTGCCGCGACGGTCACGCCAGTCGAATCGGTGAGGGTGGCATTGTCGAGCGTATAGTCGAATTGTTCGCTGAAGGCAGCGCTGTAATCGGCACCAGAGGCATCGATCGAGAAAAAGAGCCGATAGTTGCCGGATTCGCTGGGCGTATGGCCCACGACCTCGATGAAATAGTTCCCGGTGAATGAAGCCGTAAAGCTGCCCCAGGGGTCGCTTGTCGAACTGTCAATAACGCTGACCAACTGACCATTGGCATCGTACACGCGAATGTCTGTATCTGGATTGGCATTGTCCACATCGATATGCATACGCTCGCCGCTGGCCATCTGCACGCGGAACCAGTCCGCTTGCCCAGCCTGCAAGGAGGCGTTGAATCCGACATGGTGCACGAAGCCCTGGTCATGCTGAGAGCCAACCCCGTTGGGTCGAATAGAGCCATCAGTGAAATCACTTCGAGCGACTACTTGCGCAGAGGCCATGTCGTCGTTGGGTTCGCTTTCTGGTTGCCGACTGAAGGAGGTGCGATTGAAGTCGCTTTCACTGAGCGTTATCAGTGCCGGTGTTACCGTGACACCGTCCGCACCCAATGTGGCCGTACCCCCTGTTACCGAAGACAAGGTCGTGGACACATCGGTCGCGTCATTGTGCAGCAGTGCAATCGTGGGGATAACGATGGGCGAACCGTCGTTGATATTGGTCAGGACCAGATCACGATTGGCGTCGAGGCCCGCCGTGAAGTCGATATCCAAAGTCAGGTTAAGCGACACCGCATCTCCATCACCATCCATACCACCCAGGGTAAATACCTCCTGCTGTCCCAACAGTGACGTAGTAACGGTGATGTTGTACGAATAGCTGCCTCCCGCAAAGTTGAGTTCGAAGTTGCCACCCAGCGCAGTGGTCACCCGCAGCGTCTCGGGTATGCCGTCTGCCGGGCTGCTATCCACCGCCTGGGCACTCGCAGGCGCACCAGCCGGTATCGTCACCCCGGTTGCCGCGTCGTAGGTATAGGTATGGCCGTCGATGGTGATGCTGGTCAGGCTGCCCCCATCGGCGCCCAACACGATGCCGCTGCTCCCGGACGTGCCCAATGCACTGCTGATCGTGCCGGTAATGGAGTCCGCACTGAAGGCCTGGAGCAGAGTATCCGTGAGATCATTCGGATTGGACAGCAGAACCGTATTGTCCTCCTCCCCATTGTCGGCCAGGTTGGTATCGACGTTGGGGAAGGCGATGTCGTTCAGGTTGCCCACCCCGCCGGGGTCGTTCGATAGTACATTGCCAATACCGATTGCATAGGAATCCGAGATCCCATTCTCGGTCAGGAAGGTCTCCCAGGCATTGACGCCGTTATGGGTCACCCCACTCGTATCGGTGTAGGTCACCGTACTGTCGACCGAGTGTCCGTTGTTCGGCACACCATCGGTGACGAAGTAGGAGAAGGTCTGATCAGCCGGGGGTGGTGCTGCCGCGGTAAACTGAGATATGAGCTCGTTGAGCGCAGTATCGTACTGCGTCCCCCCGTTTGCGATCAGCGAGTCCAGATAGTCGAATGCCGCGTTGACATCGTCGACCAGCCAGCCGCTGGACGCCACGTTGCTGGAAAAGTCGACGATCATCACGTTGACGTTACCCGCGTTGTCCGCCGCGCCGATCAATGACTTGAGTGCATCCCTGGCGATCTGCAGATAGTACAGCCCGTCTCCATAGAAATTGTCCGACATACTCCCCGAACGATCGAGGGTCAGGATCAGGTTGGTGGTGATGAGGTCCTGCGACCCGCTCAGATCCTGCACGATGTCGTTCGCCACGGGGACTGCGTCGTTGACCACCACATCGAAGTTCGTTGCGCGCACGAGACTACCCGCACCATCCTCGACATTGGCGGTGAATGTGGCGGTCAGGTCGTTCTCTCCCAGTCCCGCAGGATGGTCGAGCGCGTCATACTGTTTGAAGACATACTGGCTGTTGCCAGGATCCAGGGTGACGGTGAAGACCGTGCCTGCCGTCGTGCTGCCGGTCAAGGTGTCGGTCGCACTATTCCAGCTGTAGCTGAGCGACTCGCCATGCGAAGTCAGCGAGGTATCGCCCACCAGACGATAGTTGAGTCCGGGGGCCAGGTCTCCCGAGAGGGTTCCGGTGTGGCTGACATCGTTCGTCGGGTCTGCATCGGTGTTGAAGGCCACATCGTCGTCGTCCGAGACGGTGTTTCCGAATGCCGGAGTATCGTTGTCGATAATGGTTGCCGTGCCGGACGCCGACAGATTCACCGTCGCCCCTGCGACGACTGTTGCCGTCAGCTGGAAGTTCTCGGATACCTCTGTTATCAAATCATCGCTGATCGGCGTGCGCACCTGCAGCCCGGTGCTGCCCGCCGGGATCGTCACGTCCCCACTGACCGGCTGCCAGCTGGCGCCGCCGTCGGTGC
>JANTHJ010000047.1 GCA_024762475.1 Chromatiales bacterium | reverse complement strand
GGACGCCGGGACCACTCGATGCGCGGCCAACGCAACCGCACCAATGTCTACATCCTGCTGCTGGCGGTGATCATCGCGGCGATCGCCGCCTATTACCTGCCGGCGAAGCGGCCGCAGAATGCGAGCATGATGTCGCCCAAGGAATACATCGAGCTGGTGCAACGCAAGCGCGCGCAACGCCAGCAATACCAGCAGGCAGAAGAGGCAGCAGGCCAGCACCCGCAAGACGAATGAATCAGTCGCCGTCGCGCATGCGCTGGCAGAGACTGCGCTCGTCGGGGTTCTCCACCGCCTCCACAATGGCGTTTACCACCAGATTGAACTCCTCGGGGGTGACCACCTCCATGATGCGCCCAAGCAGTTGCGGGTCCACCTGGGCATAGACGTTGCGGCCATCGGCCAGCTGCACCGTGATGCCGGCGGCGTGGTAACCGACCTCGTCGTTCTCGGCATCCTGCTCGTAGAGCTCTCGGCCCATCTCCATCATTTCGTCATAGAAGTCCTCGATGCGCTCGGCCAATTCGTCGTCCATCTCCTCTGGCAACAGCACCTTGAGCAGGCCGTCGTCTTCTTCAAGGGCTGGTTCCAACCCCTGTTCCTCGGCATGGGCGACAAAACGGTCCCGCGGGCGGGGGTCAAAAAAGACATATTCGAGCATTCGAGCTCCCTCCAGGTCAGACACCTGACCGAGATCAATTAGGGCGCGATTAACTGTCCAGAACAAGGCGAGTGCCTTGCATACTTGATGCCGAACCCAAGCCGGACCGAATCGAAATGCAGGACAGCAGCAAGGAAATCCAGATCGCACAGCTACGGGATGCCGTACGCAGGCAAATCGGCCATTCGCGCGAGAAAAAGGCCTGTTACCGTGCCTTCTGCCTGCTGATGATACTTAAAGGACAGCGGATAAGCGACATTGCCGAGGCCCTGGGGGAGCACACCCGCACCATCGAGCGCTGGCGCAAACGCTTCAATGAGCAGGGAATCGAGGGATTGCTGGACGATACCAGCCCGGGCCGCCCGTCCCGTCTCTCGACCGAAGACATGGCCGCGGTTGCCCGGGACCTGCACTCGCCCCCTGCCGCTTTCGGCCTGGACGGCGAGAAATGGCGCGGCAAGCAACTGCAACGGCACCTGCAGCAACGCTACGGCGTGGAATTGAGCCTGCGTCAATGCCAGCGGCTGCTCAAACGCCTTACCGGCAGCCCCCCCCCGAGAAACGGACATCGTACGTCCCCGGCCTCGCACGACACACCGATGCGCGCCAACGAGCACTGATTCTGTCGCCCTTCTGCGCACGTTCCGTCTCGACACAATACCTCCGGATCGCAATGACCTATGCTTGACAGGCAGCCGACCCTATGGGGCGGGGGTCCGTTGATCCGCGCGCCATCGCGCGCCGCCGCAGCCGGGCCGATTTCCGGCCTGCGATACCACCACGAGAGGAAAGAAACCCGATGCAAATCAAAAAAGTAATATTGATGGCCGGGGCGCTCGCCCTGTTGACCGGAACCGGCTACGCCAGCGGATGGTCGTCTGGAAACATGCCCTGGGGCAGCAAGGGCGATGCGCCCTGGAGCCGGGACAACATGCCTTGGGGAGGCAAGCATCGAAGCATGCCCTGGCAGGGACGCCGTGGCGGATGGAGCGGCAACAAGGGCTGGGAGGACTGGACCCCTTGGGGCAAGGGCCACAAGTCTCCGTGGAATTCGAGCCGCTGGGGGAACATGCCCTGGTCCAACGACCACAAGCGAAAAGGGTTCGCCCCCCCCTATGGATATGGCTACGGGCAGGCACCCGGCTATCGCATGCCACCTCGGGGCCAGATGATGCCCAACCGCCCGCCGATGGCGCCTCAACAGGGGCAGATGCCTCCCCGCGGACCCATGATGATGCCCCAGAGAGGCCAGATGTCGCCGTACGGCCAAATGATGGGACCAAGGGGCCCCAGAGGCGGCATGGGATCGGTCGCCCCAGGGAGGCCCCCGCAAGCACGCCCGCCTGTCCCGCGGCCGCCTGCGGCCCTCAGATCTGCCCCGCCGAGGATGCCTGTCCCCCCTCAGTGACCCGCACCTCGACCGTCGACCAGGGAGACGCGCCTTCGGGCGCGTCTTATTCGTCGGGCACTGCCTACAGTGCAGCCGGCCCCGTACAGCCCGGCCACACCATGCTTTCTGCTATCTTTAACCCCTGCGTCTACATAAATAACGACTCGGCCGCCCTGCAAAGTTTTGTTCCGACGTTGCTTTCCCCTATTATTCACGGCGACTGCAGGCAGGCATGGGTCTATTATGAGACAGCCGACGAGGACAATGTCATGAAACACTCCCTTGCGAAGATCAACCACTGGTTGCCCGGTACCCGAATGCTCGGCTTGCTGCTTCTGGCCGGCCTCGCCGGTTCGGCCCACGCGTCCAACTGGGGGCCGTGGAGTGGCAGCGGCCCCTGGAACAACGACGGGCGAAATTGGAACTGGCATTCGCCCAAGAACGATGATTTCTTCAGCTGGGGCACCGGCCAGAGCGATAATCCCTGGGACAAGTGGGGTCCCTGGAACAAGCGCAAGGAGTACCCGTGGGAAAGCAACCGCTGGGACAAGATGCCCTGGTCCGGCAACCGCCCCTGGGACCGGGGCGGCTTCGATATGCCCTGGAGCAAGAAAAAGGCCCGCCGGGAACGACGCAAGGACTACCTGGAATACCTGCAGGACTCGCGCAAGCAACGTCTTCAGCGCAAGCTGCGCTATAGCCGTCCGCCCTACCCACCCCCCTATGGGTATGGCTACGGCTACCCCCCGGCAGGCTATCCACCGCCGCCGGCACGCAGAGCGCCCGCACCGTCGGTCGGGACGGCACCCGTCCAGCCGGCGCAGGGAAAACCTGCCGCTGGGCCTCGAACGGCTCCAGAGCAGTCTTCGGGTGCACAAGGAGTAACGCAGTGAGACTGCCCGCGCCACCTTGGCGACGGACGTCGCGGTGCACAACCATGCTGCCTGCTGCCCGACCGCCTTTGCCACAAGAGGGCGACGGGATACCGTTTTACGGGTAACCCGGCGGACACCCATGGCGAAGCAACCCAAGGTCCAGTTCAAGATCAGCCACAAGGTCGAGATGTCGACCGCTTCAGTGGTGCCCGGCATGTATGTCAGCAAGCTCGACTGCCCCTGGGACGAGACGCCCTTCCTGTTCCAGGGGTTCGTCCTCCAGACCTGGGAAGACGTCGAGACCCTGCAGACGTACTGCAAGAAGGTGTTGATCGACTACGAGAAATGTGTCGACCTGAGCGCACCCCCCAAACCGCGCCGCGTTGCCACCGCAGTCAAATCATCCAAACCAAAGTCGCCACCGCGCCCGCGCGTCCCGGTCGAGAAGGCCCTGCCACAGGCACTCGAGACCTACCGCGAGTCGAACCAGCTGATCGGCGACATCATGGACGATGTGCGTCTGGGCCGCGCCATCGACACGCCGGCGGCCAAGGAGGCGGTCGCGGAATGCGTGGACAACGTATTGAAGAACCCCGAGGCGATGCTCCTGCTCTCGCGTGTGCGGGAAAAGGACAACTACACCTCGGAGCATTGCCTGAGCGTGGCCATATTGGCGATTTCGCTGGGGCGCTCGTTGGGCCTGCAGGGCTCAGAACTCAACGAGATCGGCCTGTGCGGCCTGATGCACGATGTCGGCAAGGTCATGACGCCGGACGAGATTCTGCTCAAGCCGGGTCGGCTGACCCCGCAGGAAATGCTGGTGATGAAAAAACACCCGGTGGAGGGTCGTGACATCCTGATGTCTACCGATGGTCTTGGCCTGGCGGCACTGGACGTTGCCCATTCCCACCACGAGCGGCTGAACGGCTCGGGATACCCGAGAGGAATGCGGGCCTCACAACTCACGCCTTACACCAAGATCGTGGCGATCGCCGATACCTACGACGCCATCACCAGCGACCGGGTCTACGACGCCGGCAGGGCGCCCACCTTTGCCTTCGATGTACTGTGGAAGGGGGTCGGAAAGCTTTGGGATCCGCGCATGGTGGTGCACTTCGTGCGCACCCTTGGCGTCTACTCTCCCGGCTCGGTGGTCGAACTCAACACCGGGGGCCTGGCGGTGGTGATCGCCTCCAACCCGGACCATCGCCTCCGTCCCCGCGTGCTGCTGCTGCCACCAAAGGGCGTCCCCATAGAGAACGGCACCATGCTGGATCTCTCCAAGGTACACACCGACCCGTTCGGCGAGCCCCTCAGTATCGTGCGCATGCACGCACCGGCGCGGGTCGGGGTCAGCCTCAAGGAACTGGCAGACAAGGGACTGCTGGACAACCTCGGAGAAATCCAGGGAAAACTCCCCTGATTTGTCACCCGAACCCCGTTCGCCGGCCTTTATAATTGTGCCACCCACTGTTTCTTCAGGAGTGAACAGCATGCGCACGAAACATCTCGCCTTACTGGCCGGCCTCGGCCTCGTTCTGGGCGCCCAATACAGCCTCGCGGCAGATCCCCTGCTGTTGGAAGCCCGACAGAGTGCCAAGGCCCTCGGCGGCAAGCTCAAGGGCGAGGTAATGAAGTCCATGAAGGCCAAGGGCCCGGTCGGCACTATCGACTTCTGCAGCAAGCGGGCCCCGAAAATTGCAGAAGAGGTCTCTGAGCAAACCGGCTGGCAGGTGGGCCGTACCAGCCTCAAGTACCGCAACCCCGGGAACAAACCGGACACGTGGGAGCTGGCCGTGCTCGAATCCTTCGAACAGCGCAAGGCCGCCGGTGAACCAGCCAAGACCCTGGAGCACGGCGAGGTGGTCGCGGAAAACGGCAAGAAAGTCTATCGCTACATGAAGGCGATCCCCACTGGCAAGCCGTGCCTCAGCTGCCACGGCGAGAAGCTCAAGCCAGAGGTCGCCGCGGCCCTGGACCAGCTCTATCCGGGCGACAACGCGCGCGGTTTCAAGCTCGGCGACATCCGTGGTGCCTTCACCCTGAGCAAGGAGCTCTGAGAGCGCTTTCTCAAACGGGGGCGGCCCAGCCGCCCTCTCCTAACCGACGGCCTTGCCAAATATCACCACGAAGGCAAGCAGCGCGCCCAGGACCCCAAGCCCCGTTCTGCAGCGCCATGTGCCGCAGCCGGCCACCTGACTGCTGATCTGCCAGGCGAGTAACGTCTGCAGCAAGTAGTACAGGGCGAAGGCGCGCGAGGCGAGGCTGATGATCTCGAACAGGTTTGCACTCCAGACGAGGGCGATGGCCAGGGCCGCCACCAGCGGGTAGGCATGGCGGTCGATGACCCGGTGACGCGACTCCTCCTCCACCAATCCGCCCGCCCCCACCGTATCGGCCACGGCGGCACTGAACTGGCTCATGATCGCCGCGAGCACCAGCATGGGACCAAGAATCCAGGCCGCGTGGGCTGCCAGGTCGATGACAGCCGTCTCGTCGATGTGGCTGTGCTCGATGAAGCCAAGCAAGGGCGTGGCCAGCAGCACGAAAACGATGTAGATGGCACCGGAGAGCCACTGTGCCCAACGCATGGTCCGAATCCGCAGTTCGGCGTCATAGGCGTTGCCCAGATAGCGGGACGTCTCGAATCCCTGCACAACCAGCAACAGGCCCGCCAGCATGCGCATCACCTCCCAGGTGTCGGTCTCACCGGCCAGATCGTGGGACAGGCCGAAGCCTTGGTGCCAGTCGTACGCGCCCAAGCCGAGCAATAGCGCCGCGATCACTGCCAGCTTGACCGACACCGAGTATTCCTCGAGCCGTTCCAACGCACCCAGACCCCGCCACCAGCCGACGATACCGATGAAGGCGAGGATCAGGGTGGTCAGCAGGTCGGCTGCCATGCCATCGCCCAGGCCGACTCCCCGCAGGGCGAAGGCAGAGAGCAGTCGCAGGTAGAAGGCCACCGAGATCACGTAGGCGAGCGACAGCGCCATATTGCCGAGCCGCTCGGTCCACAGCGCCCCCGGTGCAAGGCGGCCTTTCTCCAGGCGTGGCTCGGCATGCCGGATGTTGAAACGGATCACCCCGCCCACCGCATAGGCGAGGACCACGATCAGCAGCATCCCCAGTACCGCACGGACACCCAGCAGGTGACCGAGGATGGGGGCCACCACCAGGAAGCCACTGCCGATGATCGATGCCAGTGGCGTGACCGTGGCCCGCCAGGCATTGTTGTTGCGGATCTGGGGAAAGAACAGTATGCCCACCGCGATCAGTGCCACGATCGGCAAAATCAGATTCAACATGTTCGCTCTTGTTCGTCTTGTGTTTGAGCCGGACTTCCGCCCGAAGCGTATGAATGAAATCGACCTGCAATAGCTTGTAGCCTGGATGCAGGCTGCAGGCCGGAATCCAGGAAACGCCAAAATTGCGCTCCCGGATTACGCTCCGCTCCATCCAGGCTATCCGCTACAACATAGCAGTGGGATAGGCCCAAACAAAAAAAGGCAGGGCGAACCCTGCCTTTTCTATCATCGAGGTACAACCCCGCGTCAGTCGACAATCTCGGCGTCGATCACCTCTTCCTCGGCGACGGTCTCGGGCTCGGCGGGCCGACTCTTCTTGCCGAAGGTCAGCTCGCCGTCCTGGACATCCACGACCACGATATCGTTCGGACCATACTCGCCTGCCAGGATCTTCTGCGCCAGCGGGTTCTCCAGATCGGCCTGGATGGCCCGCTTGAGCGGACGTGCGCCGTAGACCGGATCGAAACCGGCCTCGCCGAGCTTGTCCAGTGCCGCCACCGATATCTCGAGATCCATATCGCGATCGGTCAGCCGCTTGCGCAGATGCTCGATCTGAATCTCGGTGATCTTGCGGATCTGTTCGCGACCCAACGGGTGGAACACCACTGTCTCGTCGACCCGGTTGATGAATTCGGGCCGGAAATGCTGCCCGACCACCTCCATCACCGCCGCCTTCATGGCCTCGTAGTCGTTCACCTTGGCCATCTCCTGGATCAGGTTGCTGCCCAGATTCGAGGTCATGACGATAACCGTGTTGCGAAAGTCGACCGTGCGTCCCTGCCCGTCGGTCAGCCGCCCGTCGTCGAGCACCTGCAGCAGCACGTTGAACACATCCGGGTGGGCTTTCTCCACCTCGTCCATCAACACCACGCTGTAGGGCTTGCGCCGCACCGCCTCGGTCAGATAGCCACCCTCCTCGTATCCGACATAACCAGGCGGCGCACCGATCAGGCGGGCCACCGAGTGCTTCTCCATGAACTCGGACATGTCGATCCGCACCATGGCCTCCTCGGTGTCGAAGAGGAACTCGGCCAACGCCTTGCACAGCTCGGTCTTACCCACCCCGGTGGGTCCAAGGAACAGGAAGCTTCCGTTGGGCCGGTTCGGATCGGCCAGACCCGCGCGGGAGCGGCGGATGGCATCGGAGACGGCACGTACCGCTTCCTCCTGCCCCACGACCCGCTTGCCGAGTTCCTGCTCCATGCGCAGCAGCTTCTCGCGCTCACCCTCGAGCATCTTCGATACCGGAATTCCGGTCCACTTGGAGACCACGTCGGCAATCTCTTCCTCCGTCACCTTGTTGCGCAACAGCTGGGTTTCCTTCTGCTCGGCCGCCTGGGCCATCTCCAGCTGACGCTCCAGCTCCGGGATCTTGCCGTACTGCAGCTCAGACATGCGCTGCAGGTCGCCGGCGCGGCGCGCCGCGTCGAAGTCCAGGCGGGCCTGCTCCAGCTCCTCCTTGATATGCGTGGCGCCCTGCATCGAGGCCTTCTCCGCCTTCCAGACCTCTTCCAGCTCGGAGAACTGGCGCTCCAGCTTCTCGATCTCGTCCTCGAGCAGCCTGAGGCGTTTCTTGGAGGCCTCGTCGCTCTCCTTCTTCAGTGCCTCACGTTCGATCTTGAGCTGCACCAGGCGCCGGTCGAGCTTGTCCATCTCCTCGGGCATGGAGTCGATCTCCATGCGGATCTGCGAGGCGGCCTCGTCGATCAGGTCGATCGCCTTGTCCGGTAGCTGCCGGTCGGTGATGTAACGATGCGACAACGTCGCCGCGGCGACGATCGCCGGGTCCGTGATCTCCACCCCATGATGGACCTCGTAACGCTCTTTCAGGCCACGCAGGATGGCGATGGTGTCCTCGACGCTCGGCTCGTCCACCAGCACTTTCTGGAAGCGCCGCTCCAGGGCGGCGTCCTTTTCGATGTACTGACGGTATTCATCCAGCGTGGTGGCGCCGATACAGTGCAGTTCGCCGCGCGCCAGCGCCGGCTTGAGCATATTGCCCGCATCCATGGCGCCCTCGGCCTTGCCGGCACCGACCATGGTGTGGATCTCGTCGATGAACAGGATAATCGAGCCCTCGGCCTTGGCGATATCGGTGAGCACCGCCTTCAGCCGCTCTTCGAACTCGCCACGGAACTTGGCACCCGCGATCAATGCCGCCATATCCAGCGACAACAGCCGCTTGTGGCGCAGGCCCTCTGGAACCTCACCGTTGATGATGCGCTGGGCCAGGCCCTCGACGATGGCGGTCTTACCAACGCCGGGCTCGCCGATCAGCACCGGGTTGTTCTTGGTGCGGCGTTGCAACACCTGGATGGTGCGGCGAATCTCGTCGTCGCGACCGATCACCGGATCGAGCTTGCCCTGCTCGGCCCTTTCGGTCAGGTCGATGGTGTACTTCTCCAGCGCCTGGCGCTGGTCTTCGGCATTGGGATCGTCCACGGACTGGCCTCCACGAATATTGTCGATGGCCTTCTCAACGGCCTCCTTGGTGGTGCCGGCCTGGCGCAGGATATCGCCCAAGGCGCCCTTGTCTTCCACCGCCGCGAGCACGAACAGCTCGGAGCTGATGTACTGGTCGCCGCGCTGCTGGGCCAGCTTGTCGGTGAGGTTGAGCAACCGCCCCAGGTCATTTGAGACATGTACCTCGCCCTCGGCGCCCTGCACCGACGGCATACGATCGAGCGCCTGGCCCAGGGCCGACCGCAACTGGTTGACGTTGACCCCTGCCTGGGTCAACAGCGGGCGTACCGTGCCCCCCTCCTGGTCGAGCAGCGCGAGCATCAGATGCGCCGGCTCGATGAACTGGTGGTCGCGGCCCACCGCCAGGCTCTGGGCATCGGCCAGGGCCATCTGAAACTTGCTGGTCAATTTATCCATCCGCATGGGTTGTTCTCCGAATTCTTGGCTTCAACTGCAGGACATATGGGGGATATGCGGAGAAATGCAAGCGTCGGTCACACCACAAAGGAGACAAAGAACACGAAGCCCCTTGAACGATGGGCCCGAGGCGTCGGCCGGGCGAGCGCCTCGACGACTCGCGTCGGCGAAGAGAATCACTTTCAACCCTTTGTGTTCTTCGTGTTCTTCGTGGTTTCGCTCTTCTTTCCGCCTTTCTGGTACACCTTGCGGCGGAACAGGTCGGTGCGGCGGCTGACCACGCGGTCGACAAACAGAATACCGTCGAGATGGTCGATCTCGTGCTGCACGGCGCGGGCCTCGTAGCCTTCCATGTCGAATTCCAGGGGCGCCCCCTGGGGATCACGGGCCTCGAGGTGGATGCGGGTGGCACGGATCACATTGCCGGTGTAGTCGGGTACCGACAGGCAGCCTTCGCGGCCCGGCTCATAGCCTTCCCAGTGGGTGATCTCCGGGTTCACCAGCACCAGGCGGCCGTGATTCGGCACCGGCTTGCGGGTCTGCGAGCAGTCGACGATCACCACTCGCTGGAACACCGCCACCTGGGGTGCCGCGATGCCTACCGCCGCAGGGCCGTCCTGCCGGGTCTCTTCCAGGTCGTCGATGAATCGGCGCAGGGCATCATCGAACGCGGTCACTGGCCCGGAGACCTGCTTGAGCCGGGGATCCGGCAGCTTGAGGATATCCAGTACTGCCACGAGGTCTAGCCGATATAAGGTTCGACGGGCACGACATTCACCGAGACGCCGCTCTCGCGCACCGGTGCAAGGCGCTCCTCGATCCGTTCGATGGGCTCGCCGGAGACTCCACTGATCTGGATGATGTACACCGGCTCATGCGGCGTGCCGGCGAGGTCTGACTCCAGGTCGAGGATATTGAATCCGCCCTCCGCCAATGCCGTGGTCACCTGGGCAACGATCCCGGTCCGATCGGCCCCGCTGACGGTGACCTGCACGTTGGGCACCAGGTGCTGGTGCAGTTCCGCCTCGATGGGGTCGATGTGCAGACGCAGGCCACGCGCCTCGAGCACCGGCACAAGCAGCGACCGGAGGGCCTGTTCATCGGTGTCGCCCGACACCATCATCATCACCGTGAAGTTACCTCCCAGGCGCAGCATTGAGGTCTCGCCGAGGGTAATACCGGCCTCCGCCAGGGCGCTGGTCACCGCGGCGACGATACCGGGACTGTCCTGGCCGACCAGGGTCAGCATCCACCACTTGTCGTTCATCTCGCCTCCTCGAGCCAGATCAGGCTCGCCATGCGGCCGGTGCGCCGCGATCGCCGGTAGGAATAGAACATCTCCGGTTCACTGTAGGTGCATCGGCCGCCCCCGTAAACGTCCCTGATCCCCGCCGCCGCGAGCCGCAGCCGCGCCAGCGCGTAGATGTCGGCCAGCCAATGCCCGGGGCGGGTGGGACGAAAACACCGATCGGCCTCGGCGTGCCCTTCGCAGAAGGCTGCCCGTACCTCATCGCCCACCTCGAACGCCTGCGGGCCGATGGCCGGCCCCAGCCAGGCAATGACCCGGGACGGCACCTCGAAGCGCGCCACGGTCTCCTCCAGCACGCCCCCGGCCAGCCCCCGCCAGCCGGCATGGGCCGCGGCCGCCGCGCCCCCAGCCCGGTCGGCGAACAGGACCGGCAGGCAGTCGGCGGTCATCACGGCACAGACTACCCCGGGCCCGGTGGAAAAACTGGCATCCGCCTCGGTTCCTTGGTGGGCGCTTGCGGCATCCACCACCACCCGCCCATGCACCTGCGAAAGCCACAGCGGCTCGCCGGGCAGGGCCAGCGTCTCGCGCAGCAGAGCGCGGTTGCGAGTCACATCGGCCGGATCATCATCCACGTGGAAGGCAAGGTTGAGCCCGGCACAATCGCCCTGGCTCAGGCCGCCGACACGGGTGGTGGAGGCGGCCCTGATTCCGGGCGGCGCCGGCCATTCCGGCCGCAGCACTCGGATCGACTCATTCATCTTCGTCGATCTCCCATCCCTGTTCTCCCATGGCGGCGTAGAAGGCGTCCTCGTCGATGGCCGATTCCTCCGCCTGGTGATGTGCGTGGGCGCGCAGTGCATCGAGCAGCTCCGCCATATCCGGCGGCAGAGGTGACTCGAAGCGCATCTCCCGACCGCCCGCCGGGTGCTGCAGGATTAACCGCCGGGCATGCAGCGCCTGGCGCTGGAACCCGCGCATCAGGGTCTTCAACTCCTCGTCGGCCCCCGCTGGCAGCTGCAGCCGACCGCCGTAGACCGGGTCACCGAAGACCGGGTGCCGGAGGTGCGCCATGTGGACCCGGATCTGATGGGTGCGCCCGCTCTCCAGCTGCACCCCGAGCAGGGTATGGGCAGGAAACCGCTCCAGCACCCGGTAGTGGGTCACCGCCGGCTTGCCCAGCGGATTTACCGCCATCCGGGTGCGCACGGTAGGATGGCGGCCGATAGGCTGGTCGATGGTCCCCCCGGTGCGCAGCTGGCCAACCACCAGAGCCCGATATTCACGGTGGATCTCGCGCGCGGCAAGGGCAGCCACCAGGCGCTGGTAGGCCATCGGAGTCTTGGCCACCACCATCAGGCCGGTGGTGTCCTTGTCCAGGCGGTGCACGATGCCAGCCCTGGGCAGGCGCGCCAGGGAGCTGTCGTGATAGAGCAGTGCATTCTGCAGGGTACGGTCGGGGTTGCCTGCCGCCGGATGCACCACCAGGCCGGCCGGCTTGTCGATCACCAGCAGGTGTTCATCCTCGTACACGATGTCCAGCGGGATGTCCTGCGGCAGACACTCGATCTGATCCTGCTCCTCGGCCCGCAGCTCCACCCGGTCACCCTCGGCCACCTTGTCGCGCTGTGCCGCGGACCGATCATTGAGGGTCACCCGCCCCTCGCGGATCCAGGCCTGCAGGCGACTGCGCGAGTAGTCGTCGAACAAGCGTGCCAGTGCCTGGTCGAGGCGTTTGCCCGCCAGCTCGGAACCGATTTCGGCGCTCAGGTGGATCTGGCGCGCACCGTCATCTGCCATCTTTCAACCTTCATCCCGTATTCCCCGATCCGCTATACTCGCGGGCCAGTCTTCGAGGGATTATCACCTATGCGACGCCTGCTCTGGCCATTGTTACTCGCCCTGCTGCTCAGCGGCTGCTCGTCCATATTCGGAGAAAAGGACGAAACCAAGGACTGGAGCCAGCAGAAGCTCTATTCCGAGGCCTCCGCGGAGCTGGCGGCCGGCGGCTACGAAAAGGCCATCGAGTATTACGAAAAGCTCGAGGCCCGCTATCCCTTCGGCAAGTATGCCCACCAGGCCCAACTGAACGTCGCCTATGCCTACTACAAGGCGGGCGAGCCCGAGTCGGCCCTCGCGGCGGCCGATCGTTTTATCAAGTTTCACCCGGGCCACCCGGCGGTGGCCTATGCCTATTATCTGAAGGGGCTGGTGAACTTCAACCGCTCGCTGGGCTTTCTCTCGCGCTATCTGCCCACCGATCTGTCGCAGCGTGATGCCGGCGCCGCGGTCGATTCCTACAAGGACTTCGAGCGGGTTGTGCAGCAGTTCCCCGACTCGGAATATGCCGAGGACGCGCGCAAGCGCATGCTCTACCTGCGCAATAATCTGGCCCGGCACGAGGCCCACGTGGCCCGCTACTACATCAAGCGCGGGGCCTTCGTGGCCGCCGCTGAGCGTGCCAGCTACGTGATCGAAAACTACCAGCGGACGCCAGCGGTCAAGGAGGCTCTGGAGGTGATGATCGAGGCCTATACCGAGCTGGGCCTGGACGACCTTGCCAAGGACACCCAGCGGATCCTGGCCGCCAACCTGGAGAGCGGCGCCATCATCCCCGATCCACGCGATCTGGAGGAAAAGGGCTGGACCCGCCGGCTGTGGGACTACTTCGGACTGGACAAGAACTGAATGGCGCCAGGCGTCATCCCGTAGAGGCCGACCCCTGTTGTGGGTCGGGCGTCAGCCCGACAGCGGAGCCGGCGTGCCGGAATGGATTCCCACGCCGTCAGATAGCATCCTTGCCCTGCTCACCGGTGCGTATGCGCACGACCTCTTCCACGGGGAGGACGAAGATCTTGCCGTCACCGATCTTGCCGGTACGCGCCGAGTTGGTGATCGCCTCGATACACTCGGGCACCTTGTCCTCATCGATCACGATGTCCAGCTTCAGCTTGGGCAGAAAATCCACCACGTATTCGGCGCCGCGGTATAGCTCGGTATGACCCTTCTGGCGTCCGAAGCCCTTGATCTCGGTAACGGTCATGCCGGTGACACCGATGGCCGACAGGGCCTCGCGCACGTCATCCAGCTTGAACGGCTTGATAATTGCTTCGATCTTCTTCATTGCTCCTCCTCGTTATCATCAACGGTACCGCGCGCAGGATAGCGTCACGGCCTCCCTGCTTACAAGCAGCCGTTGACGATCGGGTAACGCCAGTCACGCCCATAGGCGCGGGCAGTGATCTTGACGCCCGGCGCGGCCTGACGGCGTTTGTACTCCGAACGAATGATCATGCGCGCCATGCGTGCCACCTGTCCGGCATCGAAACCAGTCTCGGCCACGATCTCCTCGACCGATTGATCCTGCTCCACGAAGCGCTCGATGATCTCGTCCAGCACCTCGTAGGGTGGCAGGCTGTCGGTGTCCTGCTGGTCGGGGCGCAACTCGGCCGAGGGCGGTCGGGTGATCACCCGCTCGGGGATGATCTCTCCATCGCGATTGCGCCACCGGGCCAACGCATACACCAACGTCTTGGGCACATCCTTCAGCGGTGCGAAACCGCCGTTCATATCGCCGTACAGGGTAGCGTAGCCCACCGACATCTCGCTCTTGTTGCCGGTGGTCAGCAGCATGCGTCCACTCTTGTTGCTGATCGCCATCAGCAGCAAACCGCGGATCCGCGCCTGGATATTCTCCTCGGTGACGTCCATCGGCAGGCCGGCAAAGGGCTCGGCCAGCATGCCGAGCAGCGCCTGAAAGGCCGGTTCGATAGGGATCGAGAGATATTTAACCCCCAAGCGCTGCGCCTGCTTCGCCGCGTCTTCGTTACTCATGTCGGCGGTATACCGCGAGGGCATGGAAACCACCTCGACCCGGTCGGCCCCCAAGGCGTCCACCGCGATCGCCAGGGTGAGCGCCGAGTCGATACCCCCTGACAGGCCCAGGGCCACTCCCTTGAAACCGTTCTTGTCCACATAGTCGCGTACCCCGCACACCAGGGCCTGGTAGACCTCCGGCAGCGGATCGAGCCAGGGCACCACAGACTCGGCCTGCGGCTCGCCCCTGGCGCCCAGCCGCAGCGACCAAACGCCCTCGTCGAACTGCGCACAGCGGAGAAGCACCCTTCCCTCCCGGTCGCAGGCGAAGGAGGCGCCATCGAAGACCAATTCATCCTGCCCACCCACCAGGTTGGCATAAACCAGGGTCAGCTCGTGGCGTGCCGCCAGTTCGGTTACCAGGCGCTCGCGCTGCTGGACCTTGCCACGGTGGTAGGGCGAGGCGTTCAGATTGAGCACCACGTCGGCACCGGCCTCGGCGCTGTCCGCCACCGGGCCATCCACCCATACATCCTCGCAGATGGCGAGGGCGAAACGGGCCCCCCCCTGCTCGAACAGGGCCACGTCATGCCCCGGTGAGAAATAGCGCTTCTCGTCGAACACGCTGTAGTTGGGCAGCTCGCGCTTGCGGTATTCGGCGAGGATCTTGCCATCGCGCAGCGCAATGGCCATATTGAATCGCCTGCCCTCGCGTACCCCGGGCAGACCCAGTACCAGGGTGATACCCCGTACCTCGTCGAGGATTCGCTGCAGCGCGGCGTCCACCCGTTGCTGACATTCGTGGCGCAGTAGCAGGTCCTCGGGCGGGTAGCCCATCAGCGTCAGTTCCGGGAACAGCAACAATTCGATGCCCCGCGCCGCCTGCTCGCCCGCGGTGTCGATTATCCGCTGGGCATTCTGTTCGATGGCGCCGACCACGAGGTTGAGTTGAGCAATGGCGAGTTTCATGGACTGCTGATCCGATGCGCGTGGTCTTCTGTCGCGCCTGAAGCCACTCCCACGGGCGCTGCCTCCATCCGTCCCATCACGACTCCAGCAGCTCCACCATGGCCTCGCCGATATCGGCCGGCGAGCGCACCGTACGCACCCCGGCGGCCTCCAGCGCCGCAAACTTGCCCTCGGCGGTGCCCTTGCCCCCACTGACGATGGCCCCAGCATGTCCCATGCGCTTGCCCGGCGGCGCGGTCACACCGGCGATATAGGCCACCACCGGCTTGGAGACATGGGCCTGGATGTACTCGGCCGCATCCTCCTCGGCAGTTCCGCCGATCTCGCCCACCATGGCGATCCCCTCGGTCTGCGGATCCTCTTCGAACAACGCCAGACAGTCGATGAAGCTCATCCCATGGACGGGATCACCGCCGATGCCGACACAGGTCGATTGCCCGAGACCGGCCCGGGTGGTCTGGTGCACCGCTTCGTAGGTGAGGGTGCCCGATCGCGAGACGATGCCCACCTTGCCCGGCTGGTGGATGGCGCCGGGCATGATGCCGATCTTGCACTCGCCCGGGGTGATCACGCCGGGACAGTTGGGGCCGATCAGACGCACATCGGACATGCTGTCCAGGGCCGCACGCACCTTGAGCATGTCCAGCACCGGGATACCCTCGGTGATGCAGACGATGGCCCGAACGCCGGCATCGGCCGCCTCGAGGATGGCATCGGCGGCAAAGGCGGCGGGTACATAGATCATGGTCGCCTCCGCTCCGGTCTCGGCCACGGCATCGTGCACGGTGTCGAACACCGGCCGATCCAGATGGGTCTGCCCGCCCTTGCCGGGCGTCACGCCGCCCACCAGCCGGGTGCCGTAGGCGATGGCCTGCTCGGAATGGAAGGTGCCCTGCCTGCCGGTAAAACCCTGGCAGATCACCCGCGTATCCTTGTCGATCAATATGCTCATGCCCGGCCCTCCGCTGCGGCCACGACCTTCTCGGCGGCCTCGGTCAGATCGGCAGCGGTCTCCAGGTTGAGGCCACTCTCATCCAGCATCTTCAGGCCCGTTTCGGCGTTGGTCCCTTCCAGACGCACCACCACCGGCACCTCGATGCCGACCTCCTTCACCGCATTGATGATGCCCTCGGCGATCAGGTCGCAGCGCACGATGCCACCGAAGATGTTCACCAGCACTGCCTCCACCTTGTCGTCCGAGAGGATGATCTTGAAGGCCTCGGCCACCCGCTCGGCGGTGGTCCCGCCGCCGACATCGAGAAAGTTGGCCGGCTCGCCCCCGTGCAGCTTCACCAGGTCCATGGTCGCCATCGCCAGGCCGGCGCCATTGACCATGCAGCCGATATTGCCGTCCAGCGAGATGTAGTTGAGGTCGTGCTCTGCCGCGCGGGCCTCGCGCTCGTCCTCCTGAGTGATATCGCGCATCGCCTGCAGATCCTTGTGCCGGTAGAGCGCGTTGTCGTCCAGGTTGATCTTGGCATCCAGCGCGAGCAGGTCTCCCCCACCGGTGATGGTCAGGGGATTGATCTCCACCAGGCTGGCGTCCTCGCGCTGGAACAGCTCGGTCAGCCCGGCCAGGATCTTGTGCAGTTGCTTGCGCTGCTCGGCATCCAGCCCCAGGGCGAAGCCCAGGCGCCGCCCCTGCCAGGGCTGCAGCCCCGCGGCGGGATCGATCCGGCTGGTGAGGATCTTCTCGGGCGTCTGCGCGGCGACCTCCTCGATGTTCATCCCGCCCGCCTCGGACGCCATGATCATGATGCGCCGGCTGCCGCGATCGACCAGCAGGCTCAGATACAGCTCGCGATCGATATCGCTCGGTTCTTCCACCAGTACATGGCTGACCGGCAGGCCCTGGGGGCCGGTCTGGGGCGTCACCACGCGGCTGCCGAGCAGGCGTCGCGCCTCGGCCTCGACCTTGTCCGGCGAGTCGACCAGCACCACGCCCCCGGCCTTGCCCCGCCCCCCGGTATGGGCCTGCGCCTTGACCACCCAACCATCGCCCCCCATCTGTTCGGCGGCCTCCCGTGCCGCCTCGGGGGTGTCCACTGCCACCCCGTAGGGTACGGGGATGCGGTAGCCCGCAAACAGGCGCTTGGCCTGGAACTCGTGCAGATTCAATGTTCGATCCTGTCTCTGGCGTTGAAGATGTTATTCTCGCCGACGGCAGTCGGGCGACACAAAAACTAACACATTCGCACCGATCATCGGGCACCCGCGCGACTTCCTAATTGAAAGTTCCAATTCAGCCCGGATATGGCACCAGCCGAACGGTGACCTCGATGCAACAGATTGAAGGAATAGCAGTAATTTCTGAATCAGCGTCAATTTCGCTGGTTGCGGTTTGTACCCGTCACCGCTCTATCCCGACTCAGGCGATTTCTCGCTCGCCATGGCTGGGTCTTCCCGCAAGTCATGGCTACGATTCCTTGCGCTCCAGACCGGCGCCCTGGCAGCTGCGAATCCCGCCTGCTCCCGGGATGCTCGCGCAATATCCGGGCTAGACGACCGGGATGGACAGCACGATTTCGAACCGACCCGCATCACCCGCCGCAGAGAATACCGGGGACGGCCGCAACCACCCCGAGGAACAGACCAACCTCAATCTGTTCCTGGGCTACCGGGTGGTGGTGGCCACGGCCATGGTGATCCTGTTCTTCGCCGTCCAGCGCGGCCCGCTGGGTACTCATTCTCCAACGATGTTCAGCCTGGTCTCGGTAGGCTACTCGGCGCTGGCGCTGGCCGCCCTGATGTGGAATCTGGCGCGACCCCACCATATAGGGCGTCAGGCCGTCCTGGCGATCGTCATCGACATCGCCGCCTTTACCCTATTGATGCACGCCAACGGCGGCGTGGCCTCCGGCCTCGGCATCCTGACCGGCATCTCCCTCACCCTCGGCGCCACCCTGATCGAGGCCCGTCTGGCGCTGGGACTGGCGGCCCTTGCCAGCCTGGCGGTGCTTGGCGAAGAGCTATGGTCGGAATTCCATCACCCCTTTCCCAAGACCAGCTACGTCGAGGCCGGCTTTCTGGGAATCGGCTATTTCGCTTTGGCGTTGTTGTCGATCACCCTCACCGCCCGCGCCCGGCGCAGTGAGGAGCTGGTAGAGCAGCGCGAGACCGAGCTGGTCAATCTTGCCCAGCTCAGCGACTTCGTCATCCAGCAGATGCAGTCGGGTATCTTGGTGGTCGACCGCGAAGGCCAGGTCCAGTTGCTTAACGAGGCGGCCTGGTCGCTGCTGGGCATGCCCACCCAGATGCGCCATCACCCTCTAAGGGCAGTCTCCCGCCGCGTCGCCGAGGCCTATGCCGCCTGGCAACGGGAGCCCGAGCGCTCGGTGATGGCCCTGCGCGCCACACCCGAGGGACGTGACCTGCGGGTACAGTTCAACCGCCTGGGCAAGGGCGGCAGTGCCGGCAGCCTGATCATCCTCGAGGATACCTCGCGGCTCACCCAGCAGGCGCAGCAGATGAAGCTCGCCTCGCTGGGGCGGCTGACCGCCGGCATCGCACACGAGGTGCGCAATCCCCTGGGCGCCATCAGCCACGCCGCCCAGCTGTTGGCGGAATCGCCGGATCTGCCCGATGCCGACCGGCGCCTGACCGACATCATCCAACAGAACTCCGAACGCGTGAACGAGGTGATCGAGAGCATCCTCAAGCTCTCGCGCCAGGACCTGCCCCATCCCAAGCCGCTGGTGCTCGGCCCCTGGCTCGACCAGGTCACCGGCGAGCTGCGCCAGGCCTGCGGTTTGGCGCCTGAACAGCTCAAACACCAGGTGGAGCCCTACAACACCACGGTCTACGCCGACCCGGGGCAGCTGCAACAGGTGCTCGAGATACTGTGTGATAACGCCGTGCGACACTTCCCCGACGACCCGACGAAGCTGGAGATACTGATTCTCGCCGGCGCAAACCAGCTCTCGGCGGGGCCCTACATCGAACTGCAGGACAATGGCCCCGGCATCCCCTCCGAGACTGCGGAAAAGCTTTTCGAGCCCTTCTTCACCACCCGCAACGAGGGTACCGGCCTGGGCCTGTACATCGCCCGTCAGCTGTGCGAGGCCAACCGGGCGCGGATCGAATACCGGCCCCTGCCCCGGGGCACCGCCTTCCGGCTGTCCTTTCCCAATCCGAGACGACGCGAGCTGACATGAACCGCCCCGTTGCATTGATCATCGACGACGAACCCGATATCCGCGAGTTGCTGGAGATCACCCTGGGCCGCATGGGCATCGAGACCCATACCGCCCCCGATGTGGCCGGGGCGCTTTCGCAGCTGCAGGACCAGACCTTCGACCTGTGCCTGGCGGATATGCGGCTGCCGGACGGCAATGGCATCGACATCGTCCGGCATGTCGCCCAACACCATCCCGAAACGCCCATTGCGATGATCACCGCGCACGCCAACATGGACCTCGCCATCGAGGCGCTGAAGGCCGGCGCCTTCGATTTCGTGTCCAAACCGGTCGAGCTGCCCGTACTGCGAGGACTGGTCGAGACCGCCCTGCGGCTGGGCAGGCCCGACGCTGCGGAACAACAAGCGCCTGCCGCCAGCGATGACCGCCTGCTGGGCGACTCCGCCGCCATCGAGCAGATCAGAAAGCTGACCGACAAGCTGGCGCGAAGCCAGGCACCGGTCTTCGTCAAGGGCGAGTCGGGCAGCGGCAAGGAGGTCGCGGCGCGGCGCATCCACGAGCGCAGCCCCCGGGCGGACCAGCCCTTCGTTGCAGTCAACTGCGGCGCCATCCCGGCCGAGCTCATGGAGAGCGAGCTGTTCGGCCATCTCAGGGGCAGTTTCACCGGCGCCACCACCGACAAGGAAGGTCTGTTCCAGAGTGCCCATGGCGGCACCCTGTTTCTCGACGAGGTCGCGGACCTGCCCCTGAGCATGCAGGTGAAACTGCTGCGCGCCATCCAGGAAAAACGGATCCGTCCGGTGGGGGCGACGACCGAGACCCCGATCGACGTGCGTCTGATCAGCGCCTCGCACAAGGACATGGATCGCCTGGTATCCGAGGGGCTGTTCCGCCAGGACCTCTATTTTCGAATCCATGTCATCGAGCTCACCATGCCGCCCCTGCGCGAGCACACCGAGGACCTGCCGGTGTTGATCGAGCATTTTCTCGACCGCATCAGCACCCAATCGGGCCTGCCCCGCCCCGAGCTTTCCCCTGAGGCACTGGAACGACTGCGCAGTTATCGCTATCCGGGCAACGTACGCGAACTGGAGAACATCCTGGAACGCGCCTGTGCCCTGTGTGACGAAGGCCTGATCGCACCCGGCGACCTTGGGTTGGAGCAAACCCCGGGGGGCAACGGCGGTGAAATCCTATCCGCCCCTGCCGAGCCCGCCGATCTGGAGTCCGAACTCGAGCGCGTCGAGCGCGAAATGATCCGCCGGGCGCTTGATGCCACTGGGTGGAATCGCACTGCTGCAGCAAAGAAACTTGGGCTTACCCTGCGCTCGTTGCGCTACCGGATGCAGAAACTGGGGCTCGGCGAGGGCGACTGAGGGGCGCCTGCGGCTCGCGAGCCCCGAAGGCCGATCAAGTGACAAAATTTGTCACCTTGATCTGACGCTGAGCGTCACTTTTCCGTCCGCCAGAGCCGAGGAACCACGGACGATCATGACCGACGATCAGTACGGGAATTCATCAACTGATTGATATTGCAGAGTTTCAACCAATCCGGGAAGCCTAGACACAAAAACTGGCACGCATACTGCTTAATGCTTTCTGCACGCGGCCATGAAGGCCGTCAAGACCTCAAACTTCGGATTTGAATGGAGCCCGAAATACCATGAAAGTAACCAACCTCAAGCAACAAGGCGGCTTTACCCTGATCGAACTGATGATCGTGGTCGCCATCATCG
>JANTHJ010000046.1 GCA_024762475.1 Chromatiales bacterium | reverse complement strand
CCGATCTCCTCCTTGAGGTCTTCCAGATAGAGCATCTGGGCCTGATCCGCCAACGCGTCCAGTTCCACGCCGCGCTGAGCGAGTTTCCTGGTGAAGCGCCTGGAGGTGTAGATGGTCTGGATCTCTGCTTTTTCCACGGCCGCCTGCAGTGCCTGCGGATTGCCGGTGTAGTTCAGATTCACGACCGTCTTGCCCAGCAGTAGGCAGGCCATGTTGGTGATCACCCCGGCGCTGCTCGTGGGGAGCAGCAGGCCGATGTTCTGCTCGGGGCTGCGCCGGCGGATGAGTCGCGCGAAGGCGAGCACGGCGGCCAGGGTCTTGTGGCCGGAGAGGGCGGTGTCGCCCTGGGCGTCGGCGAGGCACAGGGTGCGGCCGCGACGCTTGGCGGTGCGCAGCCAGGCCAGGGGGATGGGATCGAGGGTGCGTGTATGTTGTTCCCAGGCATCGATGGAGAGATCGAACACCCGCTGTTTCACCTCCTGGGCGGACGAGTCCATGGGCAGCGGAGAGCCGAAGGCGACGATGATGTCGGTGCGCAGTCCCTGGTTGCGGTTCTCCTGCAGTTTGGCGCTGGAGCGCGAGAAGCGGCTGCCCCACAGCCCGCGCAGATAGAAGGGCAGGATCACGCCTTCCACGCCATCGACCGTCCGCTCGAATCCCTTCTTGAACTCGCCCAGCTGGCCATTGCGGCTGATGGCCCCTTCGGGGAACAGGCACACGACCTCACCGGCCTTCAGCAGGGCATTGATCTGTTGCAGCGCCTCTTTGCCGGTGCCCCCGGAGATCGGAATCACGCCGAAGAAATCCAGGAACCACTTGAGATACCAGCGGCGGTAGATGCCCTTGTCCATGACGAAGCGCACGGGCCGCGGGCAGGCGATCTGGATCATCGCCCAGTCCAGCCAGCTGATGTGGTTTCCGAGCATCAACACGCCACCCTGGGCAGGCAGGTTGTCGAAGCCCAATACCCGAATGCGATAGCGACTGGCAAACAGGCGGGCGATGACATAGCGCACCAGGGACTGCGGCAGCCGGTAGACGGTATAGGCCGCCCCCAGCAGGGCGATGAGGGTCAGCAGGTGGAAGAGGCCACGGTCATCCAGACCCTGGATCGAAAACAAGACGGTCAGGGCGAGGAAGCCGAGCATCACCACGTTCTGAATCCAGTTGTTGCCGGCGAGCACCGTGCCCAGCTCCTCGTCCCTGGCATGGAACTGGATCAACGCATTGAGCGGTACGATGAACAGCCCGCCGGAGAGTCCCAGCGCGAGAAAATCCAGGCCGAGCAGCGGGGCAGAATCCAGACGTGGCAGCAGGAACAGGGTGATCACCAGGCCCACCGCGCCCACCGGGATCAGGCCGGTCTCGATGGAGTGCCTCGACGCCCGTCCGGCAATCAGCGATCCGAAGATGATGCCGATACCCGAGCAGGCGAGGAGTCCCTGGATCACCACCGTGTTGGTCTCGGACAGGGTCTCCTTGGCGAATGCGGGAAAGGCGGCCAGCACGACCTGCGAGATGCCCCAGAAGACCGACAGACCGACGATGGACAGCCAAATGGTGCGGTTCGCCAGGATTCGGCGCAGGTTGTCCTTGAGGCACAGGCCCTTGGCATAGCCGGGCCAATCGAAGCGGAGGCCGACGGTTTCCACCTGGCCGGCTGGGAGCCTGAGTACCAGCAGGAACTCCAGCAGCGAACCGGCGACCAGCAGCCACCCGATCGGGGCGATGGCATGCAGCAGTTCCGCCTCGTTCCGATAGGTTGCGCCGGCCAGCTCGTGCTCGAAGAGTACCGAGAAGGCGAAGACCCCGGAAAGAATCGCGACGACGGTCACCGCCAGGACAATGGCATTGGCGGTTGCAAGTCGCTCCTTGCCCGAGAACTCCTTGATGAAGCCGTACTTGGCGGGCGAGTAGAAGGCGCTCTGCACCGCGAGCAGAAAGGTCATGCCAAAGGAGAACCAGAACCACCCCTGATAGTAGGAGAGGGTAATCAGCAGGGTCAGCCCCACCGCAACCGCGGCGCTGTACCGCATGACCAGCGGTTTGCGGTAGCGGTCCGACAGATAGCCCGCAGGGGTGAAGAGCAGGATGAAGGGAAGCAGGATCAACCCATTCACGATGGCGGTCAGGACGACCTGGGTCTGGCCGTCGTGGACCTTGAAGATCGTGTTTTGGATCAGGATCTTGTGTCCCAGATCGGTATAGGCGTTGAGAAAGACGATCGAGAGAAACGGGACGAATCCCGCCAGTCTGAGCAGCTTGTCCATAGCCTGGGTCTCCGTGGTTGGCTGATGATGTGGCGCAGCCTAGACGGAAGCCTTTCGGCGCGCTACTTGAGTGGGAAACAGCTAACGATGCTGGCCAAAAGGTATTACCACGCGCTACGAATCGGCCGCTGGGGCGATAGGCTCCTTGGTGACGCCGGTGCCCACTGTGGCCCGCACGATCGGGATCTCGGCGCGTCGGCGACCGATGCTTTCTATACTCGAAGGCGACCGTTGCCGACGGCTCGGCAGGCGGGTGTCATTCGCGAGTTGGACTCTCCCATGAAAAACATCTTCATCAGCTATCGGCGCCACGAGACTGCGGGCTATTCGCTGCTGATCCACGAGGAGCTGGAGCGACGTCAGCCCGACTGGGAGGTGTTCATCGACGTGCAAGACATCGCACCCGGCAGCGCGTGGCGACAGCGTCTCGCAGAGCGGATCACGGCCGCCGATGTCGTGTTGGTATTGATCGGCCGGGAATGGCTGACCCTCGAGGGTGCTGGAGGTCGGCGGCGGCTGGAGGATCCTGAGGACGTGACCCGCTGGGAGATCGAGGAGGCACTGCGCCAGAAGAAGCAGGTGGTCCCCGTCCTGGTGGAGGGCGCATCGCCCCCCGATGCCGCGCAGTTACCCGAATCGATTCGCAGCCTGGCGACCCTGCAGTATGTGGAGATCCGCCACCAGAGCTTCGATGCCGACCTGGAGAACCTGATTGCCCGCCTGCAGAAGAGGACGCTTCGGGATCTGCTCGGGCTCCGCCAAGTACAGGATTCACTTCGGTCCTGGTGGCACTGGCTTACGCCGAGCCTGGCGGTGGTGGTGTTCTGCCTCTTCTGGGTGGGCATCCTGGACCTGCTGGCCATCGACACCCGCCTGGCGACCTGGTCGTTCGGAATCGCCCAGCGGTTCGACGACCTGTCCCCGGATCCGGACCTGAAGCTGCTGGCCCTCCCGGCGAGCTTCGATCCTGCGGCGAGCGAGGCCCGCGGCGTCTATGCCGACTTGCTGCAGCGTCTCAGCCGGGCAGGGGCGAAGGCGGTGTTGTTCGATCTGTACTTCGACACGGAGGGGCCGGATGACCAGAAACTTGCCCGCGCCATGTCGCAGGCGCGCGCTCGCGGAACCGAGGTCTACTTCGGTTTCCGTGCCCTGCGCGATGGGGCGCCGGATGCGGTGCCTGCTTTGGCGCGAGCGGCCAGCGGCACAGGGCTGATCTGTGCCGGGGGGCGTCTGGGCTATACCCAGGTGATGCCGCTCGCCTTCAATTATCGCGAAACCCTGGTCGAAGAGACAGGCGAGGTGGTGACCGGCGTCAGTCCCTATCCCAGCCTTGCCCTGCTGGGTGCCTTCGGCCCAGTCGAGGTGGCGGGGCTGGATGCGACCGAGCGCTGGCTTGCCTTGAAGGGAAAAGGGCAGTTGTTGCATCCCCGGTTCTCGGTTCTGCACCGGATCACCCGAGCGCAGAAGGCATGTCCCGCATTGGAGAAGGACACCTGGGTTGCGGCCCTGTTCCTGCGTCTCTCGCCACTCGGGCAACTTCGATCAGCGGAGCGGCGCCTCGAGTTGAGTGCGGTGCTGGACGGGGAGGTGGGTACTCGGATGGCCGATCAGGTGGTGATCGTCGGCCATGAGTCCCAGGCCGACCTCAAGCAGATCGCCTTCGGTGAACCGCGTTACGGCTATGAGCTCTATGCCGATGCCATCAATACCCTGCGGCACGGACGCATCGCCCAGCCCCTGGCGCTGCTCCCGGAGTTCCTGCTCATGCTGGCGAGCGCCGCGGCCGGGGGATGGTTGGGCATCCGTCTGCAGGCCAGCCGTGCCGTTGTCCGCTGGCCGCTGATGTCGGGGCTCGTCCTGCTCTATCTCGTGGCCGGGGTTCTGTTCATCGCCTGGGGCGATACCATCCTGCACACCAGCTATGAGCTGTTTGCGCTGCTGGTTGCCTACCTGTGGTTCCGGCGTTATGCGCGCAGGCGGCTGGGCGGTAGTCGCTGACCGGGAGGGAGCCGCCCTTTGCGCTGACTCATTGGATCGGTGGCGACGTATACAGGGTGACGGTTCCTCCACAAGTGAGCTGTCCGCCCGTGGGTGACTGCCTGACCACCCAGTAGCCGGGCTTGGTTCTTCCTACGATACTGGGCTTGAGGCCGGCTGCGCGAACGCGGTTCATCGCGGCGCTGTAGCCGTTCCCTACTACTCGGGGCACTGTGCATTTGGGTACCTCGCGGGCTACCGTGAGCAGAATCGATGCCCCCCGCCGAACCAGGGTGCCTGCCGCCGGCGACTGGTTCATGACCGTCCCGGGGGAATAACGGTTCGTTGGTTGCTCGGTGGTCCGGTAGCGCAGGCCCGCTGCCGACAAAGCCTTGGCTGCCGAGCCCAATGACCGGCGCGTCACACCGGGTACCCGCACTCCAGCCTGGGCCACGACAAGATCCACCCGACTGCCGGGATCGAGCAGCCTGCCGGCTGGTGGCCGTTGATCGAGGACCGTATTCGCCGGATGGCGGTCGTCCAGCCGCTGCTCGGTGCGCCCGACCCGCAAACGTGCGTTGCGCAGTATCTGGCGGGCATAGTCCAGCGACTTCCCGATCAGGCTGGGAGCGACCACGACCTCGGCAGCCACCGTGAGGGTGACCCGTGTGCCCGGTGCCACCCGGTTATTCGCTGACGGCGACTGGTCGAGCACCGTTCCCGGTTTGGCGCCGGAAACGCGCCGTTCGCGCACCGGGCCGAGCGCCAGACGCCCACTGCGCAGCACCTGTTCGGCCTGGGAGCGGCTCAGGTCGACCAGTTGGGGAACCAGGACCGAGTCCGCCTCGACGACCAGCGAAACCTTGGAACCGGCGAACACCCGCTTGCCCGGGGGCGGTTGCTGTGTCAGCACCTCGCCGACGCTCGCCTGGCCGCTCATGCGGTATTCGATGTTGCCGGCCCTGAGCTCTCGGGCGTGAAGCCGGCCCCGGGCCTGCGTCAGTGACAGCCCCCGCACATCCGGGACGATGGCCGATTCGGCCAAGATGTCCACGTCGACCGGCGAATCGGTCATCACCACGCTGCCCGCAGCAGGGCGCTGGCGCAGCACGGTGCCGACCCTGCCGCTGCCAAGCACCGCCTCGACGCGACCGAGGTACAGGCGTTTTCTGGTCAGTTTGCGCTTGGCCGCGCTCTGCGAAAGCCCCTTCAGGTTCGGGACCTTGGTGGGCTGGGCCTCGACCGCCAAGTCGATCGGGTTGCCAGGCGGTACACGGCTGTTGGACCGAGGGACCTGCCGAAGCACCTTGCCGACTGCCATCTTGCGCGTGAGCAGACGTTCGATCCTGCCGACCCGCAGGTGTTCCTGCTCGAGCGTGCGGGTCGCATCCGGCCGCGACATGCCCACCACGTCCGGAACGATGATCTGGATGTCGTCTGCCCCGCTGGCCGCCTCGATCTCGTTCACCCAGTCGATGGTCTCGTTGAACTCCTTCTGACCGAGGCGGCGCGAGCGAGGTGGGCGGGGGCCATCCATTTGGCCCTGCTCGCGCGGGCCGAGCTCGACGGGGCGCCAGGCACCGGTCTTGGAGGTCAGTATCACGGCCCCCTCGAGCACGGTCACCGTGACCTTGTCGCCCCGCGAGACCTTGACGATGTATTCGGTGCCCTTGGAGCCGGCAGTGCCGTAGGCGTAATGGATCTCGAAGGCCCCCTTCACCTTGACGAAGAGTTCTCCGAAGTATTCGAGCAGGGAGGGGTTGAGTATCTTGATACGGGTCGAAGGGCGCAGGATCACCTTGCCGGAAGTCATAAAGCTGATGACCGCGCTGGTGTCCGGCCCTGTCTCTATGATGTCGCCCTTCTTCAGCAGCGCCCCGGGTTCTGCCTCGATGTGCTTGCCCTCGCGGGTGACATCGAGCCGCCCGCCGACCTGCACCCACTCGCCGTTGCGCTCGGCCATGAGGTGGTCGAGGGTGGCGAAGCCGCAGCCGCCCAGAAAGAGCATCCCCAGCAGCAGCGGAAGCCAGCCGATGAGCAGGGTCGGGAGAGGAGCTCGGGTTGCGGGTGGGGTAGCGCCTCGACTGGCAGGGTGATCATTCCTGATGTGCATGGACATACTCCTCCTGCGCGGATCGCCCCGGCCCTCTCCGGGTCCGTCGGGTGTGGTGGATAGGGCGCGCCTGCCCGGTCTGCCGTGAAAACCCGGCTCCACCAACTGTTATTCAATAGTAGCACCCAGTGGGAAGAAGGTTACTGAGTGACTGGCGTCGTCGCGGGGATGAGAAGCGCCAGCGAGGCAGCGGGTGCCGCTCGATGCCTCCGTCCGAGGGCTCGTCGATTGATATAGACTCTATCGCGGTGCAGAAGCCAAACGGTACCGGACACATTGAGAGGTCAACCATGTCTCCTGCTGAACGGCGCGCGAATCGATCCTGGCAACGCAGACTGTTCGTGTGGCTGAGCGTGCTCACGCTCGGCTGGATGCTGTTGCTGGGTCAGCAAGGCAAACCGCTCAAGAACCCGGTGGCCTGTTCAGGCATCCTTGCCTTCGAGATGCCCGGCGACGCGCAGCAGGCCAGTGCCATCGTTGCCGCCTGGCGCCAGGAGGGCGTGATCGAGACCGCGCGCTGGCAGATCCTGCTCGACTTTCCGTTCCTGGTGCTCTATCCCGCCTGGTTTGCGACGGGCCTGGGTCTGCTGCTGGGGCGGGTCCGCAGTGGGGGGTGGCGGCGGAGCGGCAGGATCCTGCAGGGGTCGACCCTGCTGATGGCGGGGCTGGATGCCGGCGAGAACTACCTCATGCTCGGCATGCTCGACGGGCCGATCAGCGAGGCAATGGCCAGGACGGTCACTCTGTTGGCGGGCACCAAGTTTCTGCTCGTCGCCCTGGCGCTGGCCTGGTGGTTGCTCGCCAGTGTGCTCGGGCAGGCGGATAGGGAGGACGGCTTCCCTAGTAACCCTCAATAGCCGGAAACGTAGTGCAATGCTATCTTCGCGGGCCTTCGCACCCGCGCACGGTGAGACATGCAGGGTCAGGGGCGAGTCGCTCGAGTCGGCACCTTGGCCCGATCTTTGGGTTCGGCGCGGTGTGCACCCGTTGCAAGTGGAGTAGGTAATGCAACCATCCGAGGTTCCGGTCCTGAAGGAGATCGTGCTGGTCGGCGGTGGCCACGCGCATGTCTCGGTGCTGCGCATGTTCGGCATGAAGCCAGTGCCAGGCGTGCGCCTGACCCTCATCACGCGCGATATCCATACCCCCTATTCGGGCATGCTGCCCGGGTTGATCGCCGGCCACTACGACTTCGATCAGACGCATATCGACCTCGGGCCATTGGCGCGGTTCGCCGGGGCACGTCTGTACCATGGCGAGGTCGACGCCATCGACCTGGAGAACCGGCAGGTCCAGGTGCCGGGACGTCCGCCGGTCCCCTACGATCTGTTGTCCATCAATATCGGATCGCGCCCCAGCGCGGTGGGCGTACCGGGTGTGCTGGAGCACGCCATGCCGGTCAAGCCCATCGATCGCTGGTTGGAGCGGTGGGGGGCGTTGCAGCAACGGGTTCTGGCGGACAAGGGCCCCTTTCGCGTGGCCGTGGTGGGCGGCGGGGCAGGGGGCGTGGAGCTCGCGCTCTCCACCCAGCACCGGCTCGCGACCCTGCTGCGCGAACGGGGGGATGATCCGGAGCGGCTGCACTTCGACCTGTTCACCGAAGGCGCGGAGATCCTGACGAATCACAACCCGGGTGTGCGGCGACGTTTTCGGCGGGTGCTCGGCGAGCGGGGCATCGGAATCCATGAGGCCTGCCCGGTGATGGCGGTCGAGCCGGAGGGGCTGCGCCTCGATGGCGGTGGCTTCCATGCGGCCGACGCCGTGCTCTGGGTGACCAGTGCCGGTGCGCCCGACTGGCCACGTGAGGCCGGACTGGCGGTGGACGCCCAGGGCTTCGTCGAGGTCGACCGTTATCTGCGCTCGGTCTCGCATCCCGAGGTCTTCGCCGCCGGGGATATCGTCTCCCTCCCCGACCCGCGCCCCAAGTCGGGTGTCTTCGCGGTCCGCCAGGGCCCGGTGCTGGCTGAGAACCTGCGGTGTGCCGTTGCCGAGCGCCCGCTCACGCCCTATCGCCCGCAGAAACGTTTTCTGGGGCTCATCAGTACCGGGGACCGGTATGCAATCGCGTCGCGGGGCAACTGGTCGGCGGAGGGGCGCTGGCTATGGACCTGGAAGGACTGGATCGACCGGCGCTTCATGCAGCGTTTCAACGAGCTGCCGGAGATGGCCGGGGAGCCCCCCCTGGCAGTGAAGGGCATCGCCGATGCCGAGGCGATTCGCGAGGTCTCGGCCCGCGCGATGCGTTGCGGCGGTTGTGGTGCCAAGGTCGGCAGCACGCTGTTGAGCCGGGTGGTCGGCGAGTTACCGGCGCGACGGCACGACGATGTCCTGGTCGGTCTGGATGCGCCGGACGATGCCGCCGTCTTCGAGGTGCCGCCGGGCAAGGTCATGGTGCAGAGCGTGGACTATTTCCGGGCCTTCATCGACGATCCCTACCTGTTCGGGCGCATCGCGGCCAACCATGCCTTGGGCGACCTCTTCGCCATGGGCGCCGAGGCCCAATCGGCATTGGCGATCGCCACCGTGCCCTATGGACGTGAACGCATTGTGGAGCAGACCCTGTCCGATCTGATGCGGGGCGCGTTGGACACGCTCATTCCCACCGGCGGCGTGCTGGCGGGTGGGCATTCCGGCGAGGGCGCCGAGTTGGCGTTCGGTCTGACAGTCAACGGTCTGATCGAGCGCGAGCGGCTGATGCGCAAGGGTGGGATGCAGCCGGGCGACCAGCTGATATTGAGCAAGCCCATCGGTACCGGGACCCTCTTCGCGGCGCAGATGCGGGGCAAGGCCAAGGGGCGCTGGATCGACAGCGCCCTCGCCGCCATGCTGGTGTCCAGCCGCGATGCCGCCCGCTGCCTGCATGCGCTTGGCGCTACCGCCTGTACCGATGTGACCGGTTTCGGGCTGCTCGGCCACCTGGTGGAGATGGCGCGTGCATCCGGCTGCGATGTCACCCTGGAATTGGTGGCGATCCCGGTACTCGAAGGTGCGCAGGAGACGGTCGCCGCCGGTATCCTGTCATCGTTGCAGCCGCAGAATCTGCGCCTGCGCCGTGCGGTGCGCAATCCGGAGGCGGTGGCAGGGCATCCCCGGTATCCGCTGTTGTTCGATCCCCAGACCGCCGGTGGCCTGCTGGCCTCGGTGCCGGCCGATCGTGCCGAGGCCTGTATTCAGCAGCTGCAGGCGCTGGGCTACGAGGAGGCGGTGTGCATCGGGCGCGTGGAGGCGGCAGGCGAGGAGGGGCCGCCGGTTCTGCTGCAGGTCTGAGCGGCAGGCGGGTGGCTGTGCGGCTTCTCCATCGAATGAAAGAAGCCGACTCAACGCCCGCGCAGATTCTCCACCACCAGCGCCACGCCCTGGCCGCCGCCGATACATAGGGTCGCCAGGCCATAGCGTGCGTCCTGCCGGGCCAGTTCGTGGACCAGCTTGGCGACGAGGATGGCGCCGGTCGCACCAATGGGATGCCCGAGCGCGATGGCGCCGCCGTTGGGGTTGACGATAGCCGGGTCGAGTCCCAGTTCCCGGGTCACCGCGCAGGCCTGGGCGGCAAAGGCCTCGTTGGATTCGACCACCTGCAACTGATTCACGCCCAGACCGGCGCGTGCCAGTGCCTGCCGACTGGCCGGGACCGGCCCCAGTCCCATCCGGCGCGGATCGACGCCCGCATGGCCCCAGGCAAGGATGCGAGCCAGGGGCTGGCAGGACCGGGCGGTGTCGGCGTTCCCCAGCACCAGGGCGGCGGCGCCATCGTTGATGCCCGAGCTGTTGCCCGCGGTCACCCGTCCATCGGGTGCAAAGGCGGGACCGAGCGAGGCCAACTTTTCCGGCGTCACATCCGGACGAGGATGTTCATCTTGGTCGAACCAGCGGGTACCGCGCCCGTCCGGGACCTCCAAGGGCACGATCTGTGCGTCGAAGTGGCCGGCCTCGATGGCGGCCTCGGCGCGCTGTTGCGACGCCAGTGCGAGTGCATCCATGGCGCTGCGTGCTATCCCGCATTGGGTAGCCAGATACTCCGCGGTCTCGCCCATGTGGCCATGACCGAACGGGTCGGTGAGCGGGCCGGGTAGCATGTCCTGCAGATGGCTGTCGCCGAGGCGCCGGCCGAAGCGCAGATCGCCCGCGATATGTGGCGCCCGGCTCATCGACTCCACGCCACCAGCGATTCCTGCCGATACCTCGTCCAGACGAATGGCCATGGCCAGGTGAATGATCGCCTCCAGGCCGCTGCCGCACAGGCGGTTGATTGCCAGCGCAGTGCTGCTCTCGGGCAGCCCTGCCTTTATCGAGCAGTAGCGCGCAAGATAGGGGTCGGATGGCGCGGTATGCAGGACATTGCCGATGACCGCCTGCTGCAGCCGATCGGGCGACAGGCCGCTGTCCCTGATGGCCGCCTGCATGACCGGCGTGAGCAACTGCGCGGGCGGCAGGTCCTTGAGGCTGCCGCCGAAGGTGCCGATGGCCGAACGGCGTGCGGACAGGATAAAGATGTCGTCGCTCATGCGCTCAGTTCCGGTCGATTGCGGAACTGGTCCAGGGCCTCGGGGTTGGCCAGTGCCGTGGTGTTCTTCACCGGCCGGCCATGGATCACGTCACGCACCGCCAGTTCGCTGATCTTGCCGGAGCGGGTCCGGGGAATATCGTCCACCGCGAGGATCAGGGCCGGCACATGGCGTGGCGAGGCCTGCTCGCGAATGGCCCGGCGCAGGCGCTCGCGCACGGCGTCGTCTAGGATGACACCATCGGCGAGCCGCACGAACAGGATCACGCGGACATCGCCCTCGTACTGCTGCCCCACCACCAGGGCCTCGGCAATCTCGTCGAAGGCCTCGACCGGCCGATAGATCTCTGCGGTGCCGATGCGCACCCCGCCGGGGTTGAGCACCGCGTCGGAGCGGCCATGGATGATCATGCCGCCGCGCTCGGTCAGGGTGGCCCAGTCACCATGTCGCCAGATACCCGGATAGTGCTCGAAGTAGGCCGCCCGATAGCGGCTGCCGTCCGGGTCGTTCCAGAAGCCGACGGGCATGCTGGGGAAGGGGCTCAGGCAGCACAGCTCACCCTCGTGCCCAACGACGGGGTGGCCGGCATCATCGAGCACGGCCACGTCCATGCCCAGCCCACGGGTCTGGATCTCTCCCGCATAGACCGGCTGAGTAGGCGTGCCGAGCGCGAAGCAGGATACGATGTCGGTGCCGCCAGAGATGGAGGCGACCTGGATCGTCCTGCCAACGGATTCGTGGACGAAGTGAAAGCCTTCCGGGCTCAGGGGCGATCCGGTGGAACAGAGGGTACGCAATGGCGACAGGTCGACCCGATCCGCGGGGCGGCAGCCCGCCTTGCGCAGTGCGTCCAGATACTTGGCCGAGGTGCCGAACAGGGTGAGTCGTTCCTGTTCGGCGATATGCCAAAGGCGCAGGGGGTCCGGGTGGAAGGGATTGCCGTCGTACAGCACCACCGTGGCCTCGGCTGCGAGTGCGGAGACGAGCCAGTTCCACATCATCCAGCCGCAGGTGGTGAAGTAGAAGACCCGATCCCCGGGGCGGATATCGGTGTGCAGGCGCAGCTCTTTGATGTGTTGCAGCAGGGTGCCGCCTACCCCGTGCACGATGCACTTGGGGGCGCCAGTGGTGCCGGAGGAGTAGAGGATATAGAGCGGGTCGTTGAAGGGCACATCGACGAAGTCGGCCACCGGCGGATGGTCGAGGGCATCCGAGAAACGGCTCGCCAGGGGAATCGTGTCGATCTCGGGGCGTGGCGAGAGATAGCCGTGGATCAACACCTGCTCCAGCGAGGGCAGGGCATCGACCAGCGCGCGCACCGTATCGAGGCGTTCGATGATCTTGCCGCTGTAGTGATATCCGTCGGCGGCGATCAGCACCTTGGGGGCGATCTGGCCGAAGCGGTTCAGCACGCCGTCCAGACCGAAGTCCGGAGAGCAGCTGGAAAAGACGGCGCCGAGGGTCGCGGTGGCGAGCATCGCGATCACCGCCTCGGGCAGGTTGGGCAGATAGGCGGCGACGCGGTCTCCCGGACTGACACCATGGGCGCGCAGCCAGCCGGCCAGGGCAAGGGCTTTGTGTCGCAGCGCTGCCCGGCTGAGGTCGATGCGGCGGCCATCCTCGCCATGGAAACTCAGGGCCGGGCGGTCATCGGCATTGCGCAGGAGATTGCGGGCGAAGTTGAGGTGGGATTCGGGGAAGAATCGGGCGCCTGGCATGCGGTTCTCATCCACCAGTGCCGGTCCGGACATTTGGCCGAGCACACCGTGCCAGTCCCAGAGGGCAGACCAGAAGCGGGCCTTGTGGTCCACCGACCAACGCCACAGGGACTGGAAATCGCCATTGCTGTCGTAGTCACCCCGCCGACGCAGGAGGTTCTCGAAATCGGCGATCTGGGTATTCTGCCGCTGAGCCGGATCCGGCTTCCACAGGGGCGCCTGCGGGTGAGCCATGGCATGTGCCCGATTCACGGTGCAATCTCCGCGACGTGCTTTGTCGGTGAAAGCATCGTGCGGCAGACATCAGGGCATGCGGGATGACGGTTCAGGGCGGCTGCGGCGGCTGCTACCAGGGCGACCGACTCCGCGTTGTCCTTCAGTCGTCGTCCTTCCGGGTGGTAGAGGTTGTTCTCGAAACCGACCCGCACCTGCCCGCCCCGGCGCAGCGCCTCGCGCGCGACCGGCAATTCATTGCGGCCGAAGGCGCAGACCATCCAGCAGGCATCCCCCACCGGCCCGGCGAGGAAGTCGGACAGAGTGGCATGAGGTGATTCGTCCGCATGACTTCCCAGTACGAACAGCAGCGGGAGTTCCACGTTGGGAAACAGGCCGGCCGCCTGCAGCTGCCGATAGTGCATCAGCTCGTCGGGATGATAGAGGATCAGTTGGGGAATGGCGCCCGCCTCCAGCATTTCGCGCAGCAGTCGCCCGGTCAGCTGCGCCTCGGAGGTGTCGGCCGCGAGCTCGCGCAGGGCCAGCGATGCAGAGTCGGGCATCAGTTGTCGCACACAGATGCGCTGCTGGTCGGGCCGGTAGTGACCGACCGACTCGGTGGTGATCTGGATCAGCAGATCGGGTCCGGCCCGCTCGCGAATGGCCGCGATCGCGTCGCGATAATAACCTGCGTCGAGGCTGTGTCGGCGCTGTGTATCTCGCACGTGCAGGTGGACCATGCCGGCCCCGATATCGATACAGGCGGCGATCTCACCGGCAATGGCCTCGGGATCGAGCGGGAGGCGCGGGTGGTCGTCCTCCGTCCGGCGCGCGCCGTTAGGCGCCACTGCCAGGACGAAAGGACCCTTCACGGCTGCACCTCGGCGATCGCGTTGTCCACGGCCTGGCCCAGTCGCTCGGTAATCAGCTCCACGTCGCCATCCTGAAGGATGAAGGGCGGCGCAAGCAGGATGTGGTGTCCCTCGTGTCCGTCGATGGTGCCGCCCATGGGATAGCACATCAGTCCCAGTGCCAGGGCATGCTCTTTGATTCGTCGCGCCAGGTCGGTGTGTGGGGCGAAGGGGCGCTTGGCCTCGCGGTCTGCGACCAACTCCAGACCGAGAAACAGACCGCGGCCGCGGATATCGCCCACATGGGGGTGATCGGCGAATCGCTCGCGCAGTTGTAGCGTCAATCGACTGCCGAGTGAACGCACCCGGCTGAGCAGGTCGTCTTCCCGGATGACATGTTGTACGGCGAGGGCAGCCGCTGCCGCCGTCGCGTGCGCCATATAGGTGTGGCCATGCTGGAAATAGCCGCTTCCATCGCGTAGCCGCTCGAATATCGCAGCGCTGGCAAGCACCGCACCAATAGGTTGGTAGCCGGCGCCCAGTCCCTTGGCCAGGGTGAGGATGTCCGGTGCCACACCATCCTGTTCACAGGCATAGAGGGTGCCGGTGCGCCCCATGCCGCACATGACCTCGTCCAGAATGAGAAGGATGCCGTGTCGGTCGCAGATCTCGCGAATGCGCTGAAAATAGCCGGGGGCGGCGGGGACCGCTCCAGCGGTCGCGCCGACCACGGGTTCGGCGATGAAGCCAATGACGTTTTCCGCGCCCAGCTGGCCGATCATGGACTCCAATTCATCGGCAGCTCGCTGTCCGTAGGCTTCGAGGCTTTCGTCTGGTTCCTGGTGTCGATAGGCGTAACAAGGGGCGATCTGGCGCGACGGGGCGAGGAGTGGTTCGAAGGGTTCGCGGCGCCATCGATTGCCGCCGACAGCAAGAGCGCCCAAGGTATTGCCATGAAAGCTCTGCCGCCGCGAGATGAACCACTTTCGCTGGGTCTCTCCTGCCTCCACGAAGTACTGGCGCGCCAGTTTGAGGGCCGATTCAACCGCCTCGGATCCGCCCGAGACGAACCAGGCCCGGTCGAGCCCCGCGGGGGCCTCTTGAATCAGGAGTTCGGCGAGCTCCTCGCACGCATCGGTCGTAAAGAAGCCCGAATGCACATAGGGGAGTGTCGCCAGCTGCCGGGAGATGGCCTCAATCACCCTGGGGTGGCTGTAGCCCAGGGCGGTGACCGCTGCACCCCCGCTGGCATCGAGATAGCGGTGACCTTCTGAGTCCACCACATAGGCGCCTTCTCCACGAGCTGCGCGCCGCAGAGGAGGGGTGCACTGTCGATGGAACACCTTGCTGAGGGACGAGTCACAGAGATTCTGCTGGTTGCGTGTATTTGTACGATGCATTGGAAATTTGCGTCCTTGTCGCGCTGCGTTCCACCACCGCTTGCACATGAGATCGTCATGGGGCGGCGGCGTCGGCCTATAGCACTACGTGCCTGGTTGGCCAATTAAGGGGATGGCCTGCAATCGCTCACAGGTCCCGGGCAGGTGCCTGCCGTTCCCGCGAATCGACATTGCGCAGACCGGATTATTTGCGTATACATTAACAATGCAAAGTATTTTGCACTATATAGACGCTATTTTCCGGATGCGCAAGCAGTGCATGGACAGCTCAGGGGGTGAGGCCGATATCCAGCTCTTTCACCAGCCGCTCGTGGCGTTGGAGACGTTCCACGGCCTTGCGTCCGAGGCGGGTTGCAATTTGTAACAGCAGGGCCTCGGAGAGGATGAAGGCGACAGCCATGTTGTTGGCGAAGAAGGCGCCAGAGGTAGTAGTAATCAAGACGTGGTCTGCATGTTGCGCGAGGGGTGAACTGTAGGCGTCAGTCAGGGCTACGACCTGCATGTTTTGCCCGGCAGCCAGCTCGGCGAGCGCGATGCTGGAGCGGGTATAGGGGGCGACACCCATGATGAAAAGCAAGTCGCCTGCGTGCATGTCCAGCATCCCCCGGGCGAGGCCGGCACCGGTGTCGTCCAATAGCGACACGCGTTCACGCACCAGGCCCAGACAATAGGCGTTGAAGCTCGCCAACGAATGAAACATCCGGGCGCCATGCACTCGTATCGCCCGTGCTGATGCGATCTCGCCCGCGATGGCATCCATGACCTGGGGATCGAGATGGGAGGCGAGAATTTCGAGATTGTTGAGCTCGTCGCGGGTCACCTGCTGCAAGGTGTCCAGCGCCGGCTCGCCCGAAGGGACGCCCTCGAGCCAGCGGTTCGCCCGGTGCGAAAAGGGTTCGCTGGGGTTGGTGAGCTCGGCGCGGAACAAGGCCTGGAGCGCGGGAAAGCCGGAAAAACCGAGGGTCTTCGCCAGTCGCGTGAGCGTGGACGGGTTTACGTCCAGACGTTCCGCCAGCTCGGAGATGGATGAGACGGCTGCATCGGCCGGTGTATCCAACAGCCCGGCGAGGGCCTGAATGCTCTTCGGGCCTGGCCGGATGTCGGCCGTGCCGGCGTGGACACGTGCGAGTAGCTCGCGCAACTCGTGCAGGGAGGAGGGGGGGCGGCGTCTTGATTTTCGGGTCATGGCTTAGAGATTCTGGTTTGTATTGGGATTTGGGTGGTTGTGTTGGCATTTTGCACCGATCCACGCTATTTTGAAGCTCGTGTGGCATCGGTCTCTTAGGGGATCAGGCGCTTCGAAAACAAGAACGCGAGTCGTGGCGCTGGTGCCGCGTTCGCCGAGTTAAGTTGTATCTCAATAATGAGGAGGATTGCATGAAACTGAAAAAGCTGGGCGGCGCATTGATCGCTGCCACCCTGTTGGTGGCCGGCGCCATAGGCGGATCGGCACAGGCGGCGCAGCAGCGGTTCGTTACCATTGGCACCGGCGGTGTTACCGGAGTCTACTATCCCACCGGCGGCGCCATCTGCCGCCTCGTCAACAAGACCCGCAAGGAGCATGGCATCCGCTGCTCGGTTGAGAGCACCGGCGGGTCCATCTACAACCTGAATGCCATCCGCAACGGCGAGTTGGATCTGGGTGTTGCCCAGTCCGACTGGCAGTATCACGCCTATAACGGCACCAGCAAGTTCAAGGACGCCGGACCGAACAAGGATCTGCGTGCGGTCTTCTCTATCCACGCAGAGCCCTTCACCGTGGTGGCGCGGGCGGATTCCGGGATCAAGAATTTCGAGGATCTGAAGGGCAAGCGGGTCAACGTGGGCAACCCCGGCTCCGGCCAGCGCGGCACCATGGAAGTGGTGATGAAGGCCATGGGCTGGACCATGAAGGACTTCAAACTGGCTTCCGAGCTGAAGTCTGCCGAGCAGTCCAAGGCGCTGTGCGACAACAAGATCGACGCCATGGTGTTCACCGTCGGCCATCCCAGTGGCTCGATCAAGGAGGCCACCACCTCCTGTGACGCAGTGCTGGTGAACGTGACCGGCCCGGCGATCGACAAGCTGGTCGAGAAGTATCCCTACTACAGCAAGGCGGTGATTCCGGGCGGCATGTACCGCGGAAACCCCGACGATGTGGCGACTTTCGGTGTACGCGCGACCCTGGTGACCTCGGCCAAGGTACCGGACGATGTCGTCTATAACATCGTCAAGGCGGTATTCCAGAACTTCGATACCTTCCGCAAGCTGCATCCGGCCTTTGCCCATCTCAAGAAAGAGAACATGATCAAGGCCGGCCTGTCCGCACCGCTGCATCCCGGCGCGGTCAAGTATTACAAGGAAGCCGGTTTGATGTGACCGAAACGAGACCGGGGCATCGCGCCCCGGTTTTCTGTAGGTCGGATCTGTAGGCTGGATCTGTAGGCCGAGGTCGGATCTGTAGGTCGGACTTCAGTCCGACACGCCAGGCTAAAGCCCGACCTACCAGGGCTCACAAAGCCCTCACCTTGATTTTCAAGGCTTAGAAGATCGATAAACGAAGCCCTCCACAAGGGGCAGGGGGAGACATGGCTCAGGATGACAAGGCCATAGCGCCCGACCTGGACGCAGCAGAGACCATTATCGCCGAGGCGGATACCGGGGCGAGGGCCCCCAGGGGCAAGGTGCCCAAGGCGCTGCTGTTCGGCATCCCACTGGCATGGTCTCTGTTCCAGTTGTGGTATTCCTCGCCGCTGCCTTTCATCTTCAATGTCTTCATCCTCAACGACACCGAGGCGCGTGCCATTCACCTTGCCTTTGCGGTGCTGCTGTCTTTCGTCGCCTATCCGACGCTTCGCTCTTCGCCTCGCGACTACATTCCCGTACAGGATTGGGTGGTAGGCCTGGTCGGCGCCTTCTGCGCCGCCTATATCTGGATCTTCTATGCCGAGCTGTCGGCCCGCCCGGGAAATCCGACCACGCTGGACCTGGTGGTGGCGGTCGTTGGGCTGGCGACCCTGCTGGAGGCCACGCGGCGTGCCCTTGGGCCGCCATTGATGGTCGTTGCCGGCGTTTTCATGCTGTACGCCTTTGCGGGCCCCTGGATGCCCGACGTGATCGCACACAAGGGGGCGAGTTTCTCCAAGGGAATGAGCCATTACTGGCTGTCGACCGAGGGTGTGTTCGGCGTGGCCCTGGGCGTCTCCACCAGCATGGTGTTCATGTTCGTGCTGTTCGGCTCGCTGCTCGAGAAGGCGGGAGCCGGCAACTATTTTATCCGGGTCGCCTTCGCTGCCATGGGACACATGCGTGGCGGGCCGGCCAAGGCGGCGGTGGTCTCCTCTGCGCTCACCGGCATGGTGTCCGGCTCCTCGATCGCCAATGTGGTGACTACCGGTACCTTCACCATCCCCCTGATGCGCCGCGTGGGTTTCAGTGCCGAAAAGGCCGGTGCCGTGGAAGTGGCCTCGTCCACCAACGGCCAGCTGACACCACCGATCATGGGTGCAGCGGCCTTTTTGATGGTGGAGTACGTCGGCATCTCCTATATCGAGGTGATCAAGCATGCCTTCCTGCCAGCGGTCATCTCCTATATTGCACTTGTCTACATCGTGCATCTCGAGGCCTGCAAGCTGAACCTGAAGGGGTTGCCGAGGCGTCGGCCGAGCAATCTGTTGCGATCGCTGACCAGTTTCCTGTTCACGGTCATCGTCTTGATGGTGCTCACGGCGGTCGTCTACTACGGGCTGGGCTGGATAAAGACAGTGGCCGGTGACGCGACGCCCTGGGTCGCGACCCTGTTGTTGATCCTCGCCTACATCGGACTGGTCAAGCTGGCCTGTACGGTCCCGGAGCTCGATACCAGTCACGAGATCAACGAATTGCCGGATTTGAAGGAAACTGCCACTGCAGGCTATTACTTCCTGCTGCCCGTCGTGGTGTTGATCTGGTCGCTGACCGTTGAGCGCTTGTCGCCCGGGCTCTCGGCCTTTTGGGCCACGGTCTTCATGATGTTCGTGTTGTTCACCCAGCGACCGTTGAAGGCCTTTTTCCGTGGTCATAGCGGAGAAGAGCACAGTTTCCGGCAAGGCTTCGTCGACCTGATGCACGGGTTGTCCGACGGTGCGCGCAACATGATCGGTATCGGTGTGGCCACGGCCGCCGCGGGCATCGTGGTGGGCACCGTGACGCTCACCGGGATCGGCCTGGTGATGACCGAGTTCGTGGAGTTCATCTCCGGCGGAAACCTACCGCTGATCCTGCTGTTCACCGCCCTGATCAGCCTGCTGTTGGGCATGGGCCTGCCCACCACCGCCAACTACATCGTGGTCTCCACCCTGATGGCACCGGTGATCGTTAGCCTGGGAGCGGAACAGGGCCTGATCGTACCCCTGGTGGCGGTCCACCTGTTCGTGTTCTATTTCGGCATCCTCGCCGACGATACCCCGCCGGTGGGCCTCGCGGCCTTTGCGGCGGCGGCCATCTCCCAGGGCGATCCCATCCGCACCGGTATCCAGGGGTTCACCTACGATATCCGTACTGCCATCCTGCCGTTCATGTTCATCTTCAATACCGAACTGCTGATGATCGGGGTGGAGAACGCCGTGCATGCCGTGGTCGTGATCGCCGGTGCGGTGATCGGCATGCTGACCTTCGCGGCGGCCACCCAAGGCTGGTTCCTCACCCGTAGCCGGCTGTGGGAGACCCTGGCCCTGTTGCTGGTGACCTTCACCCTGTTCCGGCCGGGTTTCTGGTGGGACGAGCTCTATCCACCCTTCGAAGAGCATGGGGGTGCGGAACTGGTCCAGGTGGTCGAGCAACTGCCGCCGGGCTCGGATCTGCGCCTTACGGTGGCCGGCGAGAAGGATAACGGCAAGCCCTTCCGCAAGACCGTGGTCCTGCCGCTGGGCAAGGGCGGTACGGCCAGCGAGCGGCTCGCCGAGGCGGGCATCGAGATCCGACAGGAAGGGGGCAAGACCTTGATCGATAACGTGGTGTTCGGCAGTCCTGCGGAAAAGGCCGGGCTCGACTTCGACCAGGAGCTCGTCAGCATCCAGCTACCGACAGAGCGTCCCGCCAAGCAGTGGATGTTCGTGCCCGCGTTGCTGCTATTGGGGCTGATTGCGTGGTTGCAGAAACGGCGCGAAACGCACTCGCCGGCACACGCCCCCGCCTGAGCGCTGACCACGGAGAAACAATATGTTCAAGAAGATTCTCTACCCTGTCGATCTGGCGCACGCGGACTTCGCGGCACAGTTTGCCCCCGCTATCGAACGTATCGCCGATACCTTCGAGGCGCAGATAGAGGTGATGACCGTGATGCCCGGCTTCGGGATGGCGATCGTGGCCAGCTATTTTCCGCCGGATGCCGAAAAGAAGGCACGACAGCGGGTCGAGCACGAACTCGAGGCATTCGTCGAAAAGGCCTTTTCTCGATCGGTTCGACAGCGTGTGGAACAGGGTACGGATTGGAAGCGCATCATCAAGGTGGCAAAGACGGACAAGGTCGATCTGATCGTGATGCCACACTGCGACAAGGGCTGGGCGGAGAACGTGCTGGTCGGCTCCTGCGCGCAAAAGGTGGTGGAGCGTGCGCCCTGTTCGGTGTTGCTGTTGCGCCCCGACGATCAAGGGGCCTGTCCCGCCTGAAGCGGTGCCGGCAGACGTCTCACGAAATCAGCCGAAGGTTGTCCCAGACAATCTGGGTTCCCAGGCCGATGGTCAACACGCCCAGTCCCAGCTGAACCACCGCAAAGGTGCGCGTCAGTCCCGTGGCCTGCAGACGGCGCATGGGCAACATGATGACCACTGACAACGCCGCCATCCCCAGAACCGATCCGATACCAAAGATCAGGATATAGAGTAGTCCGCCCCATGCACTGTGGGTGGATTCTGCGGCAAGTATCACCAGGGCGGCCGATCCCGCCATCCCATGCATCAGGCCGATGAACAGGGCCCGCTTCGGCAGGGATTTGTCGTGGCTGTGATGATGGGACGCCGCATCATGGGCTTGCCC